>NZ_CP116384.1:1200000-1563780 GCF_028201475.1 Vibrio sp. SCSIO 43137 | reverse complement strand
ATCAAAAATAGTCCTCTCTAGCTTGATCATCGTTCTGTCATTTTAGTAAATGCTCACCAAACCAAGATAGAATTGACCGGAACACTCCGTTGCAATGTCGTTTGAGCAAGTAAGCGGAAAACATGCTAAAACAGCTTCCTTGATCATGCTTCTGTCACTCTGATTAACACTGTATATTGCCAATTTCGCTTAAATTAGAAGTCATTTTAATCAGAGGCTGTGGATAAGATGTGAACCTTCGGTGATCATCGTTCTGTCATCCAGATGATCATCGCTCCGTCTGTGTATTGATCATGTGTCCGGCACTGTTTGATCATGTTTTCGATCTCTTCTTGATCATACCTCCGGAAATAACATGATCATCGTTCCGAAAGCCTGTTTTTTTTATCTTTATTTTTCAGCAAGATAAAAGCAAATCCTTGCTCAGATCATTAGATCACATAATCAATATAGATCAATATAATCAGTAAGATCAGTTTTAACCCAAACAAATTAAATATCTCTTTATTTATGATCTGAATTTCTTTAACCTTTTGGAACTATAGCCAATCTACGGAACTTGAACTGCGGACAATAAAAATGAAATCCGATGAAAAACTACTGATTTACCTGCCAAGAAACCATAAAGACGGTCACCTTTTTGAAGTATCGGAACATGCAGTAGATTGGATAGAACAGTATCAGCACTTTAAAGGGGTAACAAAAAGCATTGTTGAACTGTTGAACCTGATATCCCTGAGAGGACTAACCAGCAAAGATGGCTATGTTTCTACAACGGAAATTGTAGAAGCCACTGATCGTCATTTAACCCGTGCTGCGATTCAGCAAAGATTGCGTGCTGCCGTCAATATAGGTCTTTTTAGTCAGGTTCCGGTTAGATTTGAAGAAGGTCTGGCGGGCAAAACCATGTTGCATAGATTTGTTAACCCCAGCCAACTGGTTTCTGTTTTAGGCGCATCAAGTCTGATGACAGAGTCGAGCAAAAAAACAGAAAAACAGAAACGATCAAAAGCACTGGCACAAACTCAGGTTAACCGGCGTCTTTTAAATGAGTTTGGTCTGCAAACTCCGCCGGCAATGAAAGATGAAGCGGATCAGTTTGTGGTATCACCGACAAACTGGGCCGGCATTATTGATCAGGCATTGGCTCCCCCGAGAACCAGAAAAAACTATCAAAAATCCATGGTTTCTATTTCAGGATCAAGGGCGATCATTGAAACTCGATCCTCTAAAAATATCATGACTGTTGATGATCTGATGACACTGTTTGCTCTGTTTACCCTGACAGTGCAGTACCACGAGCATCATCAGGAAGAGTATCAGATCAACGCACAACAGACCCCGAACAAAACGCCGCTATACATCACCGATATTCTTTCCATGAGAGGCAAGAAAGATAGCGGGCCTGCACGGGATTCCATCCGGGAAAGCATTGATCGTATTGAGTTTACTGACTTCCAGCTACATGAGCTGGCAGGCCGCTGGCTGAGTGAAAATATGCCGGAAGGCTTTAAAAGTGATCGCTTCCGCTTCCTTGCCAGAACCATCACGGCTTCGGAAGAAGCGCCTTCTGAAGACGCATCCGGAGAGATCAGGATCAAACCTAATCTGTATATCTTGGTCTGGGAACCCTCCTTTTATGAAGAGTTACTGACAAAAGATTACTTTTTCCTCTTCCCACCTGAAATTCTTAAGCAGCATACCCTTGTGTTTCAGCTTTACTCGTTTTTCCGTAGCCGGATGTCGAGAAGATTTACTGATAGTTTGCTGCTGAGTGAACTTAACCAGAAACTGGCCAGAAATATCGAATGGCGCCGTTTTTCTACCGAGTTGATCCGCGAACTGAGAAAACTGGCAGAAGAAGATAAACAGGAAGATCAATTTAACGTTAATCTATGGGGTTATCATCTGGATATCTCCAGAGTGGACGGAAACGGCAAAACTTCAGATTTTCTGCTGGACATAAAATGTAATGTTGAAGAGGTATTAAGGTACTCCAGAGCCCGGACTACCAACGCCGGCAAGCGTAATATGGCTCCAACCCTGCCTAACCCGTTACGCAATGAAATGGTGTCTAAGCAGAGGCTGGAAGAACTGGCAGAGATTATTGACGGTGAGTTTGAACCGATCCAGAGAAAAACCAGCAAATCCAATGGTCGTCTGGGGCGCCGGGTTAAATTAAGGAAACATCTGGTTGAGATCAATGCCGATGAGCTGACAATTACCTTATCTAAGTATACCTCCTCAGAGGCTCTGGAGAGAGCTATAACGGCTCTTTCTGCTATGACTGGTCATCCACATAATTCTATTCAGAAAGAGTGTCAGGAACTCATAGAGAAGCTCGATTGGCTGAGAGTGGGTGAAGAAGTGATCAGCTACGAGATCCTGAGTAAAACCATTGAGCTGTTTAATAGTCAGTCAGAAGCAAAGCATCTCTCTATTGAGCGTCTGATCTCCGGGCTCGCTGTCAGGAAAAAAGTATGCAAACTGATACTTGAAGGGCATATGGATGAAGAGGTGTTCAGGACGCTGGATGAAGTGGCGGTCGGCTAACAGACGAAGTTTTTCATATCCGGACATAAGATTGACATTAACCTGACATTAGCTCTGTCTGGCGGACTATATTTAATAACGAATAGACAACCTTACAGTCCTTTCTAACAGATTGATAGATTGGCTCAGATAGTTACATTAAGTTATGAATGTTTTTAGCGGGTACCTTACCCGCTTTTTTTTGCCTGGCATAAATTGGGCAGAGAATACTTTTACTTGATCATCGTTCCGCTGTAACAGTGCAAAGCAGGCATACTTTTTCTGGAATGGATGGGGTGGGATGTAACAAGAGCGAGACCTAGCTCTCATTTACGATTCGATAGCGTAATCCTTTAAGGATATGACCGAAATCTTATCTTCGCAAAGCCTTAATGACAGATTTATAAACTTCATTCTAGAAGTCATGGTTACTTCACATTCTCGATCAGATTTGCTTAACAATGATATCTGCCTTTGCTAAATAAACCTTGTCCCGAACGGGGTTTTGATCGGAGGTGTGTATGTCTATTAATTCAATTGATCACGATGAAATGACAAACATTGCATCTAATTGGGACTTCAAGGATGAAGACGCCAAGCAATCAAAAAAACAAGTAAAATCTGCTGAAGCTCGCCGTCGCATCGAAGCCATGCGCGAGATTCGCGAAAGCGGTTTAACTTTGGAAGAGGCCGAGGAGTTAGGCTTACTTCATTGATCGCACTCAGGTTGCAAGTTTTTTAGGGCGCCCTTACAGGCGCCCTTGCTTATTTATCGCTAGCGAAACTGAAAAATTGCCAGCTCAGACAGCCTGTTACTATTACCCCTTTCCCTGCTCTGTGGTATATTGCCTGCTTCAGAATTAATCGATGAATATTCCTATGCCTGTAAATCTATCTCTGCTGCCAGCCGATGAGAAAAATAAGATTGAGCTGGATAAACAAGCCTCATTTTTAGTCTGGAAGCTTAAGCAAGCGAAAATAGGCCCGGAGGAAATAACCGCTCACACTGCTAAGCTAACAAGTGATGATGAAAGAGCGTGTTTTGAGCAATCCATCGTTAAATACAAGAGAGTAATGGGCGTTCATTAACGCTGATTACCTATTCTAAATTGAATTGATTTGACACTTTGTTAAAATCTGCCCGAATAAATTGAATCAGAGAGAACATCCCGATGGGAAGAAGTTTTGAAGTGCGCAAAGCCTCAATGGCGAAAACACAAGGCGCAAAAATTAAAGTCTATTCCAAATACGGTAAAGAAATTTACATGTGCGCCAAAAACGGCGGCGCGGATCCGGAAATGAACCTTTCCCTTAAGCATTTGATTGCTAAAGCTAAAAAAGATCAGGTTCCTGCTCATGTTATCGATAAAGCACTGGACAAAGCCAGTGGCGGCGGTGGTGAAGATTACCAACCGGCCCGCTATGAAGGTTTCGCCCCGGGTGGTGCTAGTGTGATTGTTGACTGCCTGACAGATAACGGTAACCGTACTTTTCAGGATGTTCGTCAATGCTTTGTGAAGACTGGCGCTAAGATTGGCAGCCCGGGCACAACAGCGCATATGTTTGATCATCAGGCGGTTTTCCAGTTTAAAGGCGAAGACGAAGAAGCCGTATTAGAAGCTCTGATGATGCAGGACGTTGATGTTACTGATATCGAGCTTGAAGATGGTGTGATTACCGTATTTGCTCCTCATACTGAGTTCTTTAAGGCTAAAACTGCCATTAATGAAGAGTTTCCTGACATCACACTGGATGTAGAAGAGATCACCTTTGTTCCTCAGACCAATACACCGGTAACGGGTGAAGATGCTGAGAAGTTCCAGAAGTTCTTAGATCTGCTTGATGAGTGTGATGATGTTCAGCAGGTGTATCATAACGCTGAATTGTCATAATCAGACAAAGACTTAACCTATATAACCGGATACTTGTTATCCGGTTTTTTTTCACCTGAACATTTAAAATGTAAACTACATAGTGTACATTTTAATGGGTTTAAGTCAGGTTAGGTGATGTATGAGAACGATAGTACTAGTAGGTATGTTACTTTTTTCATTTACTGCGACGGCCGAGCAGTTAACCTCAGAAAAAGTAACAGAGTCAGAAATAGCAGCGCTACTGCAGCAGTTAAACCACTCCGATTGTCAGTTTATCCGCAGTGGTAAAAAGTACAGTGGTGCTGAAGCGAAAAAGCATTTGTCCGGTAAGTATGACTACGCCAGAGATAAGATTAAATCTGCTGAGTCATTTATCGAAAATATCGCCTCTGAGAGCTATTTTACCGGCAAAGCCTATCTGGTTGAGTGCTCCGGAGAAGGGCTGGTCGAATCAAGAATCTGGTTGACAGAAAAGCTAACCAGCTATAGAAACAAATCAGCAGAACAGAAATAAAAATCAAAAGGAAGGGATAGAGCAATGAAAGTCAGTTTTATTGGTTTAGGTGTGATGGGATACCCTATGGCCGGTCATGTTAAACAAGCAGGGTTTGATGTAACGGTTTATAACCGTAATACAGAAAAAGCAAAGCAATGGGTAGCGCAGTATGGTGGCGAGTACCGTGACACAGTAGCTGAATGCGTCGCTGAGGCCGATGTTGTACTAACCTGTGTCGGTAATGACAATGATGTACGCTCAGTGACCTCCAGTGAAACCGGCGCCATTGCCGCGATGAAACAGGGGGCTATTCTGGTCGATCACACCACCACCTCTGCATTACTTGCTGAAGAGCTGGCACAGGCTTGCTCTGCAGCCGGAGTGCGTTTTATGGATGCACCTGTCTCTGGTGGTCAGAGTGGGGCTGAAAACGGCATTTTGACCATTATGTGTGGCGGAAGTGAAGATGACTTTGCAGAGCTGGACAGTCTCTTTGATGCTTATGGTAAATCTTCTGTTCTGATGGGAGCAACAGGGCAGGGACAGCGCGCCAAAATGGTGAATCAGATTTGTGTAGCCGGTGCACTGACCGGGCTATCTGAAGGGCTTATTCTCGCGGAAAAAGCCGGCTTTGACGTTCCAACCCTGATTAACTGTCTGAAGAATGGCGCAGCCGGTTCATGGCAGATGGAAAACCGGGCTGAAACCATGGCTCAGGACAAGTTCGATTTTGGCTTTGCCATTGACTGGATGATCAAAGATCTTGGCTTCTGTATTGAAGAGGCAAAAAGTCAGGGTATCAGCCTGCCTTTCACCGAAAAAGCTAATCAGCAGTATAAAGATCTTTCTGAACAAGGTCTCGGCCGTATGGATACTTCTGTGATTATTAAGGCTATTCGTAACGAGACTGAATCCTGATCTTATCTGACCTAAGGGCTGGCTTATGTCAGCTCTTTACACTGTAAATCTCACTTGCCTCTGCTTATGCCAGCAGATCCTCCCTTTCCCGAAACCGACGAAACTCTGCTACTTTTAAAGTAACTCTTCCTCTTAGAAATAAAAATTCGGCCTATGAGCCGGGAAGAGAGCTAACTGTCAGTCAGGTATAGGGTAAGAAAATTTGTCAAATCACGATGAAACACTTAAACAAGATGAACGTCGTTTTATCCAGTTGCTGGAGAGCCTGCCTAAGGTTGCTGTGCAGGGATATGATGTCAATCGTAGGGTGATCTATTGGAATGAAGCAAGTACAGCGCTTTATGGCTTTTGTAAGCAGGAAGCTCTGGGTATGCGCCTTGAAGAGCTGATCATTCCCGATGAGATGCGTGAGGCGGTTGTTGATCTGCACACCGATTGGGTAAGAAACGGCAACGCTATCCCGGCAGCCGAGCTCCAGCTTAAGCACAAACATGGTCATTTAGTTCCGGTATTTTCAATGCACATTATGCTGAAGGAGTGGACCGACTCTCCTGAGATGTTTTGCATTGATATCGATATGACTGAGCAGCACAAAGCGCTGGCTGAGCTGGAGAGGCTGGCGATTTCAGATACATTAACTCAATTGCCTAACCGACGCTTTCTTGAGAGTGAATTGGAAAAGCGGCTGGTAGAAGCTGAACGATTCAGACAGAAAGTAGCCATCCTGTTTATTGATCTGGATATGTTTAAAGAGGTTAATGACACCATGGGCCATGTCTGTGGTGATCAGCTTCTGATGCAGGTTGCGGAAAGGCTGAAAAGTAAGGTGAGAAAGTACGACACTTTATCCCGTTTTGGCGGGGACGAGTTTGTACTGGTATTGCCTCATATTGCTGAAAAGTCTGATATCGAAGGAGCGGCGTCGAAACTACTCAATCAATTTGAACAGAGTTTTTTGATCTCTGAGCAAAATATTTACAGCTCTGCCAGTATCGGGATCAGTGTCTATCCTGACGATGGTGAAAGTGTGGAGGTTCTGCTTCAGCACGCAGATACCGCTATGTATCAGGCGAAAAATCGTGGCCGCAATCGTTATGTGTTTTTTGATAAAACCATGAACGATATTATGCTGTTTGAGAGAAAAGTGGCCAATCAGCTTAAGCAGTCGCTGAGTGCTAATGAGTTTGAACTGGTTTATCAGCCTAAATTAAGTTTAACCGACCAATCTGTTGTCGGTTGTGAAGCCCTGATCCGCTGGACAAATCCTCCTACAGAGGCGAGCCGTTCGCCGGCGGTATTTATCCCTATTGCAGAGCGTTCAGACTTGATTATTCATATTGGCAACTGGGTCCTGCGCGAAGCGTGCCGGCAGCTTTCTGAGTGGCGCTGCAACGGCCACTCGGATATAAAAATTGATATTAATGTTTCCGGAAAGCAACTTGAGAACAAATCCTTTTTTAGTGTGCTGAACAAAACACTCAATGAGTATCATCTCTCCCCGCGAGACATAGGTATTGAGATCACCGAGCACACCCTGATTGAAGCGACAGAAGAGCTACTGATCAACCTTCGCCGGTTAAGGGAGTTTGGTACAGAGATATCCATTGACGATTTTGGTACCGGTTACTCTTCCTTAAGTTATCTGACTATGTTCCCTGCTAGTCATCTGAAAATTGATCGCTCCTTTATCTCCGGTCCGGCCAATAGTCGTGAAAACAGAATTATATTGAAAGCCATTACCGAAGTGGGGCACCAGCTTGGTTTTTCTATTGTGGCTGAAGGGATAGAGACTGAAGAGCAGGCGGAGTTTTGTCGTAAACTCTGCTGTGATGTCGCTCAGGGCTACTGGTTCTTCCGGCCGCTGAGCGCGGAAAAAATGCTTAACTTACTGGAGCAAGGCTGAACAAATAAGGCATCTTCAATAACGAAGATGCCTTATTTTTATCAGAAATTTGTTGATCGTTCAGACTCAACAAGCTCTGATCTTAATCGACCCAGTTTATCTGAGCCTGTTTCACCACCACCTTTTGTATCGGAGCGGCTGCACCCAACTGCCACACTTCAATCAGCAGAGTTTTTGTGCTCTCTGCTGTTTCGAAGCTGGCTGAAAAGCTTCCCTGAACCATAGGCGCAGAGAGTATTTTACTGCTTGATACGGCCTGATACTGATCCTGAGCGAGCTGATTGTATTCGCTATACACAGAGATAAATGCCGTATTGTTCTGCTGGCTGCTTAGTTGCACCGACAGGTTTAGCCCTGAACTTGCTTGGTAGCTAAAGCCCTGAGGTACCTCAAGTTCATCCATCGAGCGTTGAGCTATAACCGGTGTCGGTGCTGGTTCCGGTATCGGCGTTGGTTCCGACGGGGCTGAAGGTGCAGAAGGTGAGGATGGCGCTGAAGGTGAAGAGCCGCCACCAGAGCTGGAACCGCCTCCACCGCCTCCGCCACCACAAGCCGTAATCACTAACATCGGGATAAGTAATAGTAAATGTTTCATAACGGCGCTCCTTAAGGTTGATAGATATTGCCAGCAACAGCATTTTCAGGCAGGTACCACTGTTTGGCTGATTCTCCGGCACTCTCGGCAAACTCAGCAAACATTGGGTAGGCCAGTGTCAGCTCTTTGCGTTCTATCGGCCACTGCCATTCGTAAGGAACCAGCAGAGCCCACGGCAGATTATTCGCGGTCTTAAAGTAGGTGTCTGTTGACTCATCACTGGCGTCGACGCCGAGGTTCCATAGTTCATCGCGGTTAAATTTCTCAGTTGGCGCCTGATCAGCCAGGTGGATCTCCAGTGTTCTGCCGGGATGAAGTGGTAACTCTTCCCCGTGGTAGTAATAAGGGGTGGCAAACACAAACGGATCGTAAGGCATGGCCATTAATCCGGAACTGTCGGCTCCACTGTTCAGGGAAACATGCAATTCAAACATAAAAGATTCATTTTCTTTACAGTCAGACAGGGTGCGGAAGAAGCGGCATTCTGTGCCTTTTTTATGGCTTAAATCGTCAGATATGCGGAATATCGCTTCTGCGGAATCCATCTCCAGCCCGCTGTCTGCCTGCAACTGATCATTGTGAAACTGGCGGGTCAGGCTGGTATCTATATCCGACTGAGACAAGCCGGCAAGACGAATAGCAAAGCCGCTGTGGTAGTCGGCACCATAAGCTGCAAGGCGGCCGCGGATAAAGGATTTCTGTACCAGATTGTCTTTCAGGATTTCCGTTACCCGGTAGTGAATAACCACATCATTCATATCGTAGTCGGCTTTATGGGGCCAGTTATCCTCAAAGGCTACCGTGGCGTATCCGGATTCATTCGGGTAGTGCCTGACAGTAATTCCTTCAGCGGTAACAAATATCTGGTGGTCTTCTACTTCACCTGAGGTTGCCCCGCCGGTGGCTGCCAGCCCGGTTTGCTGACTGAAGCGGAAGCGGCTCCAACTGCTGCCCTGCACGGCGTTGAGAGGAACGGTGAAAATAAGGTTGTTGTTACCTTCGCTAAGCTGCAGATCCTGATGGAGTTGTTCGCCTTCATCCAGAAAATCGCCGTCCTGATTCCAGTCAAACCAGCTGCTCAGGTAACCTTGAGTGGAAGCATTAACTTGTATCATGGCATCTAAGCCGGTTTGCAATGTGGTAATAAACTCGACGCCGTTATCGTCATCGATTCCTACTGTATCGTCACTCAGGGGGGCGACTAAACCATCTTGTTCTCCGTCGGGGGCACTGTCGCCCAGCCAGGTAAGCTGATCCAGTTCGTGACGCGGACCATTGCTGGCAAGAGTGGTTGAGTAACTATCCGGAGCGTCACCGAAGTCGATATTTGAGTCTTCATCTACTACGGGTGCGTTGGCGCATCGAGCACCATCATTTTGATTTGAGCTTGGTCCGTCAGCAAACTTAACCGCAGGAACCACACCGCTGTTGATCTGGCTCTCGTCAGAAAGGTCAATACGGTAAATTTGTCCATCCTGATTTCTGGACACATAGTAGTAGCCATTAACATCAAAGTAGCCGGCACCAAAAGTGCCCAATTCGCCAGTATCACCTATCAGAGTTTCAGCGCCTGTTTGTGGATCAAACTCATATAACCAGCCGGAATTATTATCGATACCGTACAACTTTGAGTTTACCGGATGAAAAGCAAAGTCTGTCAGCCTGACAGTGGCAGTAGTGGAAAGCTGTTCAACTATCAGGGTGGCATCCGGGTCGGTGTCTAGCGGTGTAAGGTCGATGCGAAACAGACCTTTTCCGGTACGGTACAGGTAGTAATACTTGTTAAACACATCACCGACATAGAAGGTGTGATCCGTAGGCAGGCCACTGACGGAGAGAACTTCAACCTGAAAATCCTTGCCCATTCTGACAATGGTTTTATCCGTTGTGTTGTAACCAAAAATATAGCGGCTGTCGAAGTCAAAACCGACACCATTAACATTTCCCGTGGTTCCTGTATCTCCTTGCAACAAAGCAGTAGAACCCGTTACAAGGTTTACTCCGTACACCTGAACCGGCTGGGACTGAAACAGGTAGGCTTTACTCGGGCAGGTGTCAAAAGGAGTCGCCATAGCGCCGGCTGAATTGACAAGCAGAGCAGTAAACAGAAGTAGTGGTCTCATTGAATCATCCTTGTTTTTCATCAGACATACTCAATGACTTTCAAAGCTTGTGCCAACTGGTAACTAACTGAAAAACAACAAAGATTAAAATCGTTTTTGGCTGTTTTTCATTATGAGATTCAATCTGAAATTCAGATGATTGCTCAGGGGGTCGGTGATATGAGCAAGAGTAGTGCGCAGTGCTGTGGCGATAAAACTGCCAATGGAAGGAGGGCTGACAGGCGTGCAAAGCAGGCGCTGGTACTCAGACTGAAATGCGCTGATATAATGCTGAACAGTAAATTTAGTTGTAATTCGCTGCCGGGCATTTGTTGTCAATCTGCGGGCAACATCTGTCTCTCCCCGCAGGGAAACAATATGCTGTGCCAGTTGAGCTTGGCTACCTTTGGTATAAAGCAACGCTGAGACGTTATGTTGAACAAGCTCGGGAATGCCGCCTGTTGCGGGGGCGATAACCGCAAGCCCGGCCAGTGTGGCCTCGCCGATTACCAGACCAAAAGCTTCACTACTGGCTCCGCTGACAAAGGCATCACAGCCTGCCATCCAGCGGGGTACGTTGCTCTGTTCACCGCTAAAGTGGATATGGTCAGTTATATCTAACTGACGGGCAAGGGTGAGTAGTGAATGATATTCAGGACCTCCGCCGATGATCAGAAGATGAACACCTTGATCATGCTTCCGTACTGATGCCATAGCACGTATCAGCAGATCCATTCCTTTTCGTTGGATTAAAGAGCCACAACTGACCAGTAAAAAAGTACTGCTATCCAGCCCGAGGTGTTTTTTGACATCGAACACAGGCTGTTGGTCTTGCTGTCCGCTAAAGCCGTTGTAGATGGTTTTCTGTCGTTGCTGCGGGTAACCGTCTTTCAGCAGCGAGTGGCTGATGGCATTGCTGACAGTGACTACCTGTGTGGCAAGGCCGAACCCAAGTGTTAACCGATCCCGTAACGGGTAATCAGAATGCAGATGAAGCAACATAGGGATACCACATAAGCGGCATACCAGCCACATCCACTGGCAGGGGGCACCACCGTTCACATGAACCAGATCAATGTTATTTTCCTTTATCAGACGATAAGCCTGTAGGCATTGTTGCAACCAACTGAAGATAGCAAAGCGTGGCTTCTGCCAGCCCAGTAAGACTTTAAACGGGCTGAGAAAACTACCAACATTACGCTGCTGCAATTGCTGATGAAGCCGTGGATTGTTGCTCCAGACAAAAGGGGTGAAGCGGCAGCGATCCAGATTGTCTACCAGACTGAGTAGGGTCTGCTCGCTGCCTCTTATCCAGTTGTCACCATAGTGAACCAACAGGATGTTACGTTTACGGCTGCTCATGGGGGACCTCACTGCCCGCGTCCGTTGACGACAACCGCAATGGTTTTAAACAAGATGGTCAGATCCATCTTCAGCCACTGGAAAAATGAGCAGAATGACAGGGCGTATCTATGGTCAAAAGCGACCTTTCTTCGTACATCATCAATACAGGTGTCGTAGCCCTGATTGACCTGAGCCAGACCGGTAATGCCGGGCAGAACACCATAGGTTCTGTCTGCGAAGAAGGGGATGGCATTTTCCAGTTTCTGGTAAAAACCGGGTCTTTCCGGGCGTGGGCCAATCAGGGACATTTCACCCTGAAGAACATTGATCAACTGAGGGATCTCATCGATACGGGTTTTGCGCATAAACAGCCCTACAGGTGTGATCCTCGGGTCGTTCTCCGTTGCCCATTTTGCCCCGGATCTCTGTTCTGCGTCCTGATACATGGTTCTGAATTTAACAATTTCAAACAGAACCACCTGATCCGGGCTGCTTTTTCCCACTCTGAGCTGGCGGTAGAGAACCGGTCCGGGGGAGGAGAACTTAATGGCGGCAGCAATCAGTGGAATAAATGGTGTTACCAGAATAATCAGTATCAGGGAGACCATGACATCAAAGCCTCGTTTGCTGATTGAGATAATATTAAATTTATTGGTGTTGGCAGACATAACAATCTCCTTATTGTTTAACCCGGATCCATCTTTTGTTTTCCAGCCCCAGCAGGTAGCGCAGGCCACCAATCAGGTTGGCAAAATGACCGGTCATAAGATAGGTGATAAAAGTAATCAAGGTGTGAACCTGTAGTACAGGAAACAGATAACAGAGCATGGCAATGGCGTAGAGTGCCAGCTGCGCCGTCAGGGCAATACTGAACAGTGGATAAGAGACCAGAAGCAGCGATGTTATCAGACAGCTCAGCATCAGGTATGGAGTGAGCAGACGTAGCCCTTTACCGGAAAAGAAGGCAAAAGCGATACCTGAATATCTGGGACTAAAAAGAGGCCACAGACGAAGCACCTGCTGCATGTTGCCGGCAGAGATTCGCAGACGACGTTTAAAATCGTTCCCCTGGCTGGTGGCTTCCTGTTCCAGTGCCAGCATATCCGCATCGTAATGAGCCAGATAACCTTTCTCAATGATCTTCATCGGCAGGATAAAGTCATCGTTAATGGTGTTCTCTTCCAGAGGCTCATACAGTGCTGTACGGAACAGATAAAAGGCACCGTGCGAACCTAAGGTTGAACCGAGTGAGGTTTCAGCCTGTTTGATCCGGCTCTGGTACTGCCAGTATTTCGTTTCTGCCACAGAGCCTGTTTCCAGTATCCGGTAGCAGGGGTTAACCACACCTATCCTTGGGTTACTAAAGTGTGCTGCGGCTATCTGCAGGGCATCGACAGAGATAAGGGCGGACACATCACTCAGCGCCACCAGCTCGCTATCCACCCTCTGCATCAGCTCATTAATCACTGCGATTTTCCCGCGGTTTTCGCTGAACTCAATGATTTCAAAACAGGTTTCCGCGCAGATCGCTTCCTGAATAGTATCCCGTGCCAGACGGGCAGTATTGTCGCTGCAACCATCCAGCCCGATGATCACCTTCATTTTGCCGGCAGGGTAATCGAGACAGGCCAGATTTCGGATCTTATCTGCTATCCAAAGCTGTTCATTATAGGCCGGAACCAGAATGGTGATTTCCGGCATATCTGCGTCTCCGCTCTGCTCTCTGTATCGTCTGAATAGTGTCTGAGCAGGACTAAGCGGGTTTCTTCTTGCATACCACTTCAGCAGAACCGGGTAGCCAAGGTGATGATAAACAATCAGCAGCGCGCTGACGGCAAACAGCGTAGCCAGAATTAAGTCAATCATGCCAGTACTCCCAGAGCCAGATCTTCATAAGCGCGAATCATGCGGCGGATATCGTTGTTCTCTACGACAAACTCGCGCGGAATATGGTTGTAGCGCCTGAGAAGCTGATGCTCCAGACAAGCAGCCATCTCTTGCGGGTTTTCCGGCGGAACCACATAACCGGTAGCCGGACAGATGGTTTCTGCACTGGCGCCAACATCCGTCACAACTGCTGGGATATTACAAGCCTGTGCTTCCAGTGGGGAGAGAGGAAAGCCTTCAAAGCGCGACGGCAGACAAAAGATATCCAGCGACTGATAAAAGCGAGGCATATTCTCTACCAGCCCGAGAAAAAACACCCGCTCAGTCAGAGATAACTCTTTCACCATTGCCTGTAACTCTTGTTTCTGGCTGCCGTCACCGGCGATAGCCAGTATATGTTCAGCGGAGAGATATGAGAGAGCCTGAATAAGAATATCCTGCCCTTTTACCGTTTCCAGCCTGCCGGCGCAGCCGATAATTTTTTTATCAGCGGGCAGATCAAACAGCTCCCTTGCCAGAGGCTTAGAGCCGGGTTTAAATTTTCTGCAGTCGACGCCATTTTTAATCACAATGCTATCCGGATAGGAGAAGCAGGATTTTAGTTTGTCATTTACCTTACTGGCATCGGCGACCAGTGTTGGTTTAGCTGCCTTAAGAATCAGTCCCTGAAGACGAACCTGCTTTTTATCATTCAGATGCCAGGCATCATGCTCGGTGTGGATTCGTACCGGAACGCCTGCCATTCTTGCTGCATATCCGGCATAAAGCAGGGGACCGATATGATGGGTATGTACCACATCGGGTCTTACACCCTGAAAGGCGCGCAGTAAGGTAAGCACCAGCCCTAACTGGACACCCGGAGATTTATCCAGAAAGATCAACTGATGCTCAAAAGGCTCCAGCTTCGGCCAGTTTTTCAGTGCCTGTTCCTTGCTACCCTCAAGGCTGACGATAAGAACCTGATCCTGCGGATGGGCAAACTTCATCAGATCCAGTGTCAGGGTCTCAAGCCCGCCCGGAGCCAGATGCTGAACCACATGGATTACTTTTCTTCCTGCTCTGTTTTCGATGTTGTCATTCATAGTCGTATCCTTACTTTCTGAATAGGGATAACAGTTAAATAGCAGAAAGTGTGCCAGTTAAATTTATGTTTAAAATTAACGACTTAGCATGATATCGGGACTGTTCTTGTGTCATTTTTCAATTTGAGAATGATATTGAGCAAAAGAAAAAAGCCGCGTTATGCGGCTATTTTCTGTAGTTATTCTTTGCGACTGTTTTTGTGCGACTAATGACAGGCTATGGCGTTATTTTCGGAATAACCGTCAGTACCGGTGCTCCGGTAATCTGCTCCAGTTCTGCCTTTCGTCGGACACTGGTGTCAAACAGCTCAAGTAGGGTGGCCAGTCCGCAACCCAGAGCGATACCGGCAAACAGCCCTGCAATAATGTAGATTGGCATAGGGAAGTTAACCGGAGCACTTGGGGTGAAGGGAAGATCGATGATCTTAACCCGTTTGTTCTGCTCAAAGATCCCCAGAGAGCCGGTCAGTTGAGCCATTTCATAGCGCTCCACCAACTCGTCATACAGGCGGCGTTTCAGGTTTACCTTGCGGTTCAGGCTATCGAGGATTTTCACTTCATCACCAAAGAACTGCGCCTGTTGCTCAAGTTGGCGAACCATCTTCTGAAGGCTTTTGGTCTCTTCACTCAGGGCTTCGTATTCGCTTCGCGCTGCCTGAAGGGATTGCAACTGAGTAATCAGCAGGGGTTGTACATTATTAAGGTCTGACAGGCTGACACTGCTGGCAATATCCCACAGTTGATCACTGCTCAGTTCCGGAGCTGTATTGGAAAGCAGGGCAGAGCGCTCTGTTTCCAGCCTCTCCAGCTCCTGACGTTTCTCCTCTACGGCACTGTGATTATTGGTGTATTTGGCTCTTAGCAGGGTCA
Source organism: Vibrio sp. SCSIO 43137 (assembly GCF_028201475.1). NCBI lineage: Bacteria > Pseudomonadati > Pseudomonadota > Gammaproteobacteria > Vibrionales > Vibrionaceae > Vibrio > Vibrio sp. SCSIO 43137. The sequence continues at coordinate 1,548,177 of NZ_CP116384.1, read as the reverse complement.
GTTCACTATGGACATCGATAATTTTCTCTTCAATTTTGCCCACCACAGGGTTGGTTTTAGACAACTGCTGATCCAGTGAGCCGAGACTTTTTCTGACACCGGATAAGCGCGCCTCTTTTTCTGCCAGAGTTTGTTTCAGCGAGGCTAGCCGGTTAAGGCTCTCCCGCTGCATGTCCGGCGTCATATTGGGGTTACTGTTCTGATAATCCGCCAATGCCTGTTCTGCTTGATTCAGTTCTGACAAACGTTTATTGATATGTATGGTAAGAAACTCTGAGGAGTCCTTGATGGAAGAGCGCTCCGGCGCCAGCAACTGCTCTATAAAGTGGTTGCTGACGGACTCAAGCAGCGTCTTCATGCCCTCTTTATGTTTCGACTGAAGCTTTATCTGCACAAATTCTTTGCCCAGTTGATTGACTGACAGGCTGGCAGAGAGTTTCTGAATCACTCTTTCTGCCTCAATACTGCTCATCTGGTCGTTGATTAACCCCTGCTCCTGCGCCACAGAGTGAAGCACATGGCGGCTTTTCAGCAGGGTTCTGAGTGCATTGATCCGTTCTTTAAAACGGGTCGATACAGCTATATCTTCCAGAAACGGGTTCATCTTAGCGGTTTCCTGAATCAGCATACTGGTATGAGAAACATACTTGCTGGGGGAGAGGTGGCTCACCACAGCCCCCACCAGCGGCATAAGCAGTATAGGCAGGGCAATGGTGTAGCGCCGCCGCCAGGCGGAACTAAGAATAACCAGTAAGCGGTATTTAAGTTCTGTCATAACAGCTCCATCAGCCAGCTAAGAAAGCGACTCTTCTCATCCCAGCTCTGGTGTTGCAGAGCGTGAGCCGGAATAGATGAGTCATCTCTGGCGGCCATTAATGATTGAATAAACGTGCCTGTGTTGTCGGCGCAATGTACATACTTCTGATACCCGCCCAGCGCCGGGAAAGGCGTGGTGACAATAGGACGACCGGCGACTATGTATTCCGCCAGCTTGAGCGGACTACAGGCAGCAATTTGCTGGTTCTGACTGAAGGGGAGCATACTCACGTCCCAGTGCTGGCTGAAGCCGGGCAGTTCATGGTGGGCTTTAGGACCCAGATAATGTACGTTGTCACGCTGAGGAAGCGGATTCTTGCTGGTGGCCAGTGGACCGATAAAAACGAAATCCCAGTCCGGCAGTGACTCTGTTACTTCATCAAGTAACGGATAATCAAGCCACTCAGATATGGAGCCGTAAAAGCCGGCGACTGGACGTTGATTCGCCTGTTTTAACTCAGCCAGTTGTGGCGCAATGGCTGCCGGAATGGAGAACAGTTTCTGGTCAACTCCATGGCTGAGAAGCCGGGTTTTATGGGCAGGAAATTTTCCTGTCAGGGCATCGCTCGCGGTAAGGATAAGGTTGGCTTTATCTGCCATCTTCTCTTCATGTTTTGAGACTGTGTCATGATCAACACCGGCCAGAGCGGAAAAGTCATCACCGCAATAGTAGACAACAGCGTGTTCATTCAGGTGGCCGCAAAGATCGGCGGCGGTCGGCAGAGACGACCATAAAATAGGCTGTTTTAGCTCAGCTTTTTCCAGTACCGGCATCAACTGACGAAGCATAAGCTCACGGGCAACTTTTCTTGCCATCGCAGAGCTGGGCGCCGGAATTGTCAGCAGGTTTACCTGAGTAATATTACTTCTGCCGTGGTTTTCGTCTGTCTTCGAATAAGTCTGTTTTAGTGCGCTATTACGGCCGGAAAAGCACTTATTAAAGGCTCGTTTGGCGTCTTTTACCGATAGTTTCGGTTGTCGCAATCCAATGGAGTTTACCCATATTACTTTGCGATCATCTGCCAGTCCGTTAATCAGATGCTGAGTGCTTGAGGGCAGACTGCCGTAGTCTTCACCGAATACAATTAAATCGTGCATAATGCCTCCTGATTCTCTATTGCTGATCCAGAATGGAACGGATCACTTTGGCGGGATTCCCTGCTGCCAGAACATAGTCAGGCAGATCTTTGGTTACCACACTTCCGGTTGCCACAATGGTGCCTTTCCCTATGGTGACACCTGAGCTGACACTGACATTACTGCCCAGCCAGACATCTTTTTTCAGATGGATATCCCCTACCTGTTGTTCTGTGTCCGGCTTGCCTTTTGCCCGCTGTTCTGCATTTAAAGGGTGGCCGGAATAGCCGAACAGAAAGGCTTTTCCGGCGATTCGTACGTTATCCTCAATAATCACCTTGTTGCCTACAGCGATGGTTGTCTGCCAGCCGATTCCAACGTTATTACCGATAATCAGTTCGGGGTTTTCTGAAGCACTACGGCCTGAAAAGGTGGTCTGCCCTGAAATCCGGCAGTGATCGCCGATACGGATTGAAAGAGGTCCGCTGATGTAGGGCATACCGCCGTACAGGTTAAGATTTTTTCCGCTCTCACTCACTCTGGCCTTAAATGCCGGTGTATAGATCAATAGCCGGGATAGCCCTGAGGTTATAGTCCGGGTTAATGTTACTAACCCAAGGGCAAGGTGATTCCATAACGCCGGCGTCGGAATATCGCTGCTGCGGATGGTTTTCAGCACAACAAACAGTTTCTGCATTTTCGGGTTTGGGTGATATTGCAGCCAGACTTTGGTGCGGTGCAGTGTTGTAGTTAGCATAGCTTGTTCCTTATACGAGTTCCTTTTCATAACTAGTAACTATCACAGAGCGTGCCAGAAAATATTTTCTTAAATTACATATGGATAGGTAAGGTGCTAGTTGTGTTTCGCATTTTGACTGGCAATTTGAGCAACAGAAATAGTCAGTGCTGCGAGGATATAGATAGGCCAGTTAAAACCCTGAGTGAGGAAGGTGCCTGAAACCACAGTGCCGACCAGACCGGCGTACACAGCATAGGCAATGGTCGTGATATGGTGGGAGCATTGCGCCATCCTGGCGGTCAGGGCAATGGTGCGGCGTGCAGTGATGATTAGGGAAGCAATAAAGCCGACGAACACCGCCAGCCCCAGAAAGCCGGTTTCTGCCAACACGCCAAACCAGGTACTGTGCACGGCGTGATTAAGGCCGTCCCAGTGAGAGCTGTAGTAGTAGTAATTAAAGTAGAAGTTATTCAGTCCGACACCGCTAAAGGGATTGTCCACCGCCATTCTGAAAGCGGCCTGCCATGCGTAGAGACGACCCATGGCGGAGGCGTCTACCCCGTCTTCGGCAGCGCCACCGGAGGCACGATCTGAGATACCGGCAACGGCATAGAGAACAGCGGCTGCAATGGCGCCCAGAGTCATAATCAGCGCCTTAGAGCGGATATGTTTAAAGGTAAAGATGCCACCAACGGAAAGTACACCCAGTAGTCCGCCGCGGCTCTGTGTGGCGATAACAGCCATAAACAGCACCAGACTGGTAATGGCTGCAATAGTTCGAAACAGTACGGAATGCCCCTTTGTCAGGGTGATACTGAGGGAGAAGGCGAGGGGAAACATCAGTACCAGTGCCAGATCATTGGGGTCACCCAGCATAGAACCGAGATCCCGCCCTATGGTTACCCTTGTGCCCTCAACCATACCAATGCCGTTTGCTGAGTTATACAGGGCAGTACAACCTACAATGAGCCCGGCTGCTGTCATCAGCCTTGAGATCAACGACAGGTGCTGCTCCCGGCTGACCACCCAGGTAATAGCAAGGGTCATAACAATGATCTTCCAGTAGATGTTTTTAAACTGCTCCAACGCAATCGGGCGGTTCGAAGCCAGAACTACCCCCATGATCACCAGCAGCCAGAAGCCAGCCAGCCAGCTAAGGGACGGGTGCCAGTAGGGTTTTAGTTTTGCTGAGATAAATATATGCCAGAGCAGGGCAAACAAGGCTCCGGCAGATAACAGCAGCGGGATCTTTAGCGAGTAAAGCTGAGGTATCACTTCGTGAATGCGGAAGAAAGAGAAGGTCACAAACAGCAGAACCAGCCAGAACATCTGGCTGATAACCACCAGCAGGGCTAGGGGCAGCAGGCAAAGGGCAACAGCGGTGTATGGGGTTGGTGCCAGATACCAGATCAGCGAGATGACCGCACAGACCAGCAGGCAGAGTATTAGATCGCTATACGATCTATTTTGTTGGTTAGCTGAAATACTCGCCTGCTCAATCTTCATAAGCTATCTGCCTTTCTTCTGATCAAGTTCAGGGTTGAACGTCCGGAAACAGCCGGAACAAGCCCTGTCAGATAACTGATGAAAACCATGCTCAGGGGAGCAATAAAGGTCATCAGGTACTGAACCCGGATATCTGAAACGTAATAAGAGAGCAGCAGATAACCACAACAAACAGAGACTAACAGGGCAAGCGCTCTATTTTGATATTGCAAAGGGTATAGCTTGTGGCTGATAACCGTAATGGCAATAAACCTGAGTAGCTGAGCAATAAACAGAGCCGCAAGCACGCCCCAGACAGAGTATGAAATCAGCACTGTTGCCAGTATCAGGGCGACAAGGGTGGCGGCAATGTTAATGCGTAAAAGTAGTCCGGTTCTTTTTCTGAATAAGATGCCGATATTGCTTAGCTCACTTAGCTCTTTGAACAGGGCGATGGCTAAGGTGGCTGCAGTATAACCGGCCGCTGCCTGATAGCTTTGCGGCAACATATGATGGATAAAAACAGGAGCAGCAAAGGCGATACTTGTGCTGAGCAGGGTTATCCAGATCACGCCGTATTGAGTTACTGAAGTAAAGCTGCTGAACTGATTCTGGTTAAGGGTGGAAAATCGTTTTGGCATCCACCACATACCAAACGGCTGCACCAGAATACACATAGCAAGGGCAAATTTGGCGGCAATGGCATAGACCGCCAGTTGTTGATAGTCAGTACCTACTCCCAGAATCAGCTTTTCTGCCCCGTTTAAGCCAAAGGCCAGCAGACCGGATGCGGCGACAGGAATACCGTATTTCACATACTGCCGGATATCGCCGGCTGGTGGCAGTGTCCAGCGAAAGCGGTTAACAATATGCAGCACAACCAGTTGCAAAAAGTGAGCGCTAACTGACGCAAGTAAAATACCACTTACACCGGCTTGCAGCTTTAGCGATAGCAGTACAAAACCGGCCTGACAGAGACAGGTTAAAAGGGAGATAGTAACAAAAGCTCTGGCTCTGTCCTGCATGCGCAGCCATGCCAGACTGATGCCTATCGCACCTTCAAAAGAGAGGGCGAAAGAGATCAGCAGTAGCTCGGACAGCATTATGGTATCGGTATATCGGCTCGCAATCAGGCTAAGGGCAGAAAGAAGTGGCAGGGCGGAGAGAGAGAACATCAGTGACAGGCAGTAAATTTTGTTTGCTGCACTCTGCTGTTTATTCTGTTCCACATCACTGACAAAGCGATACAGCACTTCATGCAGGGCAAAGGAGATAAGTATGGCGAAGAACACAGCGATACTGGTGAGAAGCTCAAGCTTGCCTAACTCTTCTTGCGTCAGTGCATTGGCCAGTACCGGAAGCATGATCAAGGAAAGTCCTTTCATCATAAACAGTCCGATACCGTATGCGCATAGCTGTTTTATTGCGTTAACGGAAGCCATTAGCCAGCCCTCTCTGCTTGTTGTACAACTACTGAAGGAAGGGTTCCTGACTCAGTCAGAGTATGGATAATCTGTCGGTAGCATTTCTCTGCCCGGTACTGGCGTGCGGCCTTCATGGCTGACAGGCCGATTCGTACGATTCGCTCCGGCTTAATGATGATCTGCAATAGTTCACTGGCCAGTGAAGAAGCGCTGCCGGGAGTGTACTTAATACAGTTGAGGTTATGGGTCAGCGTCTGATCCCAGTACGCGCCGTCTCTGGGAATAAAAACGCACATTCCGGCCGCCATGCCTTCCAGTACGGAGAGACCAAAAGGCTCCTTTGTGCTGGTGGATATATAGATAGAGCAGCGGGAGCGAATTTCATCCAGATTATCCGGCTGCTGATACCAGTAAAAGTTATCCAGATCTAACGGCGCTTCAGACACTTCCAAGCGGGTATTTTTAGGCCGGATATAGCAGACATGCACATTGACAGGTATCTGCTGATTTAAAATAGAGCCTGCCTCTACAAGGGTTTCCAGCCCTTTCCACTTCAGCAAAGATGCCGCCCAGAAAATAGTTGGTTCCCCGTAAATGCAGGGAGTCGGCCATCTCTGCTCACCGATACCGTTCTGAAAAGTAAAGAAATGGGGGGAACCGATATTGAATCGCGCCAGTTCAGTGGCGGCCGATACAGAGACGCGAGATCGATAATAGCGTTCCAGTGCCCTCAGCATAGAGTCGCGGCAATTGGCCAGATAGAACACCTTATCAGCTCTGCTGAGGCAGTAACCTATGGAGCGTGAAGCACCGACAGGCCCGTGAATAAACTGTATCAGACGGTAGCGGAAAACCAGCCTGACCAGATAAAGTGCCATATCCACACCGGGGCCGGAGGCGCCTATCACAGTATCAATGCCGGGCTGTTTTACCATCTGCCAGAGAATCATAAGGGTATAACAGAGCTGTTTCAGCCAGTATCGCCAACCGTTACTGGCTGACTGCAATGCACCTAACAGCTGACAGCTGGCGAACTGGATCTGATGTCTTTTTATCAGCCGTGGCTCGTTCCAGTCATTTTTATCTGCACAGAGAATGGTGAGTTTGATTTGCTTGTCCGGGCAGAGATTGAGTATCTCTCTGGTGGCTACCTTAGAGCCACCTGAGAAAGGAATGGGATCAAATATCAGCCAGTGATGAGACGCAGAATCGTGAATCGGAGTGGTTGTTTTCATGAGGCATCCTTGCAGTTTTTTTATTTAGACTGCAATTGAGATGCCAGTGAACTAATGTTATTTATCTTAATAAAAACATATTGATATATTGATTTATTTGTTATTAACGCAGTTTTCTGATTTTGAGAATCATAACGGGAAGCACTCTTCACCCAGAGTGCGATTGTAGTGGGTAAGGATTTCAGGCAGTACGGCATCAGCGGAAAACTTCTGCTGAATAGTGGTGCGGGCGGCCTGATTTATACGCTGTTGAGACTCTTTTGGCATCTCAAGCCATCTATTTAGTGCTGCCAGCATTTGCTCTTTATTGCGACAAATCCAGCCATTCTCTCCGTCCCTAATCAGGGAGCTTAAGGCACCGACATCGGAGGCAATAACAGGAATTCCCCGTGCCATAGCTTCCAGTGCTGCCATTGGCAGGCCTTCAAAACGGGATGGAATAACCAGCATATCGATCTCAGGCCAGACAGAGTCCATATCATCTATATGTCCTGCTAACTGCACATTATCAGGCGCTTCTGCTTTGATTTCTTGCTCCATCGGGCCGCTACCATACAGGGCAAAGGCCGTCTGAGGAAATTGCGTTGCCAGCCGGATAAAGCGGTCGGGGGCTTTTTCATGGCTGAGCCTGCCGACAAAGGCGATATTGGTGGGTTTCCGCTTTGATTGTTGTCCGGGCGGCTTAGGGACAGAGACAAAGTTGTCGATGACATAGGATCTTGCAGGCAGTCGGTCAGCAATTTTCTGGCTGACACACAGGCTGACGGAAGATAAAGGGGCGGTATAACGATCAACAAAGTCATATAAGGCAACCCGGCCTTTAGGTGTTTCACCGGCATGGTAGGTGGTAATCTGAGCAAGGCCGGGAGTAGAGACTTTAACCAGTTTACTGATCAGGCTGGCCTTATAGCCATGGGCATGAATCAGCCGCGGCTGATGGATTCTGATGGCTGATTTCAATTGAGAGAAAGGGTTGCTATGTGTTGCGGCCAACTGGTGCAAAAAGCTGTATGGGATACCGAGAGCGTTTAGCCTTTCTACTATAGCTTGTCTTTGCGTATATTGTTTAACCAGTACTACCCGGGCGGGAATATTATGGTTAAGCAAAGCGGAACAGAGTTGCAATATATGCGACTCAATTCCGCCAAACAGCAGGCTGTCTGTTAACAGCCATACCTCTTTACTGGCGGATGGTTCAGGTGGTCTGCTGCTCATCTTCCTGCTCCCAGTTCTGCTTTTTCCTGTAAACCGTTGAAGGGCTTAGCTCAAGTAATACTGCAGCGTTAAGAACATTACCATCACAGAAGTCGATGGCGTTCTGGATCGCCTCTTTCTCTATTTGCCACATAGGTCTGACAGGCTGTGTGCCGCTTTCTGTATTCGCAACGGAAATAGTGTTTAGCTCCACTTCTTCTGTTATTACCGGCTCTGTCATTGGGTGTGTTTGTGGTTGCGCGTCATTTTGACTAATTTGATTCTGCACCAGATTCAGGGACTGGTTTTTTGCCGCTGCTCTTTTAGCAGTAAACTGGCGCGGCAGGTGCTCAACACAAACCTGTTTATCATTGTTAAGTACAACAATATTGCGGATAACATTCTGCAACTCCCTGACATTTCCCGGCCACTTGTATTGCCTGAAGATCTTTTTCACTTCCGCACTGATGCCGGTAAACTCTTTTTTATCTTGTTTAGCGTAGATTTTAAGGAAATGCATAGCCAGATCGATAATATCCGATCCCCGTTCATTTAGCGGCGGCATTTCGATAGGTACTACATGAACCCGGTAGTAGAGATCTTCCCTGAAGCGCCCTTCTTCCACCTCTGTCAGAGGATCGCGGTTGGTGGCGCAGATAATGCGCACATCAACCTTTTTCTCCCGGCTGTCTCCCAGCGGGGTAAAGGTGCCAGTTTGCAGAAAACGCAGTAGTTTCTTCTGCATTTCCAGCTCCATTTCGCATAGCTCATCAAGGAACAGGGTGCCGCCGTGAGCCTGCATAGCCGCACCTTTTCTGTCGGTGGTGGCGCCGGTAAACGCCCCTTTTACATGGCCAAAGATCTCACTCTCCATCAGATCGCGGGGAATGGCTCCGCAGTTAATAGCGACGAAGGGTTTGTTCTTTCTCTCACTCTGCTGGTGGACGGCTTCGGCACACACCTCTTTACCGGTACCGCTTTCACCGTTAATAAACACGCTGGCGTTAGTAGGGGCAACAGCATCGATGGTTTTATACACGGCCTGCATCTGCAAACTTGAACCGATAAAGCCGTGAAATCCACTCCGGTCGTGCTTGGTTTTCAGATCTTCAACCAGATTTTCCAGCCGTGCTTTTTTCAGGTGAATGCCGATAGAGGTTTTTAGCCTGTCAGCCTGAATCGGTTTTTCCAGAAAATCCGAAGCGCCGCTCTGGATCAGATTAACGGCAATATCCACCGTACCGTGCGCCGTGGCGATAATCACTGAGGTAGGAATATCGTTTTCTGTAATCCAGTCCAGTATCTCCTGACCAGAGATATCAGGAAGCTGAAGATCCAGAATGATCAACTGAGGGGTGTAACGTTCAATAAAAGCCTTGGCCTCGCGACCGGTTTCCACATGGAAAAAGTCATATGGCTCATTTTTTACATACTCTTTGTAAAGTATGGCCAGTGATGTGGAGTCCTCTACCAACAGAACTTTTGACTGCATAGCTTTGATTCCTTTCTTATTGTTTTACTTATTAGCATACGTGATAAAGCAACTTATTTCATAATTGGTGGTTGTTATTCTTATCATCTGGCAAATATCGATAAACAAACCTTCCGCGCCAGGGATGGCGCGGCGGAGTCCCATGGATGGGTTTACACGTGTTTGTGTTCGATATTTGCCAAAGTGATTCATTTTTTAATTAACTAAACCCTTGCTGTTTTCTCTGATCCAGTTGCTGCAAAGAACCTTCCGCCAGCTCAATCAACTGGCCGACAGAGTTAAAGGCGGTGCTTTCGTCACCTTGTATACAGGCAAGCTCCAGCTGTTTAGCCAGTGCAGAGAGTGCAGTGTTACCCAAAGCTTTTGATGAACTGCTTAGGGTGTGTAGTTCAAATTTTAGTTTCTCTGCATCCTTCTCCCGATCGGCTTCGGTGATCACCCTACAGTGCTTATTCGCTTCTTCGATATAGTGATCAATCAGAGCCGGAACTACCTCTGCACTGGTATCCCTGACCAGTTGTGCCAGTGTTACTTCATCAACCACCAGATTGTCGTTTTCCGTAACCGGCTCTCTGTCGGATAAACCTTGCTGCGCCATATGTTTTTCCTCAGGTTTTTGTTCTTGTGTTAATACACTGTAGCGATTCAGAGTCTCAATAAGCTGAGAAAGCTGAACCGGCTTAGTCAGGTAATCTGTCATTCCGGCATTGAGAAACTTCTCTTTATCACCAGTCAGTGCGTGCGCGGTAAAGGCAATTACCGGCAGGCGGGCTTTCTGTTTGTCTGCCATTTTGCGGATAAGGCCACAGGCTTGCATACCGTCCATTTTCGGCATAGAGATATCCATAAAGACGATGTCATAACGGTTCTGTTCTACCTTCTCCACCGCCTGCTGACCGTTTTCTGCAATATCAGCGGTCAGGCCTATCCCTTTAAGCAGGCTCAGGATTACCAACTGATTAGCTTTATTATCTTCGGCAATCAGGATATTGATATTGCGGCATCTCTCATTCAGTGAAGCCGGAACAAAACTGCTCTTGTCGATTTCCGCCTGACTGGCAACGGTCATAGGTACAGAGAAGGTAAAGCAACTGCCGATACCTTCGGTGCTGGTGACTTCAATATCCCCTTCCATCAAATCCACCAGACGTTTACAGATAGCCAGCCCCAGCCCTGAGCCTTCATGGGGGCGGGAGAAGGATTGATCAGTCATGGTAAATTCTTCAAACAGGAAGGGAATAGACTCAGATTGAATACCGATGCCGGTATCGGATACACGACAAATAACAGTGCTGTCAGGCTGACCAGTAAAGTCAAAGGTCACTTTAACACTGCCCTGATCGGTGAACTTTATGGCATTGCCGATAAGATTGAGCAGGATCTGCCGGTAGCGGGTCTGATCTCCCACAAGGTAATCCGGTAGTTTGTCTGAGTCTACTAACAGCTCTATGCCTTTGTTACCGGCGGCAGGTTGAAAACTGTCGGTAATGGTGCGAACGGTGGCTTTGAGGTCAAAGGCTTTGCGTTCGATAGCAATGTTGTGCGCCTCCATTCGGGAGAAGTCGAGAATATCATTGATAACGGAAAGCAGCAGTTTCCCAGAGTCCGATGCTGTGGCAACCAACTTTTGCTGTTCGCTGTTTAACGGGGTATTGTTCAGGGCATCAAGCAGGCCAAGTACGCCGTTCATCGGGGTGCGGATTTCATGAGACATGGAAGCAAGAAAACGGCTTTTGGTTTCATTTGCGTGTTCTGCTTCTTCCCTTGCCTGATGAAGATCCTGATAACTGTCGTGCAGGCTTTTCGACATGCTGTTAAAGGCTTCTGCCACTTCGCCCAGTTCGTCTTTCTGATTAAGCTTTATCTGATAGCCCGGCCCCTGTTTCCTCACGATTTGCGCTGCTCTTTTCAGCTTCACCAGATTTTTAGTCAGATAGGTACCAAGAATAAAAGAGAATAGGGCAACCAGCAGCACTTCCAGCGAGGCAATACCGATAATGGATTTTTTTGCCTGAGTCAGCATTACGCTGATGGCAGAAGTGGCAAAGCCTATATCAATATGCCCGTAGGAGACATCATCGCTGATAATGTCGACTTCGGTATCGAAAATCCCGTCTTTGATGGAGTGCAGGTCTTTATCTATATCCTGATGATCATCCAGATGTTCCGATTTACCGCTGGCCGCCAGTACTCTGTCATTGCTTACAATACGCACATACACCACATCTTCCAGCGTCATTATTTCATTGACCAGATCATCAAGGGTAGCCAGATCCGTTGCCAGCACAGCATCTTTTACTGCATGGGCAAACATGGTGGTGGTGGCCTGAGCCCTTTGCAGCAGCTGCTTCTCGTTAGAATCACCGAGAAAGGAGAGGGCACTGAATACCAGAATCACCAACAGAACAATCTCTATTAGCGCAATGCCTAGTATGGTTTTAGCACGAAAATTCATCTTGTCTCCCAATCACTCAGCAGAGAGCAGGTCGATATTGAGGGCGCGGACATCGTCCCAGTCACTGTTTTGGGCTGCTGTAAACCCTTTCAGCTTTAGAGGTGTCAGCAGGCTTTTGCCCTGCTCTGTGCGATGCAGGTTCTCAAAGAATCTCTGTACTTTAAGATACAGTTCTTCAGAGATCTCGGGATGAGCTGCAATGGCGTGGGGTGTGTAACCCTTGGTGCTCCAGATAGGGATCAGTTGCTCCTTTACTGCCGGGTCCATGGCATTAAAGGTGCGCATTACCCCTCCTCCTGCTGGGAAAAAGCCTTTAGCAACAGAGAGGTAGACAGAGTCATGAGAGGAAACATAGCTGGGGCTGAAGTCTATGTCGTTTTCGCTCAGGTGGGCTCTGGTAAGAATACTGGCGGCAAAGGCTGCCGGTGACGGAAAAGCAAGCTGGCTGCCGTTAAGCTGCTCCAGTGAGTTAATACCACTCTCCTTGCTGACAACAATAATGCCCTTGATCTGCTTATCCTTTGCTTTTGCAATCGCCTGATAGCCGGGCTGCCGGTTAAATTCGACAAAATGGTAAGGGTTCATATAGGCGAAATCATATCTGCCCTGCTTAAGCCGCGACTCAAAGGTGGGAATATCTTTTGCGGTGGCAAACAGAAAGGTGTGCCCTGTCTGTTGGCTAAGCGCCGTCAGAATGGGTGACCACTGTTTGGCCAGCTTGCTGGCCGACTGCTGGGGAACCACGCTGAAGGTAAACTGTTCTGCCTGCAGCGGTAAGGTTACACAAACATAAAGTGCGAAAAATAGAAATAGCCTCTGACCCATGGCTTAGCAATCCTTATTGTTTTTTTTCAATGACTTGTAATCAGGAGTCCTTATTAATATTAGATGACTTCCTGTCTTACTCAAGGTGGACGAAAAATAAATCCGCGTTATATAGGAATAGAAAGGAACCTGTTTTGTCTCACCCGGTTTTTTAGCTTGTTGCGCCAGCTTTGCGGCAAAAATATCAACCTTTCGATTTCCCGGCACAGTTCACTGGTAAGGGTTGGCTGAAGACAAGAGTTCAGAACCGTTCCCAGCAGAGTGGCTCCGCTGTCTGTCAGCATATCGGCTGCTTGTTTCACCTCATGACGTCCGGTAACACTGCTGAGTACAGATAAAACCGTATGGTCACAGGCGCTGGCGACCACTTGCGCCGGAATATTACCCCGGTTGATATTCAGAAGCGGGGAGGTGTCAATCACAACACGTTGATAATCCCCCTGCCATTCAGCCACCTTTGCTTTCAGGTTGGATGGGTCTTTATAGCTCAGCAGGTTGTCAGATAACTGCGGAGCCGGAAGTCCATTAAAGCAGCGCATAGATGGCGTATGTTCAATCCAGTTTTCCATACTGTTGCCACCCAGTACCAGCGGGCTAAAGCTTGGGTTATGCAGGTTAAGGTCAACATACAGGGTACGGTATCCTGCCAGCAGATAGCGTTCTGCCAACGCCATGGCCAGTGAGGTAGTGCCCTGACCGGACTGACAGGCAGTGACACATAAGGTTCGGCTGCCAGCCAGTTCAGCGGCGATATAGATCTGTTCAATCTCTGAGTGGGTTGCAGGAATCATAATTAAAGGGCTCCTATCAAAACTATGGTCGTTGCCAGTTGAACAATATCTTTCAGGCCAAGACGGATTTTTTCCGCGATACTGTCGCGACGATCCGGAATAAAGATGGTGTCACCGGTGCGGATCACAGGCAGATTGTAGACATTAGCCGATTTACTAAAGGCGATAAGGTCAAAAGAGCGCGCCTGATTCTGGCAGCAGGACATATTGACCACGCTAATCTTTTCAAGGTATGCCGAGTCTGTAGGGCCACCCGCCTCTGCCAGCAAGTCCAGAATGGTCATGGTATCGTTAAATACGTAGCGTCCCGGTTTGTTCACTGCACCAAAAATTCGCACCGTGCTCTCCTTTGAGCGATCCAGCCAGTTTTTGTTTTTCTCAGGAATATAGATGGTGTCTCCGGTCGTCACTTGCGGCAGCAGGGACTCGTCACCGGTTTCAAAATAGAGTGACAGATTCAGACGGCTCACTTTGGCATAGCCTTTGTCTCTGTGAGTCACGCGGATATTGTGAATATCGGCATTCATTGTAGGACCGTCCGCCGCTGAAAGAATATCCAGAAAGTGCATCTCATTGGTAAAGCGGTAACGCCCCGGGGCATTGACTTGACCAAATACATAGATGGAGCTGTCAGAACTCTGTCTCACCCATTGTGATTTGTTGTCAGAAGGGTCCTGTGGCAGATCATGCACGCGGACAATGGCACCGGCAGCGATAACCGGCAGCTCACTTTGCCTCGCTCCGCGCTTAATAAACTCATCAAGATTAAACACCTTCATGGTTTTTGAGCCGGAAATATTGTGAGTGGAAACCACCTCAATACGGGTGGTATCAGCGCGGCGGGTCGGGCCGCCGACATGAGCAAGCAGATCCATCAGATCCATTTCGTCTGACCACTCAACCCTGCCCGGACGAACCACTTCACCGATCACTTTTACCGCTCTGTCCGGAGAAATCTTCAGCCATGACTTCTCATTCATATCAGTTTTTTCCGGTACAAAAATGGCGTCACCGGCTGATATCTGCGGCACACTTGTCTGCCCAAGCCCTTCTGTATAGGCGGTCAGGTCAAATTTAATCACTCTGCCATTGCCTTTAATTACCCGGATTTGGCGTGACTCTGCAAATCGGGTAGGGCCACCGGCATTGGCCAGAATATCCATAAAGCTGGCACCGGCTTTACCTTCGTAGGCACCGGGAGAGGCGACTTCACCCATAATATAAACCACGTTCGAGCCGGATTTGATCTCCTCTTCCTGCTTAGGCACAAAGATGGTGGCACCCGGTTTCAGCCTCGGCAGCAGCGACTCATCACCACTATCCAGATACTGTTTTAGGTTGAAAAGACGTGGCGTGTTATCACTGATCACCCGGATCTGTTCTACTCCGGCGTAGCGGGTAACTCCGCCGGAGCGCATCAGAATGTCCACCAGCGAGCTCTCAGGTTTGTAGGTAAATGATCCCGGTGCGTTTACTTCTCCAAATACTTTAATAGCGGTTTTGCTGTCTGAGCTGTCACCGGCATTGGCTTGTGCGCTTGGGTTAAAATCCTGTTCGATATTACCCACCAGTGGCGAAGCCGGAACAAACAGACTGTCCAGTGACTGAAGGGTCGGCAGGTGCTGTTTATCACCGGTATCCAGAAATTGCTTATAGTTAAAGATACGGGTTGTGCCGTTGCGGTTCAGGGTAAGTTTGTCCAGCTGAGCACCGGCACGGATACCGCCCGCTGCCGTCAATGCAGACTGGACACTGCTATGGCTGGGAAGAATGTATTCCCCCGGCGATTTTACATAACCCTCAATGGAGATGATTAACTGCTTCTGGGCGATATAGACACTCAGGTTAGAGAGATCCCGGTAGGCGAAGCGCAGCCGCTCGGTGATCATTTTAGACAGTTGCTGTTCATCATATCCGGCCACCAGAACAGGGCCAATTTCAGGCAGGTCAATAATGCCCTGTTTATTAACCTGAAACTGACGGTTCAGGCTCTCTTCACCCGGCAGGTTAACCTGAATTTTGTCACCGATATTCACCGTTTCGCGGCTCTGCGCCATCAAGCTGACCGGCAGTAACATCAATAGAATAAGTAGTAGTCTTTTCATGATTTATCCTTACTGTGCTTTGCCGTCGATCACTTCAATACTAACTCTGCGGTTAGTCAGCCTTACTGCATCACTGCTGCCTTCAAAAAGAGGCAGTTGTGAGCCAAGAGACTGGGTTGAAATGCGTTTAGGGTTCAGGCCAAAAATAGTCAGATAACGCTTTACTTGATTGGCTCTTTCCAGCGCCAGTTTGTCGTTGTGCTCAGGCGTTCCGGTTGCATCGGCATGGCCGGTGACTGACAGGGTCAGAGTGGGAGACTGCTTAAGCATGTTTGCCGCTGAAGCCAGATGTCCCATATATTTAGGGTTAATTTCACTGGAGTTATGGGCAAACTGGTTATCTACATTAAGCAGGTCGTATATCTCTTTTACCTGCTCAAGTTTATTATGCTCTGCGGCTGATGGCATGCTGGTAACACGACAGCTTACACTTGCCGTCACATAGTTAAGGCGGTTTTCCAGCTCCGTCAGTTGCTTGCGTAAGATAATAAGGTCATTGGCAGCATCCAGCATCAGGCCGCCTTCAAGCTCTCTTGCAATGCGGTTTTGTCGCTCCCGGCTCTGAATAACTGAGGCGGGAAAGCAGCGATCAGCGCCTTCCTTCACCAGCATTTCCAGATGAAGCTTACTCAGCTGCCAGTCAAATCTTAACCCGTGTTCCGGACCGAGCGGCTCATCGGGCATAACAGGAGAAAAATCTGCATTGAGATAGTTCTCTGCCAGCCCGCCATTGCCCGGCTTTGGCGTGCTGCCACATCCGGACAGCAGAGCCGTACTGATGATTAGAGTGAATAAGCCTTTATAATGTGATTTCATAACCTGCCTCCCTGACGTAACACCTTAATCAGTGTTTACCTGAATTGGTGGGAATGGCCTGATCGATCCTCAATAGGCTGATAATTTCCAGCGGCTGACCGTGGGCATTTTCAATACGCATGGCGCGTTTTCTTTCTGCCAGACGTTTATAGAAATAAACAATGGCACCTACGCCGCATGAATCGAGAAAAGAGACATGTTTAAAATCTATCTCTATCTCTTCATGACCGTCATTAGAGAGAACCTGATCAATATGGGGCAGCGCCTCTTTACTACCGTTTGCATCAAACTCGCCAGAGATAAGCAGAGTTAGGGTCTGTTCGTTAGCTTCGATTTTTCTCAGTTCCATGGCTAAATCTCCTTTATTGCGTCCAACCTGATATGAACTTGTAGTAACAAGAGCACATTGCATGCCAATTAATAAGTGTTTATAAAACAATGCGATAGATTTTGTTTTCTCAGATTCCTGAAATAAGAAAAGCGGATTTCTGATTATGAGAATAGATTTAGGAATCACAAAAAAGTGCAATAGAAGAAGATGAATGTGTCATTAAAAAGCTGCGAAACGGATTGAGTATGAATCTTGTTTTACTATAGTTAAGGTGGTTAGGTTGTTAATAATAAAAATATAGATAGAGGTCCTGATTATGGCTATCGGACAACAAAACAAGATGTCATTTGCTCAACAGCGATTGCAGGTTCTGGCTTTAGGTATCAACAGCGATGCGCTGCCCAATTCATACGTTTATGCATGGTCTTATGGAGTCTACCCCGTTAAGCATGACCGAGATTCACTCAAACTTCCCCATGAAGATTTTCCGGCGGATTTCCGTGTCGACAGAGAATCTGTCAGCAAGGTCATTGAGTATCTGGAGTATGCCTGGATAACAAAACAGCAACCCACTTTTGATGAGCTTGAAAGCCGGTTCGAAGGGGTTATTGACCGGATATCTCTGGTACATATCTGCCGTTATGCTTATCTGGACGGTTTGTTTAACGACGAGCTCTGGCTGGGTATTGATGAGAATTATGCTAACCATAAGCTCACCAGCAAAATTGCCGACAATTTCTCTACCGAAGAGATATTTTTCTGAATTCTGGTTGCCTGAAAGTAGTAATAGGAGAGAGGGTACAAGCCCCTTTCTCCTGTCTATCTCCTTGTTTCTTAAGTATGCCTATTTGATATGCATCAACAGAAACTAACTCGAAATCCCAACTTAGGTGACTGTTTGAGGTTGCAGGAGTAGTATTTCTGCAAATCAGAAAATAGTTACCGGAGTGTGTAATGGAAAAAGTTCGTCTAACCCAATACAGCCATGGAGCAGGATGTGGTTGTAAGATTTCACCGAAAGTGCTCGATACCATTCTTAAAACTCAGATCACTCCTTTTGCCGATCCAAACCTGCTGGTTGGTAATGAGAGTAAAGATGACGCCGCGGTTTATGATCTAGGCAACGGTACCGCGGTTGTCAGTACCACCGACTTTTTTATGCCAATCGTGGATGACCCGTACGATTTTGGCCGTATCGCAGCAACCAATGCTATCAGTGATATTTATGCCATGGGTGGCAAGCCGATTATGGCTATCGCAATCTTAGGCTGGCCGATTAATGTGCTGGCTCCGGAGATTGCCCAGCAGGTAATAGAGGGCGGGCGTTCCGTGTGCCGCGAAATCGAGATCTCTCTGGCTGGAGGACACTCCATTGATGCCCCTGAGCCTATTTTTGGTTTGGCAGTAACGGGTATTGTTGATACAGAACGGGTAAAACGAAACAACTGCGCGGAAGAAGGCTGTCGTCTTTATCTGACCAAGCCGTTAGGCATTGGTGTACTGACCACGGCAGAGAAAAAATCCAAACTGGCTGAAGAGCATAAAGGGCTGGCGCGGGACTGGATGTGCAAACTCAACACGCCGGGAGCAGAGTTCGCCAACCTTACTTGCGTTAAGGCGATGACGGATGTGACCGGCTTTGGCTTGATGGGGCATCTGACTGAGATATGCGAAGGCAGTAAGCTTAAGGCTGAAATTACCCTGGAAAAAGTACCGACTCTGCCGGGGGTCTATGACTATATTGAGCAGGGTTGTGTTCCGGGCGGTACCGGACGTAACTATGCCAGCTATGGTCATAAACTGGGTGAGCTGACAGAAATACAAAAAGCCGTGTTGTGTGATCCCCAGACATCGGGTGGTCTGTTGCTGGCGGTGACTCCGGAAGGAGAAGAGGAAGTGAAAGACGCAGCCGCTAAGTTTGGCATTGAACTGCAAGCCATTGGTGAGCTGGTAGCTCAGGATGGCGATGTTCTGATTGAGGTCAGTTAATGTTACGGCCAAACAGTGATGATTTTCGTTACATACTGGTCAACGATATACCCCTGATGGATACACGGGCCCCTGTTGAGTTTCAGCAGGGAGCTTTTCCCTGTTCAGAAAACCTGCCACTGATGAACGATGAAGAGCGGAAAGCGGTCGGTACCTGTTATAAGCAGCAGGGACAACAAGCCGCTATTGCGTTAGGCCATCAACTGGTTAATGGCGAACTTAAACAGCAACGTGTTGAAGGTTGGAAGCAGTTCTGCCATGACAACCCACAGGGCTTTTTATACTGCTTTCGTGGCGGGCTTCGTTCGCAGATCACTCAGCAGTGGCTGAAAGAAGCGGGAGTAGACTATCCGTTTCTGACCGGAGGATATAAAGCGGTTCGTCGCTTTATACTGGAAACGCTGGAGCAGGCTGCAACCATGCCGATGACCATTGTCGGTGGCTTTACCGGTAGTGGCAAAACTCTGCTTCTGAATGAGGTAAGCGACGGCATCGATCTTGAAGGAGCAGCCCGTCACCGTGGATCCTCATTCGGTCGTTTTGTTACCGAGCAGAGAAGTCAGATCGACTTTGAAAACCAACTGGCTGTCCAAATCCTGAAGAAACAGCATCAGGGAGCTGAAAAGTTAATTCTGGAAGATGAAGGTAAATTTATCGGCGGGGTAAGGCTGCCGTTTGAACTTCATGCTGCCATGAAGCAGTCCAGAATGGCAGTGATAGAAGATCCGTTTGAAGTTCGTTACCAGCGGCTGTTAAATGAGTATGTGGTAAAAATGCAGCAGGATTTTGCCCATACTTATGGTGAAGAGCAGGGATGGGTTGAATTTGAGCAGTACCTTGAACAGGGCATGCTTAAGATCAGCCGCAGATTAGGTTCCGAAAGGCACTCGGCTCTGTTGCAGTCACAAAAGTCGGCCATCAGGCAGATGCAGAGCAGCGGCTCACTGGACGAGCATCAGGCCTGGCTGGCTCCGTTACTGGAGCAGTATTATGATCCAATGTACGCCTTTCAGCTTGGCAAGAATAGCGACAGAATTGTGTATAAAGGCGATTATCAGCAGGTAAGAGAGTGGCTTGAAAGTGCCTGAGCACTTTAGTCGTTTTCGCTGAAACAGCAACTTGAGGCTAATTGGGCATACTCGTTAACTATCGCTCTTACAAACGGCAGCATAAGCTGCCGTTATATTTAGAGGAAATCACTAAAATATAGTTGCAAATGATAATTATTATCATTTAATATGAAAGAGAACTCATTCAGGGAATTTATCATGGGCACTCTTTTTTACCCCTCTTCTTTCTGTAAGCCGCGTAACTGGCTTTTTATTATCTGTCTTTTTCTCTCATTTAATACCAGTGCCAAGCTAAAAGTGGTTACCACTTTCACTATTATTCAGGATATGACGCAGAACGTTGCCGGTGAGGCGGCGGATGTGGTTTCTATTACCAAAGCGGGTGCTGAGATTCATGACTATCAGCCAACCCCGAAAGATATTGTTAAAGCTCAGTCTGCCGATCTGATTCTATGGAACGGTATGAATCTGGAGCGCTGGTTTGAAAAATTCTTCCATAATCTGTCTGGTGTTCCTTCTGCTGTGCTGACGGAAGGTATTGAGCCTCTCTCCATCTATTCCGGCCCGTATCAGGGGAAACCAAACCCTCATGCGTGGATGTCGGCCAGTAATGCCTTGATCTATATCGAAAACATACGTAAAGCCCTGACGGAGCACGACCCGGGTAATGCCGCAATTTATCGCCGTAATGCAAAACAGTATTCAGAAAAAATCACCCAGTTAGCAGAGCAGGTCAGGCAGGGGCTTTCCCATATTCCTCAGCAGAAGCGCTGGCTGGTCTCCAGTGAAGGTGCTTTTAGTTATCTGGCCAGAGATCTCAACTTCTCTGAAGCCTTTCTCTGGCCGATTAATGCGGATCGTCAGGGCTCGCCGAAGCAGGTGAAGAAGCTGATCGATAAGGTGAAAGATAACCAAATCTCTGTGATTTTCAGCGAAAGTACCGTTTCTGATCGCGCGGCTAAACAGGTCGCCAGAGAAACGGGCATCAAGTATGGCGGTGTTCTTTATGTTGATTCACTATCTGAGCCGGCCGGCGCCGTACCTACTTATCTCGATCTACTACAAGTGACAACCGAGACTATCCGCAGGGGGTATCAGCAATGAACAGTGAGCAGGCAGTACTTGAGTCCAGACAAGTCAGCGTGGTTTACAACAACGGCTTTACCGCTATCGAGAATGTGAACTTCTCCCTATCAGCAGGTACCGTGTGTGCGCTTGTCGGCATTAATGGTGGCGGTAAATCAACCCTGTTTAAAAGCATTATGGGGCTGGTCAGGCTGAGCCGCGGAGAGATAAGCATTCTGGGTAAACCGGTTCAGTCAGCCCTTAAGCAGAATCTGGTCGCTTACGTTCCCCAGAGTGAAGATATTGACTGGGATTTTCCTATATTGGTGCGGGAAGTCGTGATGCAGGGGCGCTATGGTTTTATGGGTTTTTTAAAGCGTGCCAGCCTGAAGGATAAACAAATAGTTAATAAAGCCATGGAGAGAATGGGGATTGCTCATCTGGCGGAGCGTCAGATTGGCGAGTTGTCCGGTGGACAGAAAAAGCGGGTTTTTCTGGCACGGGCTCTGGCTCAGCAAAGCCAGATTATCTTGTTAGATGAACCTTTTACCGGTGTCGATTTTACTACCGAAGACGCCATAATGGCTTTGCTTCAGGAGCTCCGTGAAGCCGGACATCTTATTCTGGTATCCACCCATAATCTGGGTAGTGTTCCTGATTATTGTGATGATGTGATTCTAATCAACCGCACCATAGTGGCCAGCGGCACGGTTGAGCAGGCGTTTACCCAGCATAATCTGGAAGTGACATTTGGTGGTGTGCTGAAACAGGTGGGTATTTCCGGCGATACCCTGCATACCGATGATGATGATCGCACCGTGGTGATTTTGTCAGATCATGAAAAACCAGCGGTTTTTTATGGTAAGGAGCAGCAAAACAGTCAGCTGGTTAAAGAACGTGAAAGGACGGAGGTTTAGTGATGCTGGATACTCTGCTGGAACCGTTCAGTTATCAATATATGCAAAATGCCCTGTTTGCCAGTGCCATAGTCGGGGCGGTCTGCGCATTTCTTTCCGCGTATCTGGTCCTTAAAGGCTGGTCGCTTATAGGGGATGCACTGTCGCACTCAGTGGTGCCTGGTGTAGCTGTTGCTTACAGCATGGGGTTACCACTCTCCGTAGGTGCTTTTTTTGCCGGTTTTCTTGCTGCGGGCAGTATGGCGTTAATTAAACAACTATCTCACCTTAAAGAAGATGCGGTGATCGGGCTGGTGTTTACCAGTTTTTTCGCTCTCGGCCTGCTGATTATTTCCCTCAACCCAACCTCCATTAATATTCAGGCGGTGATTTTCGGCAATATCCTGATGATCAGTCAGAGTGAGCTGTACCAGATAGTGATTATCTCATTGCTGACTTTTGTCACTCTTGGATTGGTGTGGAAGTCCTTGTTGCTGGTGTTTTTTGATGAGAATCAGGCAGCGGCAAGCGGATTATGGGTAACGGGTTATAAGCTGCTGTTTTTTACCTTGTTGAGTGCCTGTACCGTTGCTTCTCTGCAGGCGGTAGGCGCCTTGCTGGTGATAGCTATGGTGATTATTCCTGGTGCTACGGCTTATATGCTGAGCGACAGGTTTGGGGCTATCTTGTTTCTCTCTACCTTTATGGGGGCAGTGACAGGTGCTGCCGGAGTATATATCAGCTATCTTTACGACAGTTCAGCCGGCGGTTTGATTGTGCTTTGTCAGATATTGCTGTTTACCTTAGCCTTCCTGTTTGCTCCTAAGTATGGATTGCTCCCTGTCCGGTTTCATTCCGTCTCCTTAGTACACAGTGAACGCAAGGAGAAAATCGTATGATCTGGTTAACTGAACCCCTGCAATACCCGTTTATGCAGAGTGCCCTGATAACCGGCCTTGCGGTAAGTATTGTTTGTGCGCTGCTTTCCTGCTATCTGGTGCTGAAAGGCTGGTCGCTGATGGGCGATGCCATTTCCCATGCGGTTCTTCCCGGTGTGGTTCTCTCTTCGCTATTTGCCATTCCTCTGTTTATCGGCGCATTTACTTCCGGTCTGGCCTGCGCCGTGCTTACCGGTTACATAAAGGAACATAGCCGCCTTAAAGAAGATACGGTGATGGGTATTGTTTTCTCCGGCATGTTTGCTATCGGTCTGGTGATGTTTACTCATGTAGAGACTGATCAGCATCTTATGCATATCTTGTTCGGCAATATTCTCGGGATCCCTGAAGATCTTATGTGGCAGACTTTGGCGGTTTGTGCTGCCGTTGCGGTAACGACACTGCTTTTCTACAAAGACTTGTTGATGGTCTGTTTTGATAAAAGTCATGCACGTGTTGTCGGCCTGAATATCCGCGCGTTGCACTATCTGCTGCTGATTTTGATTGCGTTAGTGACCGTTGCCGCGATTCAGGTTGTTGGTGTGGTGTTGGTGGTGGCGATGTTAGTGGGGCCGGGGGTAGTGGCGCTTATGCTCTGCCGCCGCTTTGAAGTTATGATGCTGGTGGCGACTCTGGTTTCCGTATTCTCAACACTGGCCGGCGTGGTGATCAGCTATCATATCGATGGTTCCACCAGTGCCTGTATTGTACTGGTGCAGGCAACGCTATTTATTACTGCCTTTAGCGGAAAGCAGCTTAGCCCGATAAAAAATATGGCCGGATTGAAGGTGAATGTTGCTGATAAAGCGTAAACAGCGGTTAGCGCTTATGATACAGTCAGGCCATGATATCGATTCAACTCAACAGTTTTGTCCATCGGGTGGCAGACAAACAGGCCTTTATCGCTTTAGCGCAAAGCAATGGCTGTAAAATTCATCGTATCCGCCGTTCAAGAAACTGGCGTTTATCCGGTACTGAACAGCAGTTAAATCATCTGAAAAATCTTATTCCCGCAGAAGCGGATCGCTGGATTCGTCTGGCAGTGGAAAAAGCACTGCCGGTGACTTTTCTTTCTCCTGCCGATTATATTCAAAAACACCCCAACACGACTTTAAATCAACTGGTTAAAGAGACGGGTTGCACCGTGGCTGAAGCGAGAAAGGCAATCGATAGTTACGAACTGCTTGATTAAGCTGCTGATTCTGCTTACGTTTAAGTAGGGTCTATGTACTCATCAGTTGTGCTTTTATGCTATTTCTCACAGGAGAGAATATGTTCCGTACGGTTGCCACACTCTGTTTAGCTCTGCCTGCATTGATTGTCAGCGCACAGGAGCGAGTTAATGTATCTCAGTTTAGCCAGAATGATTTAAGCCGCTGGAAAGAGAAAGAGTTCAATGGTGCAACGGATTATCAGATTATCCGTCAGCAGGATCAGTTTGTGTTAAAGGCAACCAGCCGGCAAAGTGCTTCAATTCTGGCTTTGGAAGAGAAGGTTGATCTGCTGAAAACGCCTTATATTAACTGGAGCTGGAAAATTGAGAATCAAATGTCGCCGCTGAATGAGCGCATCAAAAGTGGTGATGACTACTCTGCCCGCCTCTACGTTGTGATAGGCAGTAGCTGGGCGATATGGAATACCCGTACCCTGAATTATGTCTGGTCGAGCAATCAACCTAAAGGTTCTAAATGGAACAACGCTTATGCCGGTGAGAAAGCCAAAATGATGGCTGTCCGCGGTGAAAGTGATGCATTGAACATGTGGTTCAGCGAAAAAAGAAATCTCTATCAGGATCTGATTCAGGTATTCGGTGATAAAGGCAGTGAAGAAGAAAACCGCGACGCCTACCGCTATATTGATGCCATCGCCATTATGACCGACAGTGACGACAGCAAACAGAATGCAACGGCTTACTACGGCGATATTATTTTTACCGATAATTAGACGTTAAGCCTGTTCCGGCCTTAATCTATTTGATAGTTTACTTCTGAATTATTTATTTAAATCAGAGGTATAGTATGACTCCTGCACCAATTAAAGAACTAATTACATTTGATGACTTTGCTAAGCTGGATATCCGGGTCGGCACTATTGTCTCTGTTACTGAGGTAGCAAAATCAGACAAACTGATGAAACTGACGGTAGATTTTGGCGATCATCAACGCTCAATTCTGGCCGGTATCAAACAGGAGCGGGACAATCCACAGGAGATAGAAGGCAAGCAGGCGCTATTTGTGGTTAACCTTCCTGAAAGAAAAATGGCTGGTGAGTTGTCACAGGGGATGCTGTTTGATATCGGTTACGAAGATAAGGTAACGCCGGTTCTGGCAATGCCTGAAGCCCCTGTTCCTGACGGCAGCCGTGCCGGTTAATAGCAATATACCCAAGTAACCTCAAGATGCTTTTTCAGCGAGAATATATTGGCTTCTGATCAAGGCACTGATTTGAAGCCATAGTCATTCTACGGTTAGAATCAGTAACACAGAGCAGGAGCCAATATAACTCGCCCTTGGGGAGCGCATCAATGCGCCCATTTCTGTGTCAGATAACTTTGAAAGGGAGTGCCATTCCTACAGTTATCTTCCTTGAACTGAACACCTTGATGCAGCTCTGAATACTGCATCTTGAGGTCACTTGGGTATATACCAATGAAAAAAGTTTACCATCTGATTGATCACGCCTCCCTGAACAGAGCCAGAGAAACCGGAGAGCACAGCCCGGCTTCCCTTACTGAAGAGGGTTTTGTCCATCTGGCTTACCGGGAGCAATTGACGTTTGTTATTAAACACTTTCTGGCCGGACAGAAGGGGATATGGCTACTTGAACTGGATAAAGAGAAGTTAAAGGGCGAGTTAATCGATGAAGCACCTGCGGGTATTGAAGATAACGGTCAGCTTTACCCCCATTTGTATGCGCCTTTGAATATCTCTGCAATGCAGAGGTGTTGGGAGCTGCAAATCACTGCTGACGGAGAGTGTGAACTGCCGGTTTAAACAACAGGTTATTTACACTGTAAAATGATTTAGTACCGCCACACTTTTTATACGTCTTAAGGAGAGAGATATGTTTAAAGCTCAATGCCATTGCGGAAATGTACAACTGTCAGTTGAGCAACTTCCGCAAACCCTGACCAGTTGTAACTGTTCTGTATGCCGTCGTTATGCCACCTTGTGGGGTTACTACAGTGTATCTGAAGTTGAACTTTCATTAGGGGGCGAAGGCGTTGGCTCATATCAGTGGGGGGACGGTTATATTAAGTTTCATCACTGTCGTCGCTGCGGATGTATTACCCATTACACTTCTACTGAGAAGTCTCCGGTTAAAAAGGTGGCGATAAACTTCAGAATGTCTGAACCGGAACAGATATCCGCCATTCCTGTGCGAAAATTTGATGGTGCTAAGACGTGGGAATATCTGGATGAGTAGACCTCAGGATTATGTTGTGTTGCTACATGGGCTGGCGCGAACCCGTCGCAGTTTCTGGCGTATGGAAAGGGTGCTGAACCGTAGTGGTTTTCGGGTGGTAAATGTTAATTATCCCTCTACCAGATACCCGATTGAAGTTCTGGCTGATGATGCCATTTCTGCTGCCCTTAGTCAGTGTCAGGGAGCGCAACGGGTGCATTTTGTTACTCACTCTATGGGGGGCATATTGCTCAGGCAATATCTCTCTCAAAAACCAATTGAGAACCTGGGTCGAGTGGTTATGTTGGGGCCGCCCAATCAAGGCAGTGAAATCGTTGATGTTTTAGGTGGGGTGCCCGGTTTTAAGCTGATCAATGGCCCGGCCGGATTGCAACTGGGCACATCAGAGCATAGCGTGCCAAACAGGCTGGGTGATGCTGACTTTGAGTTAGGGGTGATTGCCGGTAGCCGTACCGTGAACTTATTACTCTCCCGCCTGCTGCCTAAACCCAACGATGGCAAAGTTTCTCTTCAGAGTACCCGCTTAAAAGGTATGAAAGCTCATCTGGTGTTGCCGGTGACTCACTCTTTTATGATGCAGAACCGCAAGGTCATTGAGCAATCCATTCACTTTCTGCAAAAAGGTGCATTTCTCAGCGCTGGCAGCCCTTAATTCAGCTTAATGTTCTGTTTAGCACGTTTTACGGCTCTTTGATTGATCTGGTGCTGGGTGAACTCATGTTCATCTATTACTTGGTTGCTATCAAAATCCAGCTGTTCAAAAGAGGGCTTGTTTGGTTTGTAATGGGCGCCACCCAGATTTAACTGCTTTATTCTGAAGTGACGCTCATGCTGAAAGCGCTCAAACTCTTCCTTTGAAATCTGACTGTCGTTATTAATATCGATATCACGAAATTGCGGCATGGAAATATTTGGCAGCTTATCGTCCTGTTGCACAGACGGTGAGTTCTGACAGACAGCGCTGGCTGAAAAGAGTAAACAGACGACTGATATCACTTTCTTCATATTTACCTAACTGACAGAACAGCACGACATATCAATTAAAATATACTATGTCTGTTGTTGTATAAACAAGATGATTGTATTAATTGTGAAACCGGGTTGAGTTGAGATAAAAGCGTAAGCGGGTTAGCCTTAAGACTGATGCTAGTTACTTTAACAAGGTTATAGATTCAGAATGTTATCCCGTTTGTTGCTAATGTTTAGTATGGTCACTGCTCTTCCTGTTTTGTCTGCAAGTTATCTGCTACCTGAAGACGGCAGTCAGATGGTCGGGCGTGTACAGCATCATGTGATAAAAAAGGGTGAAACTTTTGCCGTGCTGGCGACAGACTATGATGTTGGCTTGCTCTCCCTTATGGCTGCCAATAGAGGTATTGACCCGTTTCTTCCGCAGGAAGGTACTGTTCTTACTATTCCTTCCCGCTTTATTCTGCCCACAGAAGATCGCGAGGGCATTGTTATTAACCTCGCGGAACTGCGTCTCTATTACTTTGATAAAGATAAAAAACGGGTGCATATTTTCCCGGTCGGTATCGGCAGAATTGGCCGCGATACCCCGGAAATGAGCTCTTATATCAATGAGAAGATCCCCAACCCGACCTGGACACCGCCAAAATCCATTCGTGCTGAAATGCTGGCAAAAGGGATTGAACTGCCGGAAGTAGTGCCGGCAGGCCCTGAAAACCCGTTGGGTGAGTTTGCTCTCCGGTTAGCCCATGGTGCCGGTGATTACCTGATCCATGGCACCAACCACGATTTTGGTATTGGCCTTAGGGTAAGCTCCGGCTGTATCCGTATGGAGCCGGTTGATATTGAGTGGCTGTTTAGTCAGGTAAAACGTAAAGATAAGGTAAGAGTGGTCAATATTCCCGTTAAGGTGTCACTGGAACCTGATCGCAGCGTGTTTATGGAAGTACATGAACCTTTGACCAAAAGTAATGGTGAGCAGGATCCTCTGGTAATGCCTCAGGAGCTGGAGTGGTGGATGATGGAGTTTGATATCTCTATGACTAAGGCAAAAGCAGCATTGCTGGTTCAGAGTGGAGTGCCGATAGAAATAGCCGCTCCGGCCTTATGACGGGAGCGGCTATTGTAGCTCAACAAAATCTATTACTTAGTGTAAGACTGGGCAATATTGTCGATTCGCTCGTTAGCGCGGATCGCTTCTTCCTGAGCTGAGAAAGCACTTTCCTGAGCGGCTGTTGCTGCTTTTTGTGCTTCAAGCGCTTTCATATCTGTACGGGACTGGCTCTGTCTCAGGGAAGCCACTTCACGACTAAGTTGATCGATTTTACCGTTAAGGGCGCTGATCTGGCTCATGGTTTCTTCATCAGGGCCAGAAGCACAACCGGACAACAGAACTACAGAACTGATACCAGCTGCCAACAATACTTTTTTATTCATTTGAACTCCTTGTTCCTTGCATATAACTCTGCATTCATAGTGTAGCCCAATATAGTCCGATCAATAGAACAATCAATATCTTGAGCTCAATAATCTGAACAAAGATTGAAGTATCTCAATAAAGCGTGGTGTGGTTGTGAAATTTAACACAGAGGTTAGCGGAGTTTCCCTAAAGATAAGCTTGCCTGAGATTACGGATTTTCTAGCCTGAACAGGCTTTTCACGCTATCATAGCGGGCTATTTTTTCCCCGTATTGACCATCAGAAGTTGGAGCACACTTTGCAGTTTAAAGAATTAGGCCTTGATAACCGCCTGCTTAAAAACCTGAATCACTTTGCGTTTCAGAAAGCAACAGACATACAACAGCAGGCAATTCCCGTTGCCATTGCTGGTAAAGATCTGCTGGCGTCATCAAAAACAGGCTCTGGTAAGACTCTGGCTTTTGTTTTGCCAATGCTGCATAAGGCACTGAAAACAAAATCATTTTCAGCACGTGACCCACGGGCTGTTATTCTGGCTCCCACCCGTGAGCTGGCTAAACAGGTATATGGTGAACTACGCAGCATGCTGGGTGGGCTCTCGTATACTGGTGCCCTGATTGTCGGCGGTGAAAATTTTAATGATCAGGTAAAAGCGCTGCGTAAATACCCTAAATTTATTGTTGCGACTCCGGGACGCCTTGCTGATCATCTGGAACATCGCTCACTGTTTTTAGATGGTCTGGATACCCTGATTCTGGATGAAGCTGACCGTATGCTGGATCTCGGCTTTGCCCCTGAACTAAGACGCATCCATAAAGCGGCAAAACACCGTCGCCGCCAGACTCTGATGTTCTCGGCAACACTTGAACATACTGAGGTGATCAATATCGCTATGGAGATGTTGAATGATCCTAAGCGCATCACTATTGGTTCAGCCAGCGCAGAGCATAAGGATATTCAGCAATCTTTCTATCTTTGTGACCATCTGGATCATAAAGAAGCGATTCTGGACAGAATCATAGAGCAGGCCGAATACCGTCAGGTGATTATCTTTACTGCTACGCGATCAGATACAGAGAGACTGACTAAGGTTCTGAACGAGAAAAAACTCAAAGCGATGGCACTTAGCGGTGATCTGAACCAGAGCCAGCGTAATACCATTATGAGCCAGTTTGAGCGTGCGGTATTTAAGATTCTGGTGACTACGGATATCGCATCCCGAGGGCTGGATATCTCAAACGTTACTCATGTAATCAACTTTGACATGCCAAAGCATACAGAAGAGTATGTTCACCGTGTAGGCCGTACCGGTCGTGCAGGCAACAAGGGAACCGCTATTTCTCTGGTAGGCCCGAAAGACTGGGATAGCTTTAAACGTATTGAAACCTTCCTGCATCAGGATATTCAGTTCTCTGAACTGGAAGGGCTGAAAGGTAAATTTAAAGGCCTTAAGCCGCGCAAACCGGGCTCTAAAGGAAAAGGCAAACCACAAGATAAGAAGAAGCAACAGGCTAAGAAAGTGGCTAAAAAGCCGGTTAAACGGGACAGCAGCTTCTACAAGAATGTTTCAGTGGGTGATGATGTGTTTATTCCTAAAAAGAAACCGTCAAAGCCTGCCCCGTCTTCCGACGAGTAGTTTGAGCGTACATAATTTCTAAAGCAGGCTGACATTGTTCAGCCTGTTTTTTTATCGGCTTAACTTTTTCTATCGACTCAAAATAAAAAATACCGAACACAAACACGCATAAATCCGTCTATGGGGCTCTGCCGCGCCATCTCTGGCGCGGAGGGTTTGTTTATCGCTATTTCCCCGATGACAAGATCTGAAGCACAGTTAAAATCGGTTATTTAGCTATTCAGGCTGTTCATATTAGATTCATACCGGTTTCTGTATACTTCTTGCTATCGTAAACAAAGAGGTGTTTTATGAATCGAATTGTTCTATCTGTACTGGCGATCTTTACCGGTCTGTTTGCTCTTGTTTTCAGCATGATTATGTTTATTCCGCTGACAATCGCGGCTCTGATTACAGGTAAGAAGATGCAGAGCCAACTGCGCAGGCAGTATGGCACAGCCCCTTCAGAAAGTGTTATTGAAGGTGAATATCAGGATATTTCTGATAAAAAGAGTGTATAACGGCGACACTGCAAAAACGGCAATGGCAGAAGGTATATGTCGCTAATTCATATCAGATAAGACTATACTATACTGGTTCTCATTAGTTGTTTGATTTGACGCACTTTCTGTGCGTAACGGAGAACCTATGCCTCAGACTTTAATGCACAGCCGTGCTCACAATATGCTGCTTGGAGCCCTGGTGGGCGATGCTGCCTCAATGGGATTCCATTGGCTTTACGATCAAGAGCAGATCAAAGCTGTTGCAGGTGACAATGTCACCTTTAGATCACCTAATCGCTCCGACTATCAGGACAAGGGCTACTTTGCCCATGAGGGCAAAAGAGCCGGTCAGCCTTCTCAGTACGGTGCCCAGTTATTAAGTATGGTTGACTCTATTGCCCGTACCGGCCGGTTTGATCTGCCGGACTATATGCAGTCATTCCGGGAATGGTTTGATTATGGCGGTAAGTGGGTGGGCTATATCGACCATCCGACCAAAACCACACTGCAAAATATCGCCAAAGCAGAAGAGTTTGAACAACCACTCACCTTATGTGGCGCTGATGATCAGCAACTTCCGGCACTGTCCAGACTTCCTGCCTTAATCGCAAGGCACTATGCCGATGAGCAGCTTAATGAGCAGGTTGAGTCAGCGGTTCGGGCCACCAACAATAACCAGTTTGCCGTTGATTGCGCTTTGGTTGTGACTGATATTCTCTGTTCAGTGTTGCAGGGTGTTTCTCCGGCTGATGCGGTGACGAAAGCAAGAGCTATCGCCGGTGGTAAAGTGTTGGAGAAGATGGACGAAGCCATTTCCCTTAGCCAGTTAAGCAGCGAAAAAGTGGCGCAACAACTTGGAATGCACTGTGACTTAGATGCGGCCTTCGGGGTAATAATCCATATCCTGTCCACCAGTAAAGATTACCTGCAGGCCATAACCACTAATATTCTTTGCGGCGGAGATAACTGCGGAAGATCTATTATTCTCGGGGCAGCTTTTGGCGCTTGCAGTGAAACCGGCAGTAAGAGTGATATTCCGGCTGAATGGATCGCTAAGTCAGAACTTCCGGCAACCTTATATTGTTGCGCCGGTTAAATTAAACTAGTAGAAGCAAATGCGATCGGTTAATCCGGTCGCTTTTTCCATATGGCTGGCCTCTTTGTCACACCTGTTAAAACAGCCTGGTGATCTAAGGTTCTGGTTGAATCGTATTATCAGTATCGATAGTACAATTGAGACAGCCAGCACTTATGTCAGATATAAAAGAGATTACCGATTGGAAAGTAGATAGGGATCTACATCAGTATCCGGTCTTTCCCCTGCCGATTTTTCTGCTTCCGGGCGGAATGCAGACATTACGTATTTTTGAGCCCAGATACCTTGCGATGATTGCTGACCTACACAACACACAGGGCTTTGTGGTCGCCCTTTACCACAGAGACAAACGCGGTGTTCTGCCCGGTTGGGGAACCTTTGTCACCATGGTCGATTTTGATCAGGGAGAAGACGGGATCCTGACCATTGATATTCAGGCAGAGCACCTTGTCAGTTTGTCTGGCTTTGAGTACCAACAGGATGGCTTACTCACTGCCGCGGCGGCGAAAATGCCTCACTGGTCTTCCGATTATGCCGAAGTTCTTCAGACTGAACTGGCGTTGCCGAAAGAAGCGATTCAGCATCAGCTCTCGACCCTGTTAAGAGAGATATTTGAATCTCACTCCCAGCTGGAAGATCTTTATAAGACTCAATATTTTGACTATTCTGAATGGGTATGCGCCCGGTTGCTTGAAATTGTTCCTTTGCCACTGAATGAGAAGGAAAAATTTGTTAACGAGCTGGATTATGGGCAGTTAATAAAACTCCTTGGAGAGATGTGTAAAAAAGAATCTGAAAAAAAGTGATCCTTTTGCTCTGCTTGTTCGTAATGGCTGTAGGGATATCAGAAAAGGTCAGATTCAGATGCAGCAATTTCAAGGACAAGTTGAACCTGTTTCGGGGGGAAGTCCCATTAGCAATATACCCTGCCAACAATCGCATCCGGAGTTGTCTCAGGATTTAACGCTGGTAGCAGAGCGTCAGGACAGGCAGGCCTTTACCCGTCTGTTTAAGTTTTTTGCTCCCAAAATTAAGCGGTTTGGCATAAAGCAGTACAACAACGAGAGTCAGGCCAATGAGCTGGTTCAGAACACCATGGCCAATGTGTGGAGAAAAGCGGCGCTGTTTAATCAGGAAAAAGGCGCGGCAACCACATGGATTTACAGTGTAATGCGTAACGCTTCTTTCGATATGTTGCGCAAGGCAAAGGGTCATACGGAGCAAAATCTCGGTGATGATATCTGGCCGCTGGAGCAGGCAATGGCAGACCGTGATGACCAGCAAGCGCTGTTTAAAGATCATCTGATGTCCAGACATTTGGAAAAACTGGTTGAAAGTCTGCCCGACGCTCAACGAGTCGTTGTACAAGGCGTCTATTTTCAGGAGCTGTCGCAGGAGCAACTGTCTCAGCAGCTTGGTGTACCCATAGGAACCATCAAGTCACGCTTACGTTTAGCTCTGGAAAAGATTCGGCAACAAATGGGAGAGCAGCATTATGATTAAATTTCACCCGACTCAGGCTCTGCTAAAGCAGTATGTCGAAGGCGATCTGCCGGCATCCGTTGCCGTGGTTGTTGCCAGCCATGTTGAGATGTGTTCTGAGTGCCAGAGCTCAGTTGCCCGAATGTCAGAACAAATTGCTAGTGAAGCGTTTGAAATGGAATCAGTTGGTAATGATTCTGTTCCGCCACAAGAGATTTTCTCAGCAGATATGTTGTCAGATCTGCAAGATGAGCAGGACTTGGATATGTTGGCGCAGATAATGGATTTACCCGTTGATGAGCAGGTAATGATGCCTGAATGTCCGGCAGAGCTGGATATAGCAGGAGAGCAAATTACCCTGCCAAGAGCCATTAACTCTATCCCAATGGCGGAATGGAAAGGGATTGGCAAAATTTCCCGGGCACGCCTGAATCTCGATGACGAAGAGAGAAGAATGAGCCTGCTGCATATTGATAAAGGCGGAGCGGTTCCGGCTCATACTCATAAAGGCTTTGAAATTACCCTGCTGCTTCAGGGCAGCTTCAATGATGAGATGGGTGAGTACCAGCGCGGCGACTTTATCTGGCTGGATGGTGAACACACACATAACCCGGTGTCAGAACAAGGCTGCGTCTGTCTTACGGTGTCCAGTGATGCCCTTCACTTTACTCAGGGGGTCAGCCAGTTGTTTAATCCGTTGGGTAAGCTAATTTACTGAAATGGCTTTTAACTAAGTCTGAACAATAAACAGAAATAAATAAGGGAGGGACTCCCATGACGACAAAAATGAAGGTTGGTATCAGTGCTTGTGTAACAGGTCAGCAGGTCAGATACGATAAGAGCCATAAACGCTCGGCATTTTGTATGGAAGAGTTATCTGAATTTGTCGACTTCAAACCGGTCTGCCCTGAAGTGGCCGTCGGGTTACCCGTTCCCAGGCCAACCATCAGGCAGATAGCTAAGCAGGATATGATAGTGGTCTCCCGCCCTGACGGTAGCAGTGATGTTACCGAGTCCATGACCCGTTTTGGTCAGACTTATGGCAGTCAATGTGATGATTTGGCCGGCTTTATTTTCTGTGCTAAGAGTCCGAGTTGCGGTATGGAGCGGGTTAAAGTCTATCAGGAAGATGGCAAAGGTTCGGAAATGACCGGCGTCGGTCTGTTCGCCAGACAGGTGATGGAACTGAACCCTCTGCTGCCTTGCGAAGAAAATGGCCGCCTGAATGATCCTGTTATCCGTGAGAATTTTATCAGCCGCGTTTTCACCTATCAGAAGTGGTTAAATTTAAAGGCTGAGGGTTTCACCATTCATAAGTTGATGACGTTCCACAGTCGCCATAAGTACCTGCTGATGAGCCATAATATTGAGTGTTACCGTAAGGCAGGACGAATTCTGGCGAACCCTTTTGATGATATTAATCAAGTGGCAGAAGAGTACATTACTGTGTTGATGAGCGGCCTGAAAATTAAGGCAACCCGCCGCAGCCATACTAATACTCTTCAGCATCTTCAGGGCTATTTTAAAAAGCAGCTCGACAAAGAGAAACGTCGCGAGCTGAGTGAGCAGATTGAAGCGTACCGACAAGGGTTAACGCCTCTATTGGTGCCCCTTACCCTGATCAATCACTACCTGATGGAATATCCAAACCCTTATCTTGCGGCCCAGACTTATCTGTCTCCGCATCCGAAAGAACTGAGACTGAGGTACGGTTATTGAACTCCATTATCTGGTTCAGGCGCGATGTGCGTATTCATGACAACCCTGCCCTAAACCGAGCGTTAGAGCAGGGTGCAAACAAAGCGATATTTATCTCTACTCCTGAACAGTGGCAAAAACATCATATGGCGCCAGTTCAGGCCGATTTTATTGCAAGGCACTTGCGTCTGCTTTCTTCTCAACTGGCGGCTGTCGGAATTGAGCTTATTCATCTGCATAGCAGAGATTTCCGTCATCAGGCGGAAGTTCTGCAACAGTTTTGTCAGCAGAACAATATCAGTCAGGTGTTTGCCAATACTGAGTCTGGAGTGAATGAAGAGCAAAGGGATGATCTGGTAGCAAAACAGGGCATAAATCTGCTTCTGACAGAGTGTGAAACCATTCTTCCTCCCGGTAGTGTGGTGAATCAGCAGGGTCAGATGTATCGTGTGTTTACCCCTTTTAAAAAGGCGTGGTTGCAGCAGTTGCGCCAGAGAGGGATAGATCTTAGCCTCACACCTGAGGTATCCGATGGCTTTATTGACCAAGCTGAGTTGGCAATCAATTTCGATTACCCTATGCAGGACTCCTCGCGCTGGCCGTTGGCCGACAGAGTGATGAGTGAAGTGGTTGAGCAGTTTTTGCAGTTTAAACTGGACGACTACGGCAACAAGCGCGATTTTCCCGGAATCAAGGCAACGTCCGGTCTCTCGCCTTATCTTGCTATAGGGGCCATTAGTGTTCGCTGGCTGACTACCCGGTTGATACAGCGGGAACCTGAAATTATAGAAGATCAAAACTATCCCGGCTTTGCATGGCTCAATGAGCTGATATGGCGCGATTTTTATAAACACTTGCTGTTTCATTTTCCTGATCTCTCCAAAGGCAAATCATTTCAACCCAAATACCAGAATATGCACTGGCACAACAATCCAGAGCACTTTCAGGCATGGTGCGAAGGCAGAACCGGTTATCCTATTGTCGATGCTGCGATGAATCAGCTCAGGCAAACGGGATGGATGCATAACCGGTTGAGAATGATTGTGGCCAGTTTCCTGACCAAGCACCTGTTGATCGACTGGCGATGGGGCGAACAGTTCTTTATGTCGCAACTGATTGACGGCGATCTAAGTGCTAACAATGGTGGCTGGCAATGGGCGGCCGGTACGGGTTGCGATGCCCAGCCCTACTTCAGAATCTTTAACCCACTGACCCAGAGCAAAAAATTTGATCCAAACGGCGACTTTATCCGTAGATATATACCAGAGCTTAATGATGTGCCCGACAAGGTTATTCATTTCCCTTATGACTATCTGCTTAGCAGGGGAGAAGGGCATAAATACCCGGCGCCAATAGTGGAACATAGTGAAGCACGACAGAGAGCATTGGAGTTTTACAAACAGTATCAGTAATAAGGAGCGGTATATGCAGCGGGCGGAATGGTTAGAAAAATTTGTACAGGTTTACAGTGAACTGGGTACAGATAACCTGGCGACGCTGGAGAGCATATACCACCCTGACGTTACCTTTATCGATCCTCTTCATCAGGTAGAGGGTTTCACGGCACTGCTGGACAGTTTTCAGCAGAGTTACAGCAATATTCTTCAGTGCGACTTTCATATTGAACATGTTTTAGAGTCCGGCAACGAGGCTTCGGTCTACTGGACCATGGTGTTCCGCCATAAAAAGCTCAACGGAGGAGATCCAGTCAGGGTTGAGGGGCATTCCCACCTCAAGGCAAAAGATAATCTGGTGATATTCCACCGTGACTATCTTGATGTGGGTAGCATGATTTAATGAACACATTCCCCTGCTTGGCTCCATGATAAAAGCGGTTAAGAGAAAGGCGGCCAACTGATGAGAATTTTAATTACCGGAGCCACATCTGGCATCGGCAGGGAACTGACCAGCCGTTACGCAAATTCAGGACACACGGTTTTAGCCTGCGGAAGAAACTGGGAAAAGCTGGAACAGCTGCGTAGCGAGCATGCCAAAGTAGAGCCCCTATGTTTCGATTTGACCGATTATAAAACTATCCTCAGCCATCAGACGATTTTGAACCACTGGATATGGTGATTCTTAACGCCGGTGATTGTGAGTATATCGATGATGCACTTGATTTCGATGCCGGGAAGTTTGAAAGGGTGATTAATATCAATCTGGTTTCATTAGGCTATAGTTTACAGACATGGTTAAAACATATCCGTTCTGGGGGACGGTTAGTTCTGGTAAGTTCAAGTGCAAGTTTTCTGCCACTGCCAAGAGCGGAAGCTTACGGCTCTTCAAAGGCG
Organism: Vibrio sp. SCSIO 43137; assembly: GCF_028201475.1. Lineage (NCBI taxonomy): Bacteria > Pseudomonadati > Pseudomonadota > Gammaproteobacteria > Vibrionales > Vibrionaceae > Vibrio > Vibrio sp. SCSIO 43137. The sequence goes on along the minus strand of NZ_CP116384.1, from coordinate 1,510,935 downwards.
GCAGTCTCGTACCTGGGTAAAACACTGGCAATCAACCTGAAGAAGCACAACATTAACGTGACCGTGGTACACCCCGGTTTTGTTGAAACCCCCTTAACCGATAAGAACACCTTTGAAATGCCCATGATTATCAGCTGCAGGGAAGCAGCAGACAGCATTATTTCAGGTCTTGATAAAGGGTTGTCGGATATCAGTTTTCCGACCCGCTTTATCGTCATTATGAAGTTCCTGAGCTTCCTTCCCTCCGCTGTTTGGAACCGATTAGCAACCAGGATGAGTTGACGATGAAAAAAATAGCCATAATAGGTTCCGGTATCTCCGGCCTGACTTGCGCACACCTGTTAGATAAGCAATACGATATCACCCTGTTCGAGAAGAACAGCTATGTTGGCGGACATACCGCCACCGTAGACATAGAGTATCAGGGTGAGAAGCATGCCATTGATACCGGTTTTATTGTGTTTAATGACAGAACCTACCCCAACTTTCTCCGCCTGCTTTCTCAGTTAGGAATCCATCAGCAGGAAACGGAGATGAGCTTTAGTGTTCATAACAGTCAGAGTGGGTTTGAATACAATGGGCACGATATCAATTCCCTGTTTGCTCAGCGCAGCAATCTGCTTAGCCCCCGTTTCTGGCGGCTGATATTCGAAATAGTGCGTTTTAACCGGCTGTGTAAGGCGGCATACCGAGATAGCGACATTGAAGAGAAGGCAACCCTCGGTGATTTTCTCTCTGCCTATGGATTTTCTTCCTTCTTCAGTCAGCACTACATTCTGCCAATGGGTGCGGCTATCTGGTCTACCAGTCTGGAGGAGATGGAGAACTTTGAGCTGAAGTTTTTTATCCAGTTCTTTTACCACCACGGTTTGCTCAATATTACCGATCGTCCTCAGTGGTTCGTGGTACCCGGTGGTTCACGAAGTTATGTACATGAGATTTTGCAGCGCCTGTCTAAGTCGGTTATTACCAATGCAAGTATTAGTGGGGTGAGACGAGTCGATAACGGTATTGAGCTGGTTATGGCCGATGATACGGTTCAGCAGTTCGATGAAGTGATTATGGCCTGTCACTCTACCGAGGCTCTGGAGCTGCTGCTGGACCCTACCGAGGATGAAAAGGCGGTACTATCGGCTATTCCTTACAGCCGTAACGAAGTGGTGCTGCATACAGATACCGGTCTTCTTCCCGACAGAGAACTGGCATGGGCAAGCTGGAACTACCGCCTTGATGGCGATCTTAAGCGTCCGTCCTGTGTGACTTACAATATGAACATTTTGCAGGGGCTGAACAGTAAGCACACCTTCTGTGTGACCCTAAACCAGATGGCATCTATCGACCCGGGCAAGATTATTCAACGCTTTGTTTATCACCATCCGGTACTTGATGAGAGCAGTGTCAGCGCCCAGAAAAAGCGTGAGTTAATCTGCGGACAGCGCGGCTGCCACTTTGTCGGAGCCTACTGGTATAACGGCTTCCATGAAGATGGGGTACGCAGCGCCCTTGATGTTACTCAGCGGTTTGGGTGTTCATTATGACCCCCGCCGGCAATAAGCAAGAGCATAGTGGTATCTACTGGGGAGATGTCCGCCACCGCCGCTTTGGCGATATCGAACATCAGTTCAGTTATCAGCTCTATATGCTGGCTATCGACCCCGATGAGCTTGCTCAAATTAGCCGACGTAGCGCTGTGTTCGGCTTTCGCTGGTTTAACCCGATCCGTTTTAACGAAAAAGATTACCTGAAAAGTGAACCCGGCAGCCTGAAACAGCGTATTGGTCATAAAGTTTCTCAGCTAGGCGGAGAGTGGTCAGTGAATAACCGGGTAATTATGTTAGTACAGGCACGCTGTTTCGGGCTCTATTTCAGTCCGATCAACTGCTACTTCTGTTACTCCGGGTCAGGAGAGTGCCGTTATATGTTGGCTGAAGTGAGTAATACACCGTGGCGGGAGAGGCACTACTATCTGGTGGAAATGGGATCAAAAATGACAGTGGAAAAGGCCTTTCATGTTTCGCCATTTATGGATATGGCCATGACTTACCACTGGAGAATTACCCCACCCGACAGACGAACTCTGGTTCACATTGAAAATCACACTGACCAGAAAGTATTTGATGCAACGCTGGCTCTGAGCAAAAGAGAATTCAGTAGCCGTGAACTGGTTCGCACCCTCTGCGCCATCCCGCTGATGACCACCAAAATAGTATCCGGAATTTACTGGCAGGCACTAAAGCTGTTTATGAAAAAAGTGCCGTTTGTGTCGCACCCCGATTCCAGACCCGGAACCGAATAAAAACAATCATTGCAAAGATATAAGTGAGGCTCACATGGAACGCATAGTAAAACAGAATGATACCCTGACGGGACAAAGTGCTCAGTCAAACTCAGGTTCTCATTACAAGCCAAATGCTAAGTACCGGACAATGATTTTTATGCTGCTTAACCAACTGGAAGATGCCTGTATTGAGATTGTTGAAGGCAATGAGCATAGTTATTTTGGTGAGCGTGAGGCACAGCTTAGGGGAACCATAGTGGTTCATGATGAGAGTTTTTATCAGGATGTGATTCGCGACGGCAGCATAGGTGGAGCGGAAGCCTTTATTGACGGCAAATGGACCAGCCCTGATTTGACAGCCGTCGTGGAAGTGATGGCGCGAAACCAGTGGCAACTGGATAAGATCGAGCAGAAAGTGCGCTGGATTAGTAAGATTAAGCGCCTGTTTCAGAAGAAAAAGGACGCCAATACTGAACAAGGTTCAAAGCGTAATATTCTGGCTCACTATGATCTGGGCAACGAGCTTTACAGCCGCTTTCTTGACCCGGCCATGCAGTACTCCTGCGCCATTTATAGTGAAGATGCTTTAAGCCTTGATCAGGCTCAGCAACTGAAGATGAAAACCATCTGTGAACGGCTGGAGCTGTCGGAGCAGGATCATGTGGTGGAAATCGGTACAGGCTGGGGCGGACTGGCTATCTATATGGCGCAAAACTACGGCTGTCGCGTCACCACAACAACCATATCGGATGCTCAGCATGATTACGCTAAAGCAAAAATTGAAGCTCTGGGGCTGGATAATCAAATCACCTTACTGAAAAAAGATTACCGCAAGCTGAGCGGCCGTTTCGACAAGCTGGTTTCCGTTGAGATGATTGAAGCGGTTGGTCATGAGTACCTTTCTACCTTTTTCCGCCAGTGTTCAGACTTGCTGAAACCACACGGAAAAATGCTGATTCAGTCCATTACCATCGCTGACAGCCGTTATGAAACTTACCGGCAGAATATGGACTTTATCCAGAAATACATCTTCCCCGGAGGCTGCCTGCCATCCGTTGCGGTAATGACACAGCAACTGGCTCAGCAGACTGATCTGGTAGTAGATGAGATAGATGATATCGGCCTGCATTATGCTCGTACTTTGCATGACTGGCGGGTCACCTTTGAACAGCAGTGGCATCAACTGGTAGAGCTGGGTTACAGCGATACCTTTAAACGACTGTGGCTATTTTATCTCTGCTACTGTGAGGGGGCTTTTCTGCAAAGAGCAGTCAGCACCCATCATCTGGTGGCGAGAAAGCCGAGGTTCCGGGGACAGAACGATGAAACGATTCTGGATTACTAACCTGATACTGTTTCAGGCCTGCTGGTTGTGTGCTGCCTTTTTTACTGAGTACGCGGCATTGGTGATGCCTTTACTGCTGGCACTGCATTTTATGTTATCACCCAGCCGCCGAAAGGATTTACTGTTGTTACTGCTGCTGCCAATCGGCATTCTGGCAGACAAAATTCAACTTGAACTTGGGGTGTTCAGCGCCGGGGAGAGCTTCTTCCCACTCTGGTTGTTGCTGTTGTGGGCTATGTTCCTTATCAGCCTGAATCACGGTTTAAGCTGGCTGGATAACCGCTCGCTATTAACCCTTGTACTGATTGGCGCCCTCGGTGGAGCCAGCAGCTATTGGGGAGGAATCAAAGCGGGTGTGCTCGATCCCTTAATGTCAGACGCGGCTGTGTGGCTCTCACTGATGCTGGTGTGGGGCTGCCTGCTGCCACTGTTTGTTACCCTTAAACGTCACATTTTCTAACACAGCCGGGCTTTTGCCGGGAGGTGAACCATGTATAAATCAATCTTTTTTCTTCTGTTTTGCCTGCTATCGGGCGGGGTTATGGCTTCGCCTGTGGCACAACTAAACAAGGTTGGCGAAGGCGAAATGAACTATCTGTTCTGGACCCTTTACCATGCCCAGTATTATCGCGGCACTGTCAGTGAGCAAGACGGGAATGTCAGCAAACAGGCGCTGAAAATTCGCTATCTGAAATCCATCGACAGTCAGGATCTGGTGGATGCAACCATAGATCAGTGGCAGCACCTTGGTTATTCCAAATCAGATATTGCTAAATGGGCAGCTCCCCTCAACACCCTCTGGCCGGATGTGGAACCGGGTCAGACATTGACGTTGGTGGTGAAGTCGGGCGGTGAGAGCCGGTTTTACTTTAACGATGGCTTTATTGGCGCCATTAATGACACCAGCTTTGCTGATGCATTTCTCTCTATCTGGCTGTCGGAAAAGACCTCTGCACCGAAACTTCGCAAAAAACTACTGGGGTTAGCGCGATGAAAAAATGGCTAATAGCTTGTGCAGTATTGATGCTGACCGCCTGTGGTGGGGCAAGTCTTCCAGCCCACAAAGGCACAGAACCAGAGCTGAAACTGGAGAAGTTCTTTGACGGAGAACTTCGCGCCTACGGCATGGTACTGGATCGCTCCGGCAACCTGATACGCCGCTTCGAGGCTAAGCTGCTGGGAAGCTGGCAGGGTAACAGCGGTAAGCTGGAAGAGTGGTTTGAGTATGATGACGGTGAGAAACAGACCCGTGTCTGGTATTTAGAAAAGCTGGCAGAAAACCGTTATTCAGGCCGTGCAGATGATGTGGTGGGCATAGCCAGTGGAACAACGGAAGGCTCAGTACTTTACTGGCAGTATGATCTACAGATCCCGGTAGATGGCACCGTATATGACATTAAGTTGGATGACTGGATGTTCCTGATGGATGAAAAGCGCTTATTTAATAAAACCGATATGTCTAAATGGGGTTTTCATGTAGGGGAGCTGGTGCTGTTTATCGAGAAAGTAACAGATGGCTAGAGCTTTAGGCAGTAGTAAACTTTGCTATTTTCGTATGCCTGAAGCTAACAGTTTTTAACAAAGTGCAGTGTCATCGGCCAGATAAACCCCATATTTATCCCTTCTACGAACTCTGATTTGTTCTTAATAAATGTAGGTCTGTTGTTTTTTATGCCCCATAAGACTACTGAATCCGCTAGCAATAATAGAGGAACTATAAATAACATAAGTAGTGAGATTTTCTGAACAAAGGCTATTAGCAGATACACGGTTACCAAATATGCTTTGATTTTATTTAAGGCACGTTTATCACTAAGCAAGTGCTCACTTACAATGTAGTAATGTACCAACATAAATAGAAGCAAAATTAAATCATAGTAAATCATGCCGAGCCCTCTGTACTTTTCGCAAATGATAATCAATCGCATTTATTTGTCGTGGTGTGTAGCGTATTTGTTCGAGTGATATCGAAAAATAGAGAATTATTGAGAGAGAAAATGTAAGAAAAAGTTACGGTCTAAATAACTGTTCCAGAATATGCGTCACTTTGGCAAATATCGAACACAAACATGCGTAAACCCATCCTTGGCGCGGAGGGTTTGCTTTTCGATATTTGCCTGATGACAAAGTCTGAAGCACAACTAAGAATAACTACTTAGGCTTAGTTATAGATTTCATACAATGATTTTTGTTTATATATTTTTTTCGTAAATAGTTGAGTTGCTGTGATTGGCTTGAGATTTAGTGAAGCCTGTCTTAATTAGTTAAAAGTTGTTGCTTTCTTAGCCGTTTACCCGCACATACTCATGGCACTCTTTCAGCAGCGCCAGAAACTCTTCCGGCTCCCTGTCTAAGCTACTTTCCGGAATAAACAGATGGAAGCCATAAGCTTTGTTCAGGGCTTCCGTATGATAAAGCCATGCTCCTATAGGTCCTTCAAACGCAGTGTCTTTAATGATGTAAGGCTCAAAATGGATAATGCCTTCCTTAAACTCAATCTCCTGCCGTTTTATAGCTATGGTGATTAGCTCTTTTTGCTCATGTATCAGCCGGTTAGCTAAGCGTGGCGAGATATTGCGGGCGATATGTTCAAGGTTATACAGCTTAATACCAAGGTAGGGCAGTGTCAGATCACCGTCCATCTGGCGCAGTTTAAGCTCACCAAAGCGGACAATATCCTGCCAGCGCAGTTGCCAGCGGCCGCTTCGGTGGTAAAAGCGCAAGAACTCAGGAGTAATATAAAAGCTATTATTGGGTTCAAGAAACTTAAGCACACCGATAAGGGTGACGATAAAGCAGGCAAATACAAGTACCAGAACAATGGCCTGATTTTCTTGTCCCATAGCCAGATTCGCCACAAAACTGATCAGCAACAGAATTCCGCCCGACAGAACCAGTGTCAGCCGGTTTCGTTTCGATCTCGGGGAAATATAAATTGCTTTGTTTTTGTTTGCTGCCATCCGGTTTCCTGATGTGTCAGAACTGATATTACTACCTTCAGTGTAGTCAAGAACCGATGAAATCAGAGGGTAAGTAGATTTGGCAGGCATAAAAAAACGCTCCATGTAGGAGCGTTTTAATCAATCAGTTAAAACTGTTCAGCCATTACTGACCAAGGCAAGTATCACCGATACGTGCAGGAGCAATCTTGTCCAGAGTGACGTTCAGCTCTTTCCAGTCGCTTGCCATTTTGTCAGCCTGAGCCTGAGTCAGTACCGCGCCGTTAGCAGCAATACGGTCGTGCTCAACTTTAGTGTAATGGAAGATAGTCATATCAACAGACTTGTCGTCTTTGTATGCTTTTTCCATGTTTACTACGTTTTTCTTGCTGTCATCGATAAATACGATGTTGTCGAACTTCTGGCCAGTTTTGTCCAGCATAAAGTCAAGCATAGTGCCTTTGTTCATACCGGTAGTCATCATAATACCGTTGATGTAAGTCAGATCTCTCTTTGGCTTAGCTTTGTAAACAGGAAGCTCGTCAGAACCTTTCTCTTTAAGTGCTGTAGTGGTCATGTCGAAACCGTTACGGATCATTTCACGCTCAGTTGCCGCACGGTAGTTAGGAGAGCGGGAAGTCAGTGCAAATACTGTTGCACCTTTCTCTTGCCATGCTTTAACTGTTGCAGGTGTTTTCTCTTCGATCAGCTTCTGAGGAACCAATTCATAAAGAAGGCCGATAGAGTCCTGGAACAGACAGTCAACTTTATCTTCAGCCGATGGTTTAACATCCAGCTTGCCGCGTTGCCACTGATACCAGATATCGCCACCAAGGTCTGAAGTAGAAGTCAGAAGGGTGTTGTCGATATCGATAACTACAAGTGGGTTGCCGCCTGCTTTAATCAGTTGCTCAACTTTTTTAGCTGCATCCTGGAAGCTGTTAGTTTCTTTTACTGTAACGTCAGCATAAGCCGTAGACGCCATTGTCATAGCAGTTAGCGCTGCAAGAGTTTTAAGTTTCATCGTTTGTTCCTTGTTTAATCAAATCAGCCGGGAAATCAGCCCAACGAGTATTTATTTGTGCGAAGGATCAACACATCATAGATATGCACCTAAGCACTTTTTCTGGCAGACACTATTTCTGATTAGCCGTTAGTTTTTATTGAGTTAAGTCAATTTTTAAAAACAATCGCTGCAGGAATAGCAAGGCTTTTACTGATTAAACGCACGCAAACATTTACTCAACATAAATGGTTAACATATTAATTAGAAACAGGTTAACCAGCGAAAATGCATTATTTGGATAGGGAATCTTTATAGAGAGAAAGTAGATGCTCTGTGGCGTGCATATGCTGCGGGTATTCATTGAAAACCGTACGAAGTTCGTCGCTCATCAGATAGAGATCATCTTTTAGTTTCCAGTAAAGAATGGTGGTGTGCAGCATGGCTTTAAGGGGTTTATAGACTTTCATTTCATAAACTTGTGCCAGCAGATCACTGATTTGTAGCTTTTCATCCTCAGAAAGCTCCGCTTTGGTGAGTAGAGCTATTGCCTGCTGATAATCACTATCGCTCGTAATGGTGTCCATAATTGGTTGATTACCTTTCGCCAGTTCAGCCAAACGCTCACGGATGCTCTCAATCCAGTAAGCCTGACTAACTTGTTGTTCCGTTAACTCTGAATCAGACGCTTTAATGCTCTTTTCAATAGCAGACTGAGCTTTCATTAGCTGAGTTCTCACCTTCTGAAACGGCAACTGGTACTCTTTACAGAGGTCAATAATCAGCTTGTGAAAGCCGCCGCCCGGCAGGTGGATATTGCTTTTAAAGGTGGAAAGTGCTGTTTCTTGTTGCGGCGTTAAGTTGCTCATGACTGTTTCTACTGTGGGGTGCGTAAAAAGGGTGAGTGATAATAGCAAAGCTGTTGCGCCGGAGTCATGTATTGCTGTGCCGTTTATTACTGTTATCTTCTATGAGAACAAAAAACACACAGAGGATGCCCGTTTTTTTGTGTGGATTATCACCATTTTCGGTCAATAACGGGCAGGGGCAAAATTGATGTGAGATAGATCTCATTATCTCTTGCCCTCAATCAACTACTATTTTCTTGTCGACAAAAAAGGGAAATTTAATATGCAGACTTTATCAAGAGCCTCCTATATTTTAAGTGTTATTTCTAAGGTGGGGAAAGTCTCTGTCCATGAGTTATCTGAAGAGTTAGATGTTTCTTTAGAAACTATAAGAAGAGATTTAAAAAGACTTGATGATAAAGGTGAATTAATCCGGGTTCATGGTGGTGCAGTCTGTAAAGAATATAAAGATGAAGGAACATCATTTAATAAAAGAGCATCAAATAATATTGATGACAAAAAGCATCTGGTAGAAAAAGCCCTTTCTTATATTTATAAAGGTGCGGTAATCGGCTTAGACGCCAGCTCTTCCAGCTGGCATGTGGCACAGGCTATGCCGGATATTGAGTGTACTGTTGTCACTAACTCAGTGAATAACATCAATGTACTTAGCGGGAAAAGAAACATTACTATCATATGCTTAGGTGGCTTCTATTCCGAGAAGTACAAAGCCTTCTATGGCATGTTAACAAAAAATGCTTTATCAGAAATGTCACTGGATCTCTGTTTTATCTCCTGCTCAGGCTTTGAAGAAACCGGCAGTGTGTGGGACTCCAACGAGTACAATTACGATATCAAAGGCGAGTTTATTAAATCGTCGGAAACTTCGATATTGTTAGCTGATAAAAGTAAGAGAAATAAGAAAAGCTTACTTAAAATATGTGATTTTACCGATTTAGATATTTTGATATCTAATTCGTAAATAAAAAATAATTAGTAGAAAGTAACCGTTTTTATATTCGGCTCTATAGCTTGCGCTAAAGAGTAAGGATTCGTGCAGCCTGAATCTGAGACTGAATAAAGACTTGGCAATTTAATTGAGTATTAAACAAGAGTAAAAATGATGAGTAACTTAATCAAAATAGGTATTCGCCCGACGATTGACGGGCGTCGTCAGGGTGTTCGTGAGTCATTAGAAGCTCAGACGATGAATATGGCGAGGAATCTTGCCCGTTTTATTGAAGAAAATGTACGTCATGTTTCCGGGCAGTTTGTTGAATGTGTAATAGCTAACTCTGCCATTGGTGGTGTTGCTGAAGCCGCAGCCTGTGCAGAGCAGTTTAAGTTGGCTAATGTCGGCCTGACCATCACGGTTACTCCGTGTTGGTGTTACGGTACTGAAACCATTGATATGGATCCTCATATGCCTAAGGCCATTTGGGGTTTCAACGGTACGGAACGTCCGGGAGCGGTTTATCTTGCTGCTGCAATGGCTGGGCATTCTCAGCTCGGCTTACCAGCGTTTTCCATCTACGGTGAAGAAGTTCAGGACGCTGATGACAGCTCTATTCCGGCAGATGTTCAGGATAAGGTTCTGCGTTTTTGCCGCGCAGGTCTGACGGTGGCCTCTATCAAAGGTAAATCTTATCTGTCGATGGGGTCTGTCTCTATGGGTATTGCCGGTTCAGTGGTGGATCAGAGTTTCTTCCAGCACTATCTGGGTATGCGTAACGAATATGTGGATATGACAGAGATTAAGCGCCGTCTGGATCGTGAAATCTACGATAAAGAGGAGCTAGAGCTAGCTTTGTCGTGGACCAAAGAAAACTGCCCTGAAGGTAAAGACTACAATGATGTTCCTCTTGAAAGTGGCCGTAAGGAAGAGGACTGGCAAACTGTGGTTAAGATGACCATGATTATGCGTGACCTTATGCAGGGCAACTCTAAGCTGGCTGAGTTGGGTTTTGCCGAGGAAGCTCAGGGACACAACGCTATTGTGGGTGGTTTTCAGGGGCAGCGTCACTGGACAGATCATTTACCAAATGGCGATTTCAGTGAGGCGATACTTAACTCTTCATTTGACTGGAACGGGATACGCGAACCTTTTGCTATCGCCACAGAGAATGACAGTCTGAACGGTGTTGATATGCTTTTCGGCAAGATGCTGACAGGTCAGGCTCAGGTATTCTGTGATGTTCGTACATACTGGTCGCAGGACTCTGTTCAGAGGGTAACTGGCCATCGTCCGGAGTCCGGCTTTATTCATCTGGTGAACTCAGGTTCTGCTGCCCTTGATGGCAGTGGTGAAGCAACAGACAGTGAAGGTCAGCATGTGATGAAACCTCACTGGGATCTGAAAGTGGAAGAGGCTCAGCGTTGTCTGGAAGCGACGGTCTGGCCACCGGCGATTACGGAGTATTTCAGAGGGGGCGGTTACTCATCTAACTTCCTTACTCACGGTGATATGCCGTTTACTATGCACAGAATCAATATTATTAAAGGTATCGGGCCTGTGCTTCAGATTGCCGAAGGCCACTCTGTTACACTGCCTGAAGAGGTGCATAATACCCTGAATGAAAGAACCAACCCGACATGGCCGACAACCTGGTTTGTTCCGCGCCTGACCGGGGAAGGTGCCTTTAAGGATGTTTATTCGGTCATGGCCAACTGGGGGGCGAACCACTGTGTAATTACCTATGGTCATGTTGGTGCCGATCTGATTACTCTGGCCGCTATGCTGCGTATTCCTGTTTCCATGCATAACGTTGAGGGTAAGGATATTTTCCGTCCTCATACCTGGAGTGCATTCGGTCAGGATCAGGAAGGGCAGGATTACAGAGCTTGTGCCAGCTTCGGCCCGCTATATAAGTAATATGTGTCACCCTGCGGGGAGAAATCTCTCCCCGCTTATTGAGGATTATTTATGTCTGTAGTAGTTGTTTTAGATTGCGGAGCAACCAATATCCGCGCCATCGCTATCGATGCGCAGGGCGATATTGTTGCCTCTCACTACATCAAAAACTCGACATCCCGCGACCAAGATAATAGTGAGTTTCACTTCTGGGATTTTGAACAGATATGGAGCAAGCTGGTTGAATGTACGCAGAAGGTAGTAACTCAGGTTGGCGCAGAAAATATTGTTGCCCTGACAGCGACGACATTTGGTGTAGATGGTGCACCTTTTGATAAGCAGGGTAATCAGATTTATCCGGTTATTTCATGGAAGTGTCCGCGTACTTTACCGGTTGTTTCTCAGGTTGCTGACGAGATAGACAGAATAGAGCTGTACCGGGAAAACGGGGTTGGTGATTACAGTTTTAACACCCTGTACAAACTTCGCTGGCTAAAACAGCATCAGCCGGATGTGTACGCCAATATGGATAAGTTTGTATTTATCTCTTCCATGATCACACAAAGGCTGAGCGGTGTTTTCTCTACTGACTACACCATGGCTGGTACCTCTATGCTGACCAATCTGGAGACCTGTGACTGGAGCGATGAGATACTCAGTTATCTGCAACTGGACAAAAGCAAGTTCCCGCCGCTGGTAATGGCCGGCAGCGAAGTAGGCCGCTTATCTGATGATGTGGCACAGCTACTGGGAATCAAAGCGGGCGTACCTGTGATATCGGCAGGGCATGATACTCAGTTTGCCCTGATTGGCTCAGGTGCAGAGGAAGATCAAGCCTTTTTAAGCTCTGGAACATGGGAAATCCTGATGGCGAGAAGTCAGCGTCCTCAACTGGACAGCACTGCCCTGAAAAACGGAGTGACTGTTGAACTGGACGCTCAGAAGGGTATCTACAATCCGGCAACTCAGTGGCTATCCAGTGCTGTGGTTGAATGGGTGGTAGAGCAGTTTTATCGCGCTGAGAAAGGCAGTGATAAGCTGTATAGCATTATGATTCAGGAAGCGTCAGAAGCTGGTGAAGGTGCTGGTGGAGTGGTGTTTGAACCTGACTTTTCCACTGATGCACAAGGCATTGGCAACGGATCTATCAAAGGTCTCTCCATCCATACCAGCAGAGGACAAGTTGTCCGTGCAGTACTGGAAGGGTTAAGCCGTCAGCTAAAACAGAGATTTGATTATCTGAATCAGTTATGTCCGTTGAAAGACGGCGCCATTGTTGTCGTCGGTGGCGGGGCTAAAAATAGGCTGTGGAATCAGCTCAGGGCGAATGCCCTTAACCGGCCGCTACATATTGTTCAGCAGGCAGAGGCCACGGTAATTGGTGCTGCTATGTATGGCTTTACCGGAGCGGGTTACTACTCCGATATCAATATTGCCCAGCAGAAAATGAAGCCGGAGCTCACCGTGGTCGCACCGGACATCTAATCAACTAACTACTGAAGGTGCATAGTCTGCACCGGAAACAATCAAGTTTAACAACAGAAGATTTACTTTCACAAAGTAGGTCAGGGATTCGTTCGGCCTGAAATCAGGGTTGAACAGAGAAAATGAAGACCTGAACCGGAAAATTTGTACAGAGATTATAAGGAGTTATCGGTATGAACCGAACAGAACTGTCTCAAGAGATTATCGACACGTGTCTGGAAATGACACGTCTGGGACTCAATCAGGGAACGGCTGGCAACGTCAGTGTCCGTTTTGATAATGGCATGCTTATTACCCCGACAGGTATCCGCTATGAAGAGCTGACACCGGATCATATTGTCTATGTGTCTGAAACTGGTGAGTTTGAAGAGGGAAAACTGCCATCTTCAGAGTGGCTGTTCCATCTGACCTGCTATCAGCAGCGCAGCGACATTAATGCGGTTGTGCATAACCACTCAGTGAAGTGCGCCGCCGTCTCTATCCTCAATCAGCCAATTCCGGCTATTCACTATATGGTCGCGGCTTCCGGTGCAAACGAAATTCCGTGTGTTCCTTACGCCACCTTCGGTAGCTCTGAGCTGGCTGACAACGTGGCACAAGGTATCCGCAAGAGTAAAGCGATTCTGCTGCAACACCATGGCCTGATTGCCGGTGAAGTAAATCTGGATAAAGCCTTATGGCTGGCTCACGAAGCGGAAGTTCTGGCAGACCTCTATCTGAAAGTACGCTCAGTCAGCCCGGATGTGCCGGTATTAAGTGATGAAGCGATGCAGATCGTGCTGGAGAAGTTTAAGTCCTACGGATTAAGAGTTGAAAAATAACAGGAGCAATTACTATGGCATTTGCACTTAACTTACCAAAACTGAGTTTATCCGGACAGGGTGCTGTTGAAGAAGCGATCGACGCATTTGTACAGCAGGGCTGTAAAAAACCACTTATCGTGACGGATAAAAACCTTATCGCACACGGAGTACTGGAACCGCTTTTTTCAGCACTCAAATTACATAACAGAGACTATCACCTGTTTGATGATGTCACGCCAAACCCGACTGTGTCACTGGTTAATCAGGGGCTGAAGGCGTTCAGGCAGGGGGAATGTGATTCCTTTATCGCTGTGGGTGGTGGTAGCCCGACCGATTGTGCTAAAGCGATCCGCATTCTTGAGTCTAATGGCGGAAACATTCAGGACTACAACGGTATCGGACTGGTTCAGAAACAAGGGGCTTTCTTTGTTGCCATCAACACCACAGCCGGTACTGCTGCGGAGATGACTTCAAACTCAGTGATCACCGATGAAGAGCAGAAACTGAAAATGGTTATCGTAGACAGCAAGCAGATCCCTGATATTGCCGTGAACGATCCTGTGTTGATGTTAGGTCTGCCGGCTAATATCACCGCAGCAACGGGTATGGACGCCCTGACTCATGCCGTTGAAGCGTATGTCTCTCTGGGTAGTCATACACTGACAAAGCCGACCGCACTTGAGGCGATTAGACTGATTGCCCGCTGGCTGCCGGTGGCCGTTGAAGATGGCAAGAACCTTGAAGCGCGTACCAATCTGGCTGATGCACAGTTTTTGGCTGGTATGGCCTTTAACAGCGCAGGTTTGGGAATGGTGCACGCTATGGCTCACCAGCCGGGGGCAACCCATGATCTTCCGCACGGGGTGTGTAACGCCATTCTGCTGCCAATCGTATGTCAGTTTAATGCGACATCTGTACCTGAGCGCTACCGTGCAGTGGCAGAAGCCATGGGTGGAGATACCACTAACCTCACGGATGCAAAGGCTGCGGAACTGGCCGTAAATCTCATCAAAAAACTTTCAGCACAAGTGGGTATTCCGCAAGGCTTTACCACTCTTGGTGTTCAGGACAGCGATATCGCTCTCTGGGTCAACAAAGCGATGCAGGATGTCTGTATGGGTGGTAACCCTGTAGAGCCGGCAAGCGACGACGTCCGTAACCTTTATGTGCAGGCTCTGTAATTTCAGAGCCCTTTTGAATCTTTCTGGCTAAATAACCAGCGGATGGATACATGAATACAACAATAGTACAGATGAATGGCATTACTAAGCGCTTCCCCGGTGTGTTAGCGCTGGATAATGTCAGCTTTAATCTCCGCAAGGGCGAAGTTCACGCCCTGCTCGGGGAAAACGGGGCGGGTAAGTCCACCCTGATGAAGGTGCTGTCCGGGGTGCATAACCCCGATGAAGGCCACATCCTGTTTGAAGGTAAAGAGGTCACCCTAGGCAGCCCAATTGCCGCACAGGAGAAGGGCATTGCCATCATCCATCAGGAGTTCAACTTGTTTTCTGAACTTACTGTGGCTGAGAACATCTTTATCGGCCGTGAGCATACTGCCGGACACAAGTGGGTGCTGGACGACAGGGCACAGGCTAAAGCCACACAGGCGCTGCTGGATAAACTCAATCTCGATATCAGCCCTGACACTTTAGTGGAAAAACTCACCGTAGCTCAGCAGCAGATGGTGGAGATCGCAAAAGCTCTGTCTGTGAATGCCAAAGTGCTGATCATGGATGAGCCGACAGCAGCTTTGACAGAGTCGGAAATCGACAGCCTGTTTCAGGTCACCAATATGCTCAAATCGCAGGGGGTAGGGATTGTCTATATCTCTCACCGTCTGGAAGAGCTGGCGCAGATAGCTGACCGCGCCACCGTGATGCGGGACGGTACCTACATCGGCACGGTGGATTACCACACGGTGCAAATCGATGACCTGATCGCCATGATGGTCGGCCGCGACCTTGGTGATATCTACCCGCAGCGGGCAAACAAGCCGTCTGATGAGGTGGTGCTGGAGGTGAATAAGCTTAACCGCAAAGGGGTGCTGCGTGATGTCAGCTTTAGCCTTAAACGCGGTGAGATCCTTGGTTTCTCTGGGCTGATGGGTGCCGGCCGCTCAGAGGTGGCGAGAGCCATTTTCGGTGCCGACCCTATCGACAGCGGCGAGATCAAACTGTTTGGCCGCCCTGTCACCATCAACAATGTTCACCAAGCCATTGAGCAGGGCATCGCTTACCTGACAGAAGACCGCAAAAAAGATGGTCTGGCACTGGGCATGTCGGTGCAGGACAACATCATGCTCAGCAGTTTTGAGGACTACGCCAATAAGGCGGGTGTCATTGATGAAACTTCTTCTTCTGCCATCTCTGTGGATTTGAAAGAGAAGCTGAGGATCAAAACCCCCAACCTTGAGCAACTGGCGGGCAACCTGAGTGGCGGTAACCAGCAGAAGATCATTATCGCCAAATGGATCTGCAAAAACACCGAGATCTTAATCTTTGATGAGCCGACCCGCGGTATCGATGTGGGGGCGAAACTGGAGATTTACGAACTTATTAATCAACTGACCCGGCAGGGCAAATCGGTCATCGTCATCTCGTCCGAGCTACCGGAAATACTGGGCATGTGTGACCGCATCCTGGTGATGAGAAACGGGATGATCACCGGCGAGCTTCAGGCAGACGAAGCGAACCAGGAAAACATCATGAAATACGCAACATTAGAGGGATAACACAATGAGTAGCGATGTAAATACGGCGGGTAAAGCGGCCGTGTCACCGGAAAAGAGCTTAGTAAACAAAGAGCTTATCATGAAGTTTGCGCCCTTGATCAGTCTGGTACTGCTGATGATTTTCTTCAGTCTGGGCACGCCATACTTCTTAAACTTTAACAACCTTCTGACAGTGGCGCTGCAGACCTCAGTGATCGGCATTATCGCCATCGGCTGTACCTACGTCATCATCACTTCGGGCATTGATTTGTCAGTAGGCTCGGTGATGGCCTTCTCTGGTGTGGCAGTGGGGCTGGCGGCTTCAGTAGGTTTACCCCTTCCTGTGTGCATTATTGTCGGTGCACTGGCTGGTGCCCTCTGCGGTGCGGTAAACGGTACGCTGATTACCCGTATCACCATCCCGCCGTTTATTGCCACGCTGGGTCTGATGATGTCTATCCGCGGCATTAACTTAGTGCTGACGGACGGCCGTGCACTCTACTTTACCGAGTATCCGACCTTTAAGTTACTGGCGCAGGGCAAGCTGTTTGATGTTATCCCTTATCCGGTGATCTACTTTGCAGTGCTGGCCTTTGTAGCGGCCTACATCCTCAAGCGCACAGTGATCGGCCGTTATATCTACGCAGTGGGAAGCAGTGAAGACGCAGCGCACCTGTCGGGCATCAAGGTAAACCGGGTGAAGATGTTTGTGTATACCTTCTGCGGTCTGATGACAGGTATTGCCGGTGTGATTATCACAGCACGTCTTAACTCAGGTCAGCCGACAGCGGGTGTGGGTTATGAGCTGGAAGCGATTGCAGCGGTGATCATCGGTGGCACCAGCCTGATGGGGGGTATCGGCACCATAGGCGGAACCATTATCGGTGCTTTCATCATGAGTATTCTGAAGAACGGGTTAAACCTGATGGGGGTTTCACAGTTCTGGCAGATGGTGGCCATGGGCGCAGTCGTTATCGCTGCCGTCTATCTGGACACCTTAAGAAAGAAAATGAAGTAACTGTAACTACGAAATAATAGGGCTGTTAAGTCAGCCCTAAAAACAATCAGAAAACGGAAACAAAAGCGTAATTTTATCTATAAAACGTACCTTATAAATGGAGAATAACCGATGAAATCTGCAAAACTAACGCTACTGGCAGCACTGGCTGTTGTTGGTCTGGGAACCGCGCAGGCGAAGGACGAAATGTACATTCCTGTGGTGAGTAAAGGGTACCAGCACGAGTTCTGGCAAACAGTAAAACTGGGCTCAGACACAGCAGCGAAAGAGCTGGGTGTGAAGACAAGCTTTGTAGGCCCTGCGGCAGAGACACAAATCTCAGAGCAGATCCAGCTAATGGAAGATATGATGGCGCGTCAGCCTGATGCAATTCTGCTGGCAGCACTGGACTCAAACGCACTGGTGGTACCGGTGGAAGATGCTAAATCTCGTGGTATTGAAATTGCCACCTTTGACTCAGGCATCAATTCAGACATACCAAAGAGCTTTATCGCCACGAACAACGTAAAAGCAGGTGCGGATGCAGCGAAGACGCTAGGCAAGATGCTGGGTGGTGAAGGCAAGGTGGGCATTATTGCACACGTAGCCGGTACTCAGAATGCCATGGAGCGTTCAAACGGCTTTATTGATGAGATGGCGAAAAGCTATCCAAATATCAAGGTACTGGAAGTTCAGTACAGTGATGGTGACCCGCAAAAAGCCATGGATAAAACCATCGATATGGTGCGTGCTAACCCTGATCTATCAGCGGTCTATGCGACTAACGAAGGTTCAACACTGGGTGTGGCTAACGCTATCGACAGCTTAGGCCTTGCCGGTAAGGTTAAGGTAATGGGCTTTGACAGCACAGAGGGCATTATCGCCTTCCTGAAAGCGGGTACCATTCAGGGCTTCGTGGTTCAGGACGCTTACCAGATTGGCTATCAGGGTCTGAAGACGCTGTATAACGTACTGGATGGCAAGAAGGTGGCTGGTGTTATTGATATCCCTGTTAAGGTAGTAACGGCAGAGAATATCGACAGCCCTGATATGCAGCAACTGCTTTATCCGTTTGGTAAGTAACCGACACAGATGAAATTAACAACAGCAGAGAACTTATACTCTGCTGTTGTTTTATAGGGGAAGTGAACTGAAATTACAGCGTATTTCTGACAATTAGCTTGGTTGGTATGGTGATATTCGTTTGCTGTTCCGGTTGTTTTTTAATGTGACAGTACATAGCTTTACAGGCATTTTCTGCAATGGCGACAGCATCCTGTTTAACGGAAATTACTGCGTTGGGCAGAAAATCCAGCATTGTGTGATCATCAAAAGTGCCGATAACGACTGAGGTTGGGATAACGCCTTTGTGAGTTTTAATAAAGTGCAGGGCGCCTTCAAGAATTGGCAGAGATGAAAATACCACGGCTTCGGGCAGGCGTTTCAGATCAGTGACCAGAGATTGCATGCCTTCAAAACCGAACTGAAAGGTGTTTTTAGGTACAGAGTAGAGCCAGTTAGAGACCGGAGACTGATTGTTATTTTTATAACCGTCTACAAAGCCTTCCAGACGGGAGCGGATACTCGGAAGATCACAGTCGCCGCCAATCACATAAACTTCAGAGACCTGCTTAGCCAGAATGTGAGAAGTGAGATCAAGAAAGCCCTGATAGTTGTCACTGACAATGACAGATTGATCATCCACTTTGTAGTTTTGGTCGAGGAAGATAATCGGCTTATTCGGAAATTTCCTGATGGTATCCATCTGCTGCTCTTTTGAGCTGGGAACAATGAAAAGGCCATCTACACCACGTTCAATAAGGTTTATAGTGGCTTGGTTCTCTTTTTCCGGGATACCTTCACAACAAACAGTAATTAGCTGAAAACCTTCTTTTCCGGCCTGTTTTTCTAAACATTCAATTAAGGAAGAGAAAAATATATTGGTAATGCTTGGAACAATTAAGCCTAAAGTGTTTGTTTTTTTTAGTTTTAAACTACGGGCAGCCTGATTAACTATTATTCCGTTTTCTTCTATAAAAGATTTAACTCTGGCTTGAGTCTTAGCTGAAATACGATATTTATCGGCCTTTCCGTTATAAACAAGCTTAACCGTGGTAATAGAAACACCAAGACTTTTTGCTATTTGTTCGATTGTCATTGCCATTTTAAATTAATATTTCCTTTTATTATTCTTAATTATTTTTGCTGTAACACTGACGCAAATTTGTGCAGGAAAGCATGTTTTGCTGCACACCTTTAGTTCTTAGTAAGCGTTATATCACATTTTGCCTAACTGTACATTGAGTGTTCGAAAACCTGTTGCTATAAATTTGCTAACACGAGTTAGCAAGACAAGATTCAGACAATTTCAAAGGAAAGTAACAAATGAGTAACTACTTGATTGGGGTTGATGTCGGTTCAGGAAGTGCCCGGGCGGGTGTTTTTGACAAAAATGGCCATAAACTGGCCATGGCTGTCTATCCGATTATGCAGTATCGACCAAAAAAAGATCACGTTGAACAATCCTCTTCCGATATTTGGTTACAGGTATGCAACGCAGTTAAAGACGCTGTAAAAGAGAGTAATGTTAATCCTGAAAATATATCCGGAATTGGTTTTGATGCGACATGTTCACTTGTTGCTTTAAATTCAGATAATCAGCCGACGACTATTTCCACCAGTGGTAATGATAAGCAAAATATTATTATGTGGATGGACCATAGAGCAATTAAAGAGGCTGAAGAAATAAATGCCAGTGGTGATGATGCATTAAATTACGTCGGCGGTGAAGTTAGTCCGGAAATGGAATTGCCTAAGATTTTGTGGCTTAAAAAACACCTTCCTGAAAAATATAACAATATTTCTAAATTATTTGATTTAGCAGACTTTTTAGTATTCCGGGCGACGGGGCAGGCGGTTCGAAGTGTCTGTACTAAAAGTTGCAAATGGAACTATCTGGCCCACAAACAAGCCTGGGCCCACACTCTTCTGGAGAAGAGCAATCTGACGGACATTATTCTGGAAGGCAAGGTTGACGGACCTATTTCAGACTTGGGCACAAAAGCCGGCTATCTGAGTGAGCTGGCGGCTTCAGAGCTTGGATTGACAACAAACACAGCCGTATCTACCGGGATTATTGATGCCCATGCCGGAGGACTCGCCATTATCGGTGATGAACCGGAGTCAACACTGGCTATTATCGGCGGCACCTCTTCATGTCATATGGCGGTAACCAAAAAAGAGACTTTTGTACCGGGAGTATGGGGACCTTACTGGGGGGCAATGTTACCTGACTACTGGTTGCTGGAAGGCGGGCAAAGTGCCGCTGGCGCTCTGATAGATTTTGTTATCCGCAGCTCATCTGAATACCAGTCTCTTCGTCAGCGCGCTGAGATAGAAAAACGCACTGTGTACGAAATCTTAAACCAGAAAGTGCTGGAACTTGAGAGTGACAATCCGCAGCTGATGAGTGAATTCCATATGCTTGGCTATCACCACGGCAACCGTTCACCAAGAGCTAATCCAACCCTGAAAGGAATGGTATCAGGCCTGAGCCTTGATGAGAGTGTCGATGCCCTTGCTATTCAATATCTGGCGGCGATTCAGTCGGTAGCTTATGGCACCCGTCACATCATCGAAGCGATGCGAAACAGCGGCCATGACATCACCAAAATCACCATGTGTGGCGGCGGAACCAAGAACCCGCTCTGGCTGAGAGAGCACGCCGACATCACCGGATGTGACGTTGTGTTACCTAAAGAGCCTGAAGCGGTCATTTTAGGCGCAGCCATGTTAGGTGCTACTGCAAGTGGTGTGTACCCGAGCCTGAGTGAGGCGGTACAGAGTATGGGAAGAGAGGGTGGACGTGTATCTCCGGATACCAGCCGCAAAGCATTTCATGATGCCAAGTACCGTGTCTTCCTGGAGATGTATCAGGACCAAATGAAATACAGAACATTGATGAGTGAGTCGTAACTCACTGCTGAACACAAGAATTGAAACGAATTATCTGGAGTTTGACGTGACGAATTTAAATCTGCAACTACCAAGCCAAAAGGCCAAACTGACAGTCGATAACAAGACGGTTGTAATGATCACTAACGGCGACTTGCGTGACAGCGCTAATAAGAATTGCTGGCCGGTACAGGATGCCTTCGAAAAGAAATTTACCAAGGTAATGCAAGACACATTCGGTTATGAAGTGGAGCGTGGTCATAAATACGACTCAGAGCGTGGCCATGGATTTATTGCCAGCCAACGTGAAGGTTGTGATGTGGTTTCCGCTATTGATGAGAACGCACCGATTGTAGTGGTTATGACTGCATGGCAGTACTCCCATCATCTGGCACCGGCACTGGTCTCTCATAAAGGGCCGATCTTATTACTGGCCAACTTCGATGGCACATGGCCGGGTCTGGTAGGTGCGCTATGTATGGCAGGTACACTTACCAGTCTGGGTAAAGAGTACTCCCGTCTCTGGTCTGAGAAACTGGACGATGAGTTCTTCCTCACTCATATGGAGCAGTGGCTCACCAGCAAAACAATCAAACACGATACTTCCTATCTGGTTGAAGTGACTGCAGAGAGCGCCATGATGTCGAATCCGGCAGCGGAAATCGGCCGTAAAGTTGGTCAGCATATTCTGCAAAACAAAGAGATTATGGGGCTGTTCGATAGCTACTGCATGGGCATGATGAACGGCGTGTTCCCGCAAAAATCGCTGGTTGATATCGGCATGCCGATGGAAAGCCTGTCTCAGTCAGCGCTGCTATTTGAAATGAGCAAAGTAACACCAGAGCTGAAAGAAGAGTGCCTGCGTTGGTATGAAGAACGCGGTATGACCTTCCATTACGGTCAGGATGCAGAAAGCGAATTAACCAGAGAACAAGTGCTTGAGCAGTGCGCAATGATGATTGCCATGGCCCGCTTTACTCAGCGTTTCGGACTGACCAGTGTTGGTGTTCAGTATCAGCAGGGTCTTAAAGACAGCTGCCCGGCTTCAGACTTTGCTGAAGGTGCTATTGGCTCGACAGCTCGTTTCCCAATCCCTGATGAAAACGGTGACATTATCCGTGCCGGTAAGCCTATTCCTTGTATTAACGAAGTGGATATGGGAACCGGTATTCCACAAACCATGCTTTACCGTTTGTTGGACTCTCTCGGGTTGCCTTCTGAAACCACACTTCACGACATTCGCTGGGGCAGTGAATTTGAAGGCACCTTCTACTGGGACTTCGAGATCTCCGGTTCAGTACCTTTTGAACATCTGAAAGGTGGCATTGCACAGGCTCAGGGTCATCGTCAGCCATCAATGTACTTCCCGCTCGGCGGTTCATCTATTGCCGGTCAGTGTAAAGCAGGCAAGTTTATCTGGGCGCGTGCGCACTATGAAGGTGAGCAGGTGATTATGCATGTGGGTAGCGGTACGGCGTTTGAGTTACCTGAGCAGGAATTTACCCGTCGCCTTGAAGCCACAACCCGCGAATGGCCGCTGATGAACTGCATACTGGACGGAGTGTCGAGAGATGATTTGATGGCCGGACATCAGAGTAACCATATTACGGTTGCCTACGTCCCTGAAGAGCACTTAGACACAGTGGTAACAGCATTTGTTGCTCAGGCACTGACACAGAATATGAAGGTCTTTCTGGCTAAATAACCAGCGGATGGATACATGAATACAACAATAGTACAGATGAATGACATTACTAAGCGCTTCCCCGGCGTGTTAGCGCTGGATAATGTCAGCTTTAATCTCCGTAAGGGCGAAGTTCACGCCCTGCTCGGGGAAAACGGGGCGGGTAAGTCCACCCTGATGAAGGTGCTGTCCGGGGTGCATAACCCCGATGAAGGCCACATTCTGTTTGAAGGTAAAGAGGTCTCCCTAGGCAGTCCAATTGCCGCACAGGAGAAGGGCATCACCATCATCCATCAGGAGTTCAACCTGTTCCCTGAACTGACTGTGGCTGAGAACATCTTTATCGGCCGCGAGCACACTGCCGGACATAAGTGGGTGCTGGACGACCGTGCTCAGGCCAAAGCAACACAGGCGCTGCTGGATAAACTCAATCTGGATATCAGCCCGGATACCTTGGTGGAAAAACTGACGGTAGCCCAGCAGCAGATGGTGGAAATCGCTAAAGCTCTGTCAGTGAATGCCAAAGTGCTGATCATGGATGAGCCGACGGCGGCTTTGACAGAGTCTGAAATCGACAGCCTGTTTCAGGTCACCAATATGCTCAAATCGCAGGGAGTAGGGATTGTCTATATCTCTCACCGTCTGGAAGAGTTGGCGCAGATAGCTGACCGCGCCACTGTAATGCGGGACGGTACCTACATCGGCACGGTGGATTACCACACAGTGCAAATCGATGACCTGATCGCCATGATGGTCGGCCGCGACCTTGGTGATATCTACCCGCAGCGGGCAAACAAGCCGTCTGATGAAGTGGTGCTGGAGGTAAACAATCTTAACCGCAAAGGGGTGCTGCGCGATGTCAGCTTTAGCCTGAAGCGCGGTGAAATCCTTGGCTTCTCAGGGCTGATGGGTGCCGGCCGATCTGAAGTGGCGAGAGCCATTTTCGGTGCCGACCCTATCGACAGCGGAGACATCAAATTGTTTGGCCGCCCTGTCACTATCAACAATGTCCATCAGGCCATTGAGCAGGGTATCGCTTACCTGACGGAAGACCGCAAAAAAGATGGTCTGGCGCTGGGCATGTCGGTGCAGGACAACATTATGCTCAGCAGCTTTGAAGATTACGCCAATAAGGCGGGTGTGATTGATGAGAGCGCTTCGTCGTCGATTTCGAACGACCTTAAGGACAAGCTGCGTATTAAAACGCCCAACCTTGAACAACTGGCGGGCAACCTGAGTGGCGGTAACCAGCAGAAGATCATTATCGCCAAATGGATCTGCAAAAACACCGAGATCTTAATCTTTGATGAGCCGACCCGCGGTATCGATGTGGGGGCGAAACTGGAGATTTACGAGCTTATTAATCAACTGACCCGGCAGGGCAAATCGGTCATCGTCATCTCGTCCGAGCTACCGGAAATACTGGGCATGTGTGACCGCATCCTGGTGATGAGAAACGGGATGATCACCGGCGAGCTTCAGGCAGACGAAGCGAACCAGGAAAACATCATGAAATACGCAACATTAGAGGGATAACACAATGAGTAGCGATGTAAATACGGCGGGTAAAGCGGCCGTGTCACCGAAAAAGAGCTTAGTAAACAAAGAGCTTATCATGAAGTTTGCGCCCTTGATCAGTCTGGTACTGCTGATGATTTTCTTCAGTCTGGGCACGCCATACTTCTTAAACTTTAACAACCTTCTGACAGTGGCGCTGCAGACCTCAGTGATCGGCATTATCGCCATAGGTATGACTTACGTCATTATCACAGCTGGTATCGACCTATCGGTAGGCTCAGTGATGGCCTTCTCCGGTGTGGCGGTCGGTCTGGCGGCGTCTGCAGGATTGCCTTTACCAATTTGCATTATTGTCGGTGCATTAGCCGGTGCCCTTTGCGGTGTAGTCAATGGTGCTCTTATCACGCGCATTACCATCCCGCCGTTTATTGCCACGTTGGGTCTGATGATGTCTATCCGTGGTATCAACTTGGTGCTGACGGACGGCCGTGCCCTCTATTTCACTGAGTATCCGACCTTTAAGTTACTGGCACAGGGCAAGCTGTTTGATGTTATCCCTTATCCGGTGATCTACTTTGCAGTGCTGGCCTTTGTGGCGGCTTACATCCTCAAGCGCACAGTGATTGGTCGTTATATCTACGCGGTAGGAAGCAGCGAAGACGCCGCGCACCTGTCGGGCATCAAGGTAAACCGGGTGAAGATGTTTGTGTATTCCTTCTGTGGCCTGATGACAGGTGTCGCAGGTGTGATTATCACAGCACGTCTGAACTCAGGTCAGCCGACAGCGGGTGTGGGTTATGAGCTGGAAGCAATTGCAGCGGTGATCATCGGTGGCACCAGCCTGATGGGTGGTATCGGCACCATAGGCGGAACCATTATCGGTGCTTTCATCATGAGTATTCTGAAGAACGGGTTAAACCTGATGGGGGTTTCACAGTTCTGGCAGATGGTGGCCATGGGCGCAGTTGTTATCGCTGCGGTCTATCTGGACACCTTAAGAAAGAAAATGAAGTAATCAGGATAACAAAGTAACAAAAATGAGTAATAAAGGGCTGCTTAGCCAGCCCTACAAGTAAATAGAAAACGGAAACAAAAACGTACCTTATAAATGGAGAATAACCAATGAAATCTGCAAAACTAACGCTACTGGCAGCACTGGCTGTTGTTGGTCTGGGAACCGCGCAGGCGAAGGACGAAATGTACATTCCTGTAGTAAGTAAAGGGTATCAGCATGAGTTCTGGCAGACAGTAAAACTGGGCTCAGACACAGCAGCGAAAGAGCTGGGTGTGAAGACAAGCTTTGTAGGTCCTGCGGCAGAGACACAAATCTCAGAGCAGATCCAGCTAATGGAAGATATGATGGCGCGTCAGCCTGATGCGATTCTGCTGGCAGCACTGGACTCAAACGCACTAGTAGTACCGGTGGAAGATGCTAAATCACGTGGTATTGAAATTGCCACCTTTGACTCAGGCATCAATTCAGACATACCAAAGAGCTTTATCGCCACGAACAACGTAAAAGCAGGTGCGGATGCAGCGAAGACGCTAGGCAAGATGCTGGGTGGTGAAGGCAAGGTGGGCATTATTGCACACGTAGCCGGTACTCAGAATGCCATGGAGCGTTCAAACGGCTTTATTGATGAGATGGCGAAAAGCTATCCAAATATCAAGGTACTGGAAGTTCAGTACAGTGATGGTGACCCGCAAAAAGCCATGGATAAAACCATCGATATGGTGCGTGCTAACCCTGATCTATCAGCGGTCTATGCGACTAACGAAGGTTCAACACTGGGTGTGGCTAATGCCATCGACAGCTTAGGTCTGGCCGGTAAGGTTAAGGTAATGGGCTTTGACAGCACTGAGGGTATTATCGCCTTCCTGAAAGCGGGTACCATTCAGGGCTTCGTGGTTCAGGACGCTTACCAGATTGGTTATCAGGGTCTGAAGACGCTGTATAACGTACTGGATGGCAAGAAGGTGGCTGGTGTTATTGATATCCCTGTTAAGGTAGTAACGGCAGAGAATATCGACAGCCCTGACATGCAGCAACTGCTTTATCCGTTCGGTAAGTAACCGTTCTGGTTAAAAGAAAATAATCAAAGGGAACCTGAGCCTCCCCCCGTTGCCGGGTTTCCTTTAAATCTAATTGGGTATTCAGAGATGAGTATCCAATTAGATTTTTAGATTATCTATCAGGAGCTGTATATGCTTAAAGGAATTCACCCTGCAATTTCCCCTACACTGTTATCCACCCTTTCCGAGATGGGCCACGGCGATGAGATCTTATTTGCCGATGCTCATTTTCCTGCTCATACCTTTTCAGGCAATGTTATCCGCTGTGATGGTGTCGGCGTCGATACCCTACTGGAAGGAACCCTGCCTCTGCTTCAGCTTGACCAATATGTAGAGCAACCTCTGATTATGATGCAAGCCGTGGAAGGCGATGAGCTGGACCCTGAAGTAGAGCGTAAGTATCTGGAGGCAATGAGCTCAGAGAAAGTGGAAGCTGCACAGATTCAGCGTCTGGAACGTTTTGCTTTTTATGAAAGGGCTAAATCCTGCTATGCCGTTGTGCTGAGCGGTGAAAAGGCAAAGTATGGAAACATTATCCTGAAAAAAGGTGTGACAGGTTGTTAAGCAAAATGCGTCCGTCTTGCGGGCGCTTTTTTCTGCCTGACAAAAACTGAATCAATAAGAGTAGACAGCTGTTAAGGATAGGCTTATGTCCATTATTAAACGAATTGTTGCCGGTTTTGCATTGATGCTGATATTAATGGCGCTGATAGCGGTTAATAGTTACCTGAACACCAACAAGCTAAATGGCGCCATAGACAAGGTAGTGAATCAGTCCACACCGGGTTTAATTGCGACTTTCCCATTACAAAGCCTGATCCAGCAGAGCTATCAGAACTTGTCTGTTTACACCTCTGAGCGGGACGCAGAAAAAAGAGCGCAGCTATTGCAGCAGCAGGGAGAGACAGAGAAAGAGTTTGTTGCAGCCTTTAATCTGCTTAAGGAAAAACAGCATAATGCCGCCAATGAGCAAGCGTTGGTTCAGCTTTTTGAGCAGAGCCAGCAGTACTTCTCGGCGGTACTCTCAAGTATGGAAAACTATGAAGAGTTGCAACTGGTGGCAGAGCGGCTGGCGGTTACCCGCAAGCAGTTTATCAAGCTGGAAGATACCTATTCATGGTCGAAATCAGAGTTGCTTGAGCAGTCGGCAGAAAACAGAGCCACGGCTAATAAAGCTGAATTTATCATCAATAGCGTTGAGCAGAACCTGAAAAATCTGCGCAGGGCAGATAGTCAGTCAGATCTTGCCCGAATTAAATCTATGCTTAGCCGTGATATTCAGGTTGCTGTAAAGCGGACGCAGGGGCTAAAAATTTCTTCAAGAACCAAAGAACAATTTGTTGGTGTGTTGGAAAAACTGCAGTTACTGGCGCTTTCTGAACAGGGGCTGCTGTCCGATCTTCAGCAACAAGGTATGAGACAGCAGCAGATGGGCGAGTTAACCATACTTGCTTCGCAACTGGCTGTTTCGTCACAACAGCAGATCCAGAGTCTGGTTAATCAGGCGGAGCAGGATGTGACTTCTGTCTCTGAAAATGCCACAGATATCGCCTATCAGGCCATTATACAAACCATTCTGGTGGCGATTGCTTCAGGCGTGGTCGCGGTAATAATTGGTTACACCGTTATCCGCAGTATCCGTAAACCTCTCGAGAAAACTGTGCCGGTACTGGTGCAGATGTCAAAAGGCGATATGTCCGTCAGAACAGGCTATCGCAGCAGCACTGAGTTTGGTGTGATAGCAGAAGCAATTGATGCTGTGGCTGAGCAGACTTCGCAGACGCTAACTCAGATACAACAAGGTTCGGCACTTGTGGCACAGGAAGCTTCTACCAGTGCTGAAGGTAGTGAGAGGAATCTGGATTTAGTCCGGCAGCAGAAAATGCAGACTGAGATGATATCTGCCGCGGCATCTGAGATGGAAATGAGTGCTGCTGAGATGTCTTCCTATACACAACATACCTTGTCAGAGGTAGAGCAAACCAATAATACGGTTCATCATGGCCAGCAGGAAGTGGCAAAAAGCAGTGAAATTACCCGGGATCTGCTCAAGACCATTAACAATGCCGCTGAGCAGTGTGATCAGTTAGTTGAGTCATCTCAGAGTATCGGTACTGTTATGGAGGTGATTCGTAATATTGCCGAGCAGACTAACTTACTGGCGCTGAATGCGGCTATTGAAGCAGCACGCGCAGGAGAGCAGGGCAGAGGCTTTGCTGTGGTGGCCGATGAAGTTCGTTCTCTGGCTACCCGCTCCCATCAATCAACAGAACAAATTGAGACCATGGTAGAAACCTTGCAGGCAACCTCAGATAAGATTGCCCGGGATATGAACCTTTGTCTTGAACAGACCAACAGTTGCGCCAGTCAGACGGAGCTGGCTAAAACCGCTTTTGACAACATTACTGCAAGGGTAGAAACCATCTTTGATATGACCAGTAAAGTGGCGGATGCTACACAGGAACAGATCTCAGCCAGCACCGATATTTCCAGACATATTGCAGGCATTTCGGAAGGTGCGGTTCAGTTGGATAATGAAGCCAGACAAGCGGCGGAAAGTAGTGATGTGCTATCAGAACTGGCAGAAAAGCAGCAAACGTTGATAAAACGCTTTCAGATTTGATCGCTGAGGCCGCCTGTAAAGCTTAAAACGCGGGTTTAACTGGCTTAGCTTTTTGATTTCCGCAACGTACCCGGTGATACACCAAAGCGTTTTTTAAAGCGTTTGCACAGGTAGCTGACATCCTGCATACCGACTTCGTCGGTCAGGTGTTGCAGGCTATGGTTCGAATTGATAAGCCGCCAGTGAACATGCTGCAGGCGCATTTCTGCCCAGTACTCGTGGGCGGTTTGGCCAAAGGCAAGCTTAAACTGCCGGTCTAACTGGCGGCGGCTGATGGCCAGCATTTCGGCCAGATCGTCTACGGTTTTGTTGCCGGCCATTAACTGACGCATCAGGTTAACGGCACGCCCGGTATGACGGCTGACGGCATTAGCGGCCTGAACATTGGCATTTATTGATTTTAGCTGATGGTTTTGCTCTCTTGCTTCGTCAACCAGCATGTCGGCCAGCCCTTTTAAAGCCCGCTGCCGGCCACAGTGACGGGATAAAAGCTCCACCGCCAGATCAATAGCCGCGTTCCCTCCGGCGCAACTTATCCGTTTTCCGTCGATGCAGTAGAGCTGCTCTGTCTGCACATCAATTCTGGGAAAAGCGGCTCTGAACTCCTGAACATGCCGCCAGTGTACCGCTACTTTGTGATGGCTTAGCAGCCCGGCTTCGGCAAACAAAAAGCAGGCATTATCTATGCTGACAAGGGTTAAGCCCGCAGCAGCGGCAGAGCGTAATATATGGCGGTATTGAGGACAGAAGTTCTGGCTATCCAGTGCAGTACGGCTGCCAAACACCACCAGATAGTCATATTGCCTGAGATCCAGTTCATCTACGCAGCTCTCAATCTCAAGGGGAATGCCGCTACTGGAGACAATTCTGGATTTTTCCAGCCCGACAACCTGCCAGCTGCAGTAGTGCTGCTGGCTATGATCTTCTTCATCGGCAGAGAAGCGCAGCTTATCGAGGAAACCACCAAAAGGCAGCATATTAAAGGCAGGCAGGGGTAATAACAGAAAGCGGACATCCGGTGATACCAGCTTGTGGTTCTGTTCAGTATTGCTCATGGTTGCCTAACCTCTGTCTGAGTGAAAGTCTTAATATTACCTTAATATGTCTAAATATAGCCGTTAGAAATTTTAGCTTCTACTTATACTGACCCTCAAACAATAAAAAGATAACCAAATTGCAGGAGAGAGTGATATGACGTTTGAGACATGGATAATTTATTTTCTGGCGGTGTTCAGCTTGTCGCTGGCTCCCGGCCCCAATGGGCTGCTGGCACTCAGCCACGGGGCTATGTACGGAAAACAGAAGACGCTGTTTACCATATGTGGCGGAGTATCCGGTTTTATGCTGATGATGGCACTCTCTATGCTGGGAATCAATGCCGTGTTGTTAGCGTCAGCGGATATACTGGCACTGTTCCGCTGGATTGGCGGCGGGTATTTGATCTGGCTGGGAATACAGTTATGGAAAGCACCGGCTATTAGTATGGAAGTGGTCGAACGCAGCAGGAATGTACGCAATCGGGTGTTGTTCCGGCAGGGACTGCTGGCTGCGGTATCAAACCCTAAAGTACTGCTGTTTTTTGCGGCCTTTTTGCCCCAGTTTATCGACCCAGATCAGCCTCTGTTGACTCAGTTTCTAATTATGGCGGCAACCTTTGGTGTAACCGAATTTCTGGTTGAATATGCTCTAATGAGGATTGCAGGCAGAGTGCGTCCGTGGCTGGAAAAGAGTGGTAAAAAGTTTAACCGCACCTGCGGTGGTCTGTTTGCGGTTATTGGTGCAAGCCTGCCTCTGGGGAGCTAACAGTAAACCCTTCAAAAGACAAAAAAGAGCAGGTTTATCCCTGCTCTTATTGATTCAGCAGCCAGCAATAGCTCACTGTTATTTCTTCTTAACTTTGCCTTGCACAGCTTTAAAGCGCGGGTTTGATTTGCAAATTACGTAGATGCGGCCACGGCGCTTTACCACCTGACAGTCGTGATGACGTTTCTTAGCACTTTTCAGTGAACTGAGCACTTTCATCACTTACTCTCTTTCTTCGCTTTTGTCAGGTTACCGAAGCGGCGGTTAAAGTTAGCGACACGGCCTTCTTTGTTAATTACGCGCTGCTTACCAGTGTAGAAAGGGTGCGATTCGGAAGAGACTTCGATCGTCATATAAGGGTAAGTTTTGCCGTCTTGCCACTCTATAGTGCGGTCGGTCTCCAGAGTCGAACCAATAAGAAAGTACTTATCAACACTGGTGTCATGAAATACAACGGTACGGTAGTTAGGGTGGATGCCGGGTTTCATCAAATATCTCCAAATAAAATGTTATAACATAACAAATGATAATCATTATCATTAATCGTGTCTAGTTCAAATATTCAGATAGCTGATTGTTTACACATGAGTATGGGAGGAGGGGATAGAGTAGAGGAAGTATTGGTTGTTCGTGTTACGAGGCGTTAACACGAGCAATTTTTTCCCGAATAGCTTCACAGACAAACGCATTCAGGCTTTTACCTTCAGCAGCGATAACCGCTTTTCTATGCAGCTCTTCGCCTGTTCTTATGTTAAATGAACCCTTACACGGCTTTTGTGGCTCTCTGCCTAACTCTTCGCAGGATAAAAGGTACTCATCAACTGAACGTCGGAACTCTTGTTCCAGTTCCTTTAGATTGTCGGCCTGATAGGTTATCAGATCCCGAATAAAAGCCAGCTTGCCAAACAGCATATGGCTTTCCAGTTCAGGTTCGATAGTGCCCAGATAACCTTTGTAGCGTAAATATTTCATAACCAGCCTTCTTGTTTCAGGTGGGCTTTTACTGACTTTAATGCACCACCTTTTAGTTTGCTTTCCGGTGTAAGGTGACATAAACAAACATTCGCAACTAATAATAGTTGCAAAAGCCCGGCTGAGATCTCTAAAACGGCTGTCTATAGCTGATTGTTTACATTGAAAAAAGTGTTTATTTTCCAAGCTATATTAATCATTAGCTGCTGGTTTGATTAATTATTATCGTTATAAATCAATGACTTTGGTGTTTTTGCTTCTTAGAATTATAAAAGGTTCACTGAGAAAATTTCTAAGGTAAAACGCTATGAGCAAGAAGATCATCCCAATCCTATTGATAATCCTCGCAGTCGGAGGTTGGTATGGCTATAGCAATTATTATGTTGCAGAGACAGACAACAGCGTTATCTACGGCAACATCGATATCCGTGAGGTAAAACCTGCCTTCAGACAGTCAGGGCGTATCGAACATATGTATGTGGAAGACGGCGCTTTGGTTAAAAAAGGCGATCTTCTGGCGGAGATTGACAGCGTACCATTTCGACGTGAGGTTGATCTGGCACTGGCGAAGCTGGCGGTAGCGGATGCAAGGCTAGCGGACCTTATCAAAGGCCCCCGTGCACAGGAAATTGAGAGCGCTCATCAGGAAGTAGTGCGACTGGAGGCGACATTAAGGAATGCCAAGTACCAGTACAACCGCCAGAAAGGTTTGATCAAATCCGGTGCCACCAGTGCCGATAATCTGGATAACGCTCAGGCGCATTACAGTGAAACCAGTGCGGCACTTGCGGCCGCTAAGCAGCGTATGTCGTTGTTACAGGAAGGCACCAAGGCGGAAACCCTGACCATTGCACAGCAGGAAGTGGGTGTGGCAAAAGCTGAACTCGCTATCAAAGAGACAGCACTGGAAGACACCAAACTTTACGCTCCTGAAAATGGCGTAGTGCTTACCCGTATTCTTGAGCCGGGCTCCATGGTAAATGCCGGTAATCCGGTGATCTCACTGTCACTGAAAAACCCGACTTATGTACGTGCCTACATAGCAGAGACTATGCTGGGGAATATTTCCCCCGGTGATTTAGTGACCATTCACACTGATTCTAACGGGCAGACTTTTGAAGGGCAGATCGGCTTTATTTCTCCTAAAGCAGAATTTACTCCCAAAACGGTTGAAACCCCTGAGCTGAGAACCAGCTTGGTTTACCGGATCCGTATTGTGGTTCGCGGCGATGATAAAGGGCTGAATCAGGGTCAGCCTGTCACTATCTCACTGTAGCGGGGCATAGGGGATGACCAGTCAACAAGTGGTAGCAGAGATCCATGATGTCAGCAAATCCTTCACCGGAACCAAGGTTCTGGATAGCGTTTCCGCATCGATCCGTTCCGGTGTATTAACCGGTCTTGTCGGGCCGGACGGCGCCGGAAAGACCACCTTAATGCGAATGATCGCCGGTTTGCTGAACCCGGAAACAGGCTCAATTGAAGTGGTGGGGAAAAACTCTGTCGAGTACCACGATGAACTGGCGGAACTTATCGGCTATATGCCACAGCGGTTTGGTTTGTATGAAGATCTGAGTGTGATGGAGAACATGCAGCTTTATGCCCAGCTTCGCGGAATTCATGCCGATGAACAGCAGGCGCTGTTTGCCGAACTACTCAAATTTACCCGTTTAGAGCCCTTTACAAAAAGGCTGGCCGGAAAGCTGTCCGGCGGCATGAAGCAGAAACTGGGGTTGGCTTGTGCGCTGATGGCACGTCCGCGTCTTTTGCTGCTGGATGAACCGGGTGTCGGGGTCGATCCCCTCAGCCGTCAGGATCTCTGGGCGATGGTGGATCAGCTACTGGATGACGGTATGGCTGTGGTCTGGGCGACCGCTTATCTGGATGAGGCAGAGCAGTGTGACGAAGTATTGCTGCTTAATCAGGGCAGCCTGCTCTACTCCGGTAAACCCGATACCCTGACCCAGCGACTGAACCACAGAAGCTTTAAGCTGAACAAGGTTTATGACAAACGCCGCGAAGTACTGCGTGACCTGCTGGAACAGCCGTTCAGCTCCGATGGTGTGATTCAGGGCAAAGCCATCCGCGCCGTTCTGTCCGATGTTGATCAGCAGAGTGCGCTGGATAGGTTTGCCCACGAGCAACAGGCGCAGGTAGAAGAGTGTCCGCCGCGCTTTGAAGATGCCTTTATTGACCTTTTAGGCGGTGCTCCGGCCGGCCGATCTGAGTTGGCGGAGAAGATGGATACCATCAGCAACGATCTGGAACATGTGGTGGAGTGCAGCGAACTCACCAAGCAGTTCGGTCAGTTTAAAGCGACGGATAATGTCTCTTTCTCGGTAAAACGTGGCGAGGTATTTGGCCTGTTGGGGCCGAACGGGGCAGGTAAATCCACCACCTTTAAAATGCTCTGCGGCCTGCTTTCCGTTACTTCCGGCAGCGCCACGGTAGCGGGTGTGAGTCTGGCGACTGCCTCTACTCAGGCCAAGATGCAACTGGGCTATATGGCGCAGAAATTTTCTCTCTATAGCCTGCTTTCGGTAAAACAGAATCTGGAGTTTTCTGCTGGTGTCTATGGCCTGAAAGGCAAAGTAAAAAAACAGCGCATTCAGGACATGATAGAGACCTTCCATCTGCAACCTTATCTGAATACCAACCCTGATGAACTGTCACTCGGCTATAAACAGAGGCTGGCACTGGCCTGTGCCGTAATGCACCAGCCTAAAGTGCTGTTTCTGGATGAACCGACTTCAGGGGTTGACCCTATCACCCGCCGTGAGTTCTGGACTCATATTAACGGCTTTGTAGCCAAGGGTATGACAGTGATGGTGACCACCCACTTTATGGATGAGGCCGAGTATTGCGACCGCATCGCCCTGATGTACCGTTCCAGACTGATTGCGCTCGACAGCCCGGATAACCTGAAAAGCCGCTGGCGTACTACGGACAATCCGGATCCGACAATGGAGCAGGCCTTTATCAAACTGATTGAAAATGAGGACGAATAACATGGCGGGAACATTTAACTTCCGGCGCGTCAGGGCGCTGATTGTCAAAGAGTCATTGCAGGTATTGCGTGACCCTTCGGCCATTGTTATTGCCTTTGTACTGCCTGTGGTACTGCTGACGCTGTTTGCTACCGCAGTATCACTGGATATAAAACAGCTGCCCATTGCGGTGGTAAAACAGGATGACTCTGCGTGGTCGGAATCCCTTTCGGCGGCATTCAGCCAGACTAACTATTTTGGTGTTGAACCGGTTCGCGACCTCAGACAGGCTCAGGAGAAGGTCGCGGCCGGTAAACTCAATGGTGTGGTGATTATTCCGCAAGACTTCTCTCAGCGCATTGCGTCGGGTGAACGGGAAAACCTGCTGCAGGTTATTACCGACGCCAGCCAGCCAAATACGGCCAACTTTGTTGCTAACTATTCCCAGAGCATTGCCAGCTTATGGGCGCGGCAAACCCTGATGGATGTGCAGCCGCAGAGCATCAATATAGAGAGCCGTGTCTGGTTTAACCCGGAAGTTGAAAGTAAGCGCTTCCTTATCCCCGGAGCCATTGGCATCGTGATGACCATGATAGGCACCTTGCTTACCGCGCTGGTTATCGCCCGTGAATGGGAGAAGGGCACCATGGAGGCGCTGATCTCCACTCCGGCACAGGTTAAAGAGATATTGGTGGGTAAACTGGTGCCGTATTTTGTGCTGGGACTGATCGCCACCCTGATTTGTGTGTTGCTGGCTACTCAGTTATTTGACGTTCCGTTAGTGGGCTCGTGGGGTTCGGTATTTTTGCTCTCATCCTGCTTTTTAGTTCCGGCACTGGGGCAGGGGCTGCTGATTTCTACTGTGGCAAAAAACCAGTTTATCGCCTCCATGATGGCGTTGATGTCGGCCTTTTTGCCCGCCTATATGCTGTCGGGCTTTCTGTTCGAGATTGACTCTATGCCGCAAATTATCCAGATGCTGACCTATCTTCTGGCGGTGAAATACTACATCGCCTGTATCCAGACGGTATTTCTGGCGGGCGATATCTGGCCGCTGTTTATTCCAAACATCGCCGCCATGCTGTTTATCGGGCTGTTGTTTTTTGTTATCGCCCATAAAAAATCCTCTAAAACACTGGAAGAGTAAAAGCTATGTTGTTTTCTCCGGCATTAAGAGCCCAGATTATTAAAGAATTTCTCTGCATTCTGCACGACAAAAAGACAAGGATGATTTTGGTAACGCCGCCTTTGCTGCAATTGGTGATATTTGCCTATGCCATTACCCTGGATGTGGATAACGTTAAGATCACGGTGTTCAATCAGGACAGTGGTTATTATTCGCAGCAGTTTTTGCAGCAAGTGAACAGAGCCGAGTTTGTCGGCAGTATCAAGAGTGTCTACTCCTATAAGCAAGTTGAAGAGAATATGAATCAGAGGCGCAGTCTGGTTTCTGTGGTGATTCCTTCTGATTTCTCAAAGGCAGTTTCATCGGGTGAGAACCCTGATATTCAGGTGATTGCTGACGGACGCAGGGCGAACGCGGCGCAGGTGGTGACAGGCTATATACAATCACTCAGTCAGTAGTTTATGTCGCAGGGTAATGGCGGCCAGAGGGAGATAAATCCGGTAACGGTACGTCACTGGTTTAACAGTAATCTCGACTACCAGTGGTTTGTGGTACCGGGCTTGTCCGGCGTACTTTCCATGATGATTGCCTTGCTGCTGACAGCGCTTTCTATCGCGCGTGAGCGCGAGCTGGGTACGTTCGAACAGCTTTTGGTGTCGCCGTGCAGCTCGGCAGAGATCATTGTCGCCAAAACCATACCGCCATTGGTGGTCGGTTACCTGCTCGGTAATATGATGGTTGGCGCCGGAGTATTGCTGTTTGATGTGCCGTTTATGGGATCTTACTGGTGGCTGCAACTGGCTCTGGTGGCCTTTTTGATCTCCACTGCATCGCTGGGGCTGACTATTTCGGCCATCTCCAACACTCAGCAGCAGGCCATATTGGGTTGCTTTGCCATTGTGGTACCCCTGATGCTGATGTCCGGCTTTGCTACACCGGTCGCCAATATGCCAGAAGTTCTTCAGCATATAGCCCAGTGGCTGCCGATTCAGCACTACTTAGTTATTGTTCAGGGCATATTTCTGAAGGCACTGCCGCCACAAGAGGTGATTGCGCATATCGCCCCTATGGTGGTGGTTGCCTTCGTTTCCCTGCCGTTAGCCAGCCTGCTGGTCAGAGCAAAATTGCAATAAATCAGGCTAAGGAGAGCCCATGCAACCGTGTCCGTTCTGCCATTCAACCAATCAAAGTGTTGAGATAAAACCGTCCGCATGGGATGCAAAAACCGAAGAGCCGCACATTATCTGCAACGATTGTGCGGCCTCGGCCCCTGTTTATATCTGGCAGAGGCTGGGGAGTGAGGAAGCGGAGAACGAAGTGAAGCCTGAGCGATGTTCAGGGTATTAATTTCTTACTGCCGTTACGGTAACTTCAATAAGCACATCGCCTTCTAAATCAACACCCAGACAAGCTCGCTGAGGCCAGTGCTCTGGGTTTTCTCCTAACCATTCGCACCACACTTTATCCATCTTGGCTTTATCCTGCATATTAGCGATATAGACCTGAGCGCTTACTATGTGAGTTTTATCAGAGCCTAACTCTTTAAGGTTCTCATCAATGGTTTCCAGCGTGAGTTTAGTCTGACCAATGATATCTAATGTGGTGTCTGAGGCCGTTGCCACCGTCCAGACTAAATCTTTATACGCTGACGACTTATTGCGGCCTTGATAGGCTCCGCGTTTTCTTTCAATCATTTTACTCTCCCCGAAGTTCTGACATTTTCATTATGGCTGTGCCTTATAATTTGATTGCACATAATGCATCTGCTTGTTGTATGTTTCAACGCCTCTTCAAGGGGGTAGTGGCAATTATTGTAGGTCTGGCTGTTTATTTAGGTATGACTGTCGGGATAGGTAACTACTCATAGGAACCGGTTCTATTGTGAGGCGATTTACAGTGAAAATTGAAGCTTAGGGATGCCCCGTAATCATTCAAAGCAAATACTCATTCATATCTTGTTAATATGAGTTTGCCATACATTAGGTTAACTGAATTCGGCTCATCTAGAAATTATGTATTTCTTAGCATTCTAACTCCTTCGTTTTGTTTGTAAGGTATTGATTTGTAATTGAACCAGTAAATTAAAGTCGGCATTATGTTAGACTTAAAGGCGGCTGTAACCCGTCTAATTAACGTTAGCTGTTTTTATCAGAGTTATGAGGGATTTGATTTGGAAGAAATAAACAAGAACGTATCAAGTTATCTATCATATTATTATAACCTGCCATATTCTCCTGAATACTCGATAATGTTGAATGGAAAATGGGGTGCAGGAAAAACTTGGTTCATAAAAGATAGTTTAAAGTTATCTAAGAAAAAATTCTTGTATGTCAGTTTATATGGAATAACAAGCTTTGAAGAGATTGAAAACTCATTCTTCGAGCAATTACACCCAATACTATCTTCAAAAGGTATGAAGTTAACTTCAAAGATTGCTAAGGGAGTTCTCAAAGCCACTATCAAAGTTGATCTTGATTCAGACGGAAAATCAGATGCAAATGTTGGATCTACAGTTCCAGATCTAAAGCTTCCTGAATATCTTACAAATACAGATAATTATATTTTAGTATTTGATGATCTTGAAAGGTGTTCAATGAACATCTCAGATGTTATGGGGTATATAAACCATTTTGTAGAACATCAAGGTTATAAAGTCATTGTTTTAGCGAATGAAGATGAGATCCATAGTACAGATGATACGTATGCAAGGGTTAAAGAAAAACTTATTGGTAAGACTTTTAAAGTCAAAGCTGATATAAAATCTGCGTTGACTGACTTTATATCTGATATTAAGTCAGAAGATGTTAAGTGTTTCTATTATGATAATTTTGATTATATTATCAGTATATTTGAAAAAGCAAAGTTTGATAATTTACGTCATTTAAAACATTCATTATGGGATTTTGAGCGTCTATATTCATATTTTCCTAGCTCCAGTTTTAAGAAACAAGGTTTAATCGAGCAATTGTTTGGATTATTTCTATGTTTTTCTTTTGAGTCAAAAGGAGGCTCCTTATCATCAGAGTCCCTAATCCGTCTTAATTCTGGAAATTATAGTAGGCTATTTTCTAATGGAAATGCCCCAAAGAAGACACTGTTCCAGATCATATCAGATAAGTACTCTATGATTAATTTTGGAGAAACAATCCTAGAATTAGAATCATGGGCTGAATTCGTATTTCATGGAAACGTTGAGCAAGAACGAATAGAGGAATCAATATGTAAATCTCGTTACTATCAAGATGAGAATACGGCGTCATGGGTGAAATTATGGCGATTTTTAGACATGCATGATGACGATTTTGATACTGTCTATAGTGACGTATGTTCATCAATCCGTAATAAAGAAATTGATGACGTAAACGTACTTAAGCATATTGTTGGAACGTTTTTAAGCTTATCAGATATGGGCATTATCTCTAAATCTAGAGCGGAAATTGTATCTAGTGGTATAACATATGTTGATTTCCTAAAAGAATCAGGTTTACTTGTGAAAAATGAAAGTTTAGAACCTAGATTTATTAGAAATTCGAGTTGGGGTGGCTTAGGCTTTCATGAGCATGATTCTGACGATTTTAAAGAATTTTCTCGATATATTAATGAGAAAACGGAAGAGTCTACAAGTGATAAAATGCCCGAAGTTGCAAGTGAACTATTGGGGTTAATGAAAAATGATAATATGGGTTTTGTTAGAAAATTAATATTCAGCAACCATGGACAAGACACCTTTTACCAAACACCAATTTTAAGTCATATAGACGTAGATGAATTTGTTACGAAATTACTTAGTTTAAATTGTGCAGATTTTAGAATGACAGGTTATATGTTTAAAGAGCGTTACTCAGATGATATGTTTAATTCTACTCTTAAGTCAGAGTTGCCGTGGCTAGTTGATTTGTGTAAAGCCTTACAAGAAAAGCAAGATAATTTATCCAACAAACTCAGTGGTTACAGAATCAAGACTATGCTTGAAGATGATATCCAGCCTTCAATAGACATTTTAAGTAAACTGGAAACAAACGGCTAACAAACGGCTATGGCCTCAATATACTTGTTCTAATCTGGTATAAATCGTTTAGAGTGATACTCCAAAACAATTTATGTCCATAAATGAGTTAAACACCACTAGCTTCGCCTGTGATCACCAATTGACACCTATCCCCAATAAAACATATGCTTACCCCGCACCGGCAAAATCCGGTGGCGGGATTGGTACCCCGTTTTAAGTTCTTCCGGCGTATAGACGCCAGTGTTTTACTGGTTTTTTTTTATATGCGGCTTTGCCACACCTGAAAATGGTGAAACTGCTTAAGTAACAGGCAGTATCCGAATTATGGTGAGCTGAGCTGGGCAACCCTCGGGTTGGCCGTTTCGGAAGTGCGGTAGTACCAACCCTGTTCAGTTCACCACCCATTGATTGGTACCTTTGGCTGGTGATTTACACTATAAATTACTTCTCGGAGGTCTTTATGACCGAGCAAACCAACACCGACTTCTATCAGCAAGTCGAAGACTTTATCCTCAATACCATTGATTGCGATATGGATACCAATAAAGCGCTAAACAACGAGATCCGCCTGTTCCTGCTAACCCTGATAAATCACCATAAGAAGGTGGAAGAGTAGAGGGTTAGAGTAGGTAAAAAAGCATTCCCATGTATGGGAATGCTTTCTGATGCGGCTATAGCCCATTTTAATGAGCCTATCCTTGTCGTTACTAAATCGACTTAGATATCAGGTCTGCCTTTAGCAACCCGCCTTTTGTCAGTAATTTTGGCGAAAAGTTAGGGTTCCGTCTTTGCTTGTAAGCGTTGAGTATTTTTTGCAGTCCTTCAGCTTCCAGCAAAGAAATATTGATGTCGGTATCCATATCGGCGGCATCTACAAAGTCATCAGAGAATGCTGGCGCTACAATAAGTACCTGAGCAACTCTGTGTCCGTTTGATTCGCATCTTTTAACGTAAGATTTAACTTGTCTTGATGTTGACGAGTACTTAGCAAATTGACCGTTTTTGAAAGACTTAGCTTCACCTACAATGACATCATCATTTTCCAGCGAGACAATGATATCTGCCTTGTCTTTAGCTGTGTTGATATCTTTTCTTAGATCCTCATCTACCGTCATACCTAATTGCTCAAGAATCGAACGTGTGGCTTCTTCAAACTTAACGCCGATGTCTGCTTCTTTGATATCAATTCCGGCAGCCAACAAGCCTTGCAGATCTCTACAAGCTAACAGGTGATAATTTTCTACTAGTCGATCATTGGCACTTGCGAAACTGTCGATTATTTGAAGTCTTGGATTACCTTTCTTTGGTAAAGCCATGTCATTTCGAATCGTTTTGATTTCCTCGTTGTTATAGAGGTAAAGAATATCAAAAGGAGTGATCCCCAGAGCTTTGAGTTTTTCTGGATCTAATGCTTCTTTGTTTTCGATTTCAAAGTCTGAGCGTATTCTTTCTTCAACATCAGGGGTGGTAGTACTTAGTCGTTCTAATAACTCTTTGTAGCCACTCACACTTAGAGTATTAAACTCTTCTTCAGCGCTGGTTTTGAGATAATCGATCAGTACATCGATTCTGTCATGCAAACGCGTACCAATACGCTGAACATTTAAGCTCATATCTTCGATTAACTGCTTAATCCGATCTTTACGCTGGTTTTGTGTCGAGTCTTCTGTGTGAAGGTCAGTTGAGAGTATGCTTCTGATTGATAGACCTGAGTGAGCAATAGTCGCTATTTTTTCTTGTCTGCTTACACCCCGGATCTTATGCCCGTGCGCTTTCAAGATATGTGATAACTCAGCATCGGATAAAGAGCGAAGAATTCTTAGTACGTACTTGTCTGGCAGCTCTTTCCCAATCAGTTCGTGGATTATTGCCACAATCTCATCAGCAATCATCACTTCTGAACGGCGTCGGTTAACCAGAATTATTCCGTTCTCTCTTAAGTACTCTAACGCTGCATCGATTCCAAGCTCAGGGATAGGATCTACCGAATGTTCCAGAGCGTAAATTTCTTCTCTGGATAATTTTAAACCTTCAGATAGGGTATTGAGGACGGTACGTTCATCTTCAGAGACCTTCGCTGCTCTATTAGACTTCAGGTCATTGCTAAATGCAGCGTGCATGCAATCGCGGTAGAGTTTTAATCTGGCAATTCTGTCAAAATCAACAGAATCTGATTCGGAAATTTGCTTCGAGATATCGCTGCTTAGCTCGTTGATTTCTTTATATTCTTTCGCATAAAGAGACTCAATCCACGGAACAGTTGCAATGCAGTTGCCATCACGAGAAAGGATATTAATAAGTAGTGATACCTGAGGACCACCTAGTGCGATTTGTTCCTGAATAAACTTTTTGAAGTGCCCTTTAACTAAACCAAATAGCTGAGTAATTTCGTTGCCAGAAGCTGCTTTAAGCTGACCGTCGATTTTGTCTAGTTGGTTGGACAGTGCTTTGTCATCTTTTGAGTCTTGGCATAGCTTATCTATGCAATTTATGAATTTTGACCGTTCTACTTGATTAGTATGTGTCAATACTTGATTTAATTTCATAGGCTTAGCTCTTCATCAATTATCCATGTGAACTAATAATGATAGCGTTATATGACCATATGAAAATGTTAACTATGTCACCAGTTGGTTATGATTTTATATGAAATTAAAGGCGTAATATTATCTCTGATAATGTTAAAGGCTTTATGTATTTACTGAATTAACTTATGCAGCTTTTTTAGCACTAGTACTTTCAGCTAAAACCCAATAGCAGCATGGCCAAAGCGGCAAGTGTTAATAAGAAGATACCTGCTACACCAATTAGCATAAAAAAGCGCTATTGCTTTTTTGTATCTTAATTAAGATACAGTTAGTTAAGATATGTAACTAACAATGAGTACGATATTGGTTTTTATGTATTTAAAATTAGATACAATAACTATAATAATGTAACCTAAATAGAATACATTTTAATAGATAATGTATCTTTTTTTGATTACATTTAAGGTGTGAGCAATAGAGAGCGAGGTTCCTATGTACTCTTTTCAAAGCAATCAGAATAAGCAACAACCCGTTAAGAAAACAGTTTTAAGGCAGTACAGAGAGTTGGTTGATGCAGTTAAAGGAATACTGCTCCCCTCAACACCTAAAGAGGGTTGGATCAGAACAGTAAGAAAGGCTCTTGATATGTCAGGAGCTCAGCTAGCAGATAGAGCCGGTATGACTAGAAATAGGATTTCAGTTCTTGAAAGGCGCGAGGCTGATGGTGATATAACTCTAAATCAGTTAAAGCAACTGGCCGAAGCTCTGGACTGTGATTTTGCATATATATTAAAACCTAGAAAACCTGTCTCTGACACATTACAAGAACGTGCGCTTGAAGTAGCTAAAATCGAAGTTGAGAAAGCATCTAAGAATATGTTTCTGGAGGCGCAGTCAATTAGTAAAGAGAAGGAAAACATCTTAATAAGTGAACTCGCCGAAGACATTATGCGTGCTGGTGGGCGAAAGTTATGGGGCAAAAATAAGGATGAAAAAGCATCTTGATCATTGATGAGTCTTAAGGAAGCAGACAAAGGTAATTTTGCTCCATTCGTTAAATACCTTGAGAGCCTTGGCAATTGAACTAAATGTCCGAATGACATAACCCCTCAAAACCTGCTTCTACCAATGCCGTTTCCATTATGGCGATGACTTTTCTGCTGGTGCTACTGCACAGAATATCGGATTGCTGTTTATTATCGATAATCAGGGAACAAACATGCTCCGTTTCATATTCAAATCCGCCGCCCCGTGATGGGGTAGTAATTTGACGTTCCAGCCCCGCGTACTTAATGTCGATTGTTCTGGGGTTCCACCATTTATCATGGATTTTTATCTCCAGATCCGGACCAGAAATGATAGCTTCGCGTTTGAGGTCTCTGGTTATTGAAGCTCCGATTTTTCCTTTAACTTCGCCATCAAAGATAAACTCCACGGTTTCATCAACCTGCGATGTTTCGTTATCTCTAAGGAAAGAGAGTGATGGTTTTGGTACCTCAACCCCCATTGCTGAACACAAATCTGTGTATAGCCAAAGACCATAGACGCCGACATCAAGGGTGGCTCCGCCACTTAGCTTTGGGTTAAACAGATGCCAATCTGAGTCAAACTCATGCCAGTTACCGAAAGCGGCTTCGATAGAGTTAATCTTTAAGTCATTTTCTATAATAAAACGTCGTAGCTCCCGATATGCCGGAAAAGCGACGGCTTTCATCGCTTCAACTAACAGAACATTATTAGCTGCTGCTAGTTGCGACATATCATCCCAGTCTTTACTGTTTGTAAATGCAGGCTTCTCAACCAGTACATGCTTGCCATTGCTCAGAAACAGCTCAACCAGTTTTCTGTGAAATGGATGAATGGTAGCTATATACACTGCTTCTACGCTTGAGTCTTCAGCGAGGAGTTGATAGGAACCGTAGCTCTTTTTACTACCATATTCACGACTAAACTCTTCAGCTCGTTTTTGGTCTCTTGCTGCTACTGCGTATAGTTCTCCGTTGTCAACGTGATTAGAGAGATCTTTAGCAAATCGATGAGCGATATTCCCTAATCCTGCTATACCCCATTTAATCTTTCTGTTAGCCATAACTTCTCCATATAGGGTTATTGAGATCCGAACGCGTTATGCTAACGGATTCTTATCAGGACAGGCACCATAGTAATGCATCAACTGTTTATTTGCATGACTTAAAATAGTATTG
Organism: Vibrio sp. SCSIO 43137; assembly: GCF_028201475.1. NCBI lineage: Bacteria > Pseudomonadati > Pseudomonadota > Gammaproteobacteria > Vibrionales > Vibrionaceae > Vibrio > Vibrio sp. SCSIO 43137. The sequence goes on along the minus strand of NZ_CP116384.1, from coordinate 1,466,195 downwards.
ATAACAAATAATTAAATAGTATCTAATTGGTTGTGCCTATTAGAATATTTCTTTATTTTAGCAATGTGTTATGCGCTGAATCGTGCAGGTATCAAACAAACTTAGGGGAAGATTTATGTTAAAAATAAGGAAGTTCGAGCGAGCAGATTTCTCTTCTGTGCAAGCAATCTATCAGCAAGGGATTGATACCGGGCACGCGACTTTTCAGCTTGCTGCTAAGGATTGGGATGAATGGAACTGCTCGCTACTTGAATCATGCAGGCTGGTAGCTGTTTTTGAGGATAAAGTTGTAGGCTGGGCTGCTTTATCTCCCGTTTCAAGCCGGAGTGTTTATTCTGGCGTAGCTGAAGTGAGCTTATATGTTTCTTCTGACATGCGGGGACAGCAAGTCGGGACTTCCCTGTTATCTGAACTAATAACTATCTCGGAACAGCATGGCATATGGACGCTACAAGCAGGAATATTTCCGGAAAATGAGGGAAGCATTCATGTACATAAGAAAAACGGATTTAAGCTGGTAGGTGTCAGAGAAAAGCTCGGCAAGTTGAACAACAAGTGGCGGGATGTGGCATTGCTTGAACGCCGTAGTGCTATCGTTGACTTTGTATAGTCAAGGTTGTTAGCCGAAACAAACCAGAGGCTTTGATGTATATCGATTGGTACAGAGAAAAAGTACCGGCTTGGTTAACGTCAGTGGAAAAAGCGTTATAGCCTAAATCTAATCCAACCCAGAGATCCCGATTTACTTGTCATATGGCTGGCTGCAATAGCCGGAAAAGCCTACACAAAAATACTTGTCAATTTTTCGGTTGTGGCGGAATTTCTATATTTGCTATTTTTAGCAGAACGGACTTACACGGGATATAAAAATGACGTTTAAAGAACTACATCAACAAGATGAGCCACTAACCATTTGTAATGTATGGGATGTCGCCAGTGCTAAAGTTGCTGAAAAGCTGGGCTTTCAGGCCATTGGCACATCCAGCGCAGCGATTGCTGCTCTGCTTGGTTATAAAGATGGAGAGGGCATGAGTTTTGAGGAGCTAAGCTATCTGGTAAAACGGATCGCGGCTAATACATCCCTGCCGTTAACTGTCGATATAGAATCTGGTTATAGCCGCCAGCCTTCTGAAATAGTAGAGCATATTAAAGTGCTTTCTGACGTTGGCGTTGTCGGCATTAACATTGAAGACAGTACTGTTGACGGCGATAGAAAACTCACAGGCGCAAGCGACTTTGCAAAGCTGATTTCATCTATTAAAACGCAATTAGATCAGGAAAAACTGGATATCTTTTTAAACGTCAGAACAGATACGTTTCTGCTAGGGGCTCCAAATGCGCTTATTGAAACTGAAAAGCGTGTTCAACTTTATGCCAGTGCAGGTGCCGATGGCATATTCATACCCTTTATTGCAAAAGAAGCTGATATTAGAGCAGTGGTTGAAAAAAGCACACTACCTATCAATGTTATGTGTACGCCAGATTTACCTGACTTTAATAAGCTGAAAGAGCTGGGTGTAAAGCGCATCAGTATGGGTAACTATTTGTTTGATAATATGCTTAATGGCCTTGAGCATCGCCTTCACTCAATTAAAACTAGTCAATCTTTTGAGTCTGTTTTTTCAAAATGTTAGTTACCGACCAGAAAAAAATAGAGACCTACTATCAGGCTCTGCTTGACAGAGAGTCAAGCTATGTTGGTATCTTTTATGTCGGGGTAAAGACAACATCTGTTTTTTGTATTGCAACCTGTAGAGCCAGAAAACCTAAATTTGAAAATGTAGAGTTTTACACCACTTTTAAGGAGGCGCTGGATGCTGGCTACAGACCCTGCAAAGTGTGTAAACCTACAGAAAATGCTAATGAAGCGCCGCCGCAGGTTGCTCTGGCTATGGAAATGGTCAGGAACAATCCGAAGGAAAAGATTTCAGACCATCAACTCCGTCAACTGCAAATAAGCCCGGAATTAGTACGCAGGTGGTTTAAAGCTCATTATGGAATGACGTTTCATGCCTATCAGCGAATGTATCGGATAAATAGCGCCTTTCAGGAATTAAAAGGTGGTAAAAAAGCGATAGATGCGGCATTTGATACAGGGTATGAATCATTAAGTGGATTTGGTTACACCTATAAGAAGTTCGTAGGCAAATCCCCTATTCAGAGTGCTGACAATAAGGTGATATTAATTAGCCGGTTAACAACACCTTTAGGTCCAATGTTTATATGTGCGACTGATAAGGGAGTGTGCCTGCTGGAGTTTGTTGACCGCAGAATGTTAGAAACTGAGTTTAAGGACTTACAAAAACGACTCAATGCCAGAATTATCGCCGGAGAGAATCATCATATTAAACAGGCTAAAAAAGAGATAGGCGAGTATTTTCAGGGCATACGCAAGCACTTTGACGTTGAACTGCATACGCCCGGAACAGACTTTCAAAACTCGGTTTGGCAGTATTTAAAGCAAGTGCCTTATGGTGAAACCTCAAGCTATCAGCAGCAGGCTGAAAAGATAAACAATCCTAAAGCCGTAAGAGCGGTTGCCTCTGCTAACGGGCTCAATCGAATATCCATCATAATACCGTGCCACCGGGTGATAGGTAAGGATGGAAAACTGACCGGATACGGCGGTGGCTTAGAACGAAAGCGCTGGCTTATTGAGCATGAAAAGCAAAACTCTCAACATTAACTTAGCTCGCTTGCTGACACCGGCTTCTGTCAGCAAGTGGAAGACTTATCCTCAATATCACTGACTCAGGTATCGGCACGATAAGGCGCTAAACGATGAAATCTGCTTGTTTTTGCTAACCCTGATAAATCACCACAAGAAGGCGAAACAGATAGAGCCTTACTCGGCGGTAAAGAAGCCATACCGCTTGTAGCTTGCCAACTGATGATTTTTTGCTCTTTATTTTGTCTGGATGTAGAATTGGTAGTGCGTGGCTTTTAAATACCATTTCTACAGGGGCGGCAGCATGAGAACGAAACCTAATCACTCCAGAGGCTCATGGAGGCAGAGGCGAAAATCTTCTATAGATTCAGCTGCCCGTCATAGAAGAGGGTTTTCTTTTCAGGAAACTAGAGCGTTGGATAAAGATATTGAAGTGACTCCAAAAGTCGTCGAACCGGATATGCCATATCCTCACACTTCCGCTAACCTGCCTGACATGGACATTCATTACCCGCAAGTATCTACTCAGGCATTCAGAGGCTGCTCGTCAAAAAGTGAGTTCGATTTAGCGTTGTCTATCGCTGAGGACTTGATTGAATCCGGTGTAGCAAAGCAGATAAGAAAAGCTGATCAAACGGTAACGTTAAGTGGCACATCGGGCTCGTCTGAAGAAGCTAAAGCACTGATTGAATCAATGAATACCTTTATTACGGCCTCTTTTAAGCAGCAAGATAACTTAGAAGAGGCCTTAAGCACTCTTCCATTAGATGAGATCTCAGAATCAAGATTGGTATTGCGACAGAGGTTCGTGAAAAAGCGCACTCAATTTTATCGACAGCACAATATTCTAGACAGCAAAACCTTTAGTGCTCTGATTGATATTAAAGACAGCAACCCTTCCAGAAAGCTTAATCGTATGCGTGAGCAAGGAAAAGTATTAGCCCTACGAACCAATGATGGTTTTGTCTACCCAGAGTTTCAGTTGGATACGGAAACATGTGTATATACAGGGCTGCAAGCTGAGCTTCCTAGGTTGTATGAGAAGCTTACTGGCTGGGACATCGCTTTTTGGCTGACAACACCGGCAACTCTTATCACTAAGCTGTTTAATCCATCAGCTGATGAAATAGCGAATCTGTCTGGCCAAGATCTCAGCTTAGATCAAATTGTAGACTCTGTTTTAGCTCCGGATCTAGATGATGGTTCAATCACAGCAAAGCCGATAGAGCTGCTTGAGAAGGGAGAGTCAAAGCTATTCTCTGAATTTGTAACGGATTACTTAAATCCGCAAGAGAGAGTAATCCCAAGGACGGAGGTATAGGTGAAACTGTACACCATACCTGCTGGCCAACGCCTATATCGTATCTGCACCGATAAATACCCGTCTAATGCTTTTAATTCCGGTAATGGTGGTGCGTATCGCTTTAGCCCGCTATTTGATGGAGAAGGTAATGTTATTCCATCCATGTACTTAGGAGTAACCCACACGGAAGCAATGGCAGAAACGCTGTTCAGGCAGGAAGAAGGAGAACGAAGGCGGTTTGATATTGCGAAAATCGAGAAAAAGAAGCTGGTTCATCTGGACGTAGAGCACGACTTGGTTTTACTGGATTTGCAATCCATTGGCAAAATTGCCGGGCTATTAGAACAGGGAAAAAGTGCATACCCTAAGCTTCATCGTGTCGCAGCCACACTATTGGCATTACCCCAGCTCAGTCATATACATGGTTTTATATGGGATAGCTATCAGCGCAAGGCGAGTGGAGTGGGAGCCATGCGCGTTATGGTGTTGTATGAAACCCGTGTTAATCCGCCGGTACTCACAGAGAGGCTGAGTGAATACCTGTTACATCCTACAGGGTTTAATAAGCTGGAAGATGTCAGCAGGGCTCTAAACTGTGATATTCCGGAAAGCGTGAAAAATTTAGCCAATGAAATATCCCGTAAAAGCGTACGCTAGATTAGGAGATTTGAGGTCGGTAGCTATAGCTCTTCAAGGTTATTTTTTATCAGAAGTATGATGGTGATAATAGTGCCACAAACATAAAGCACCTGCGCTTCTCCACGGAGCCCAATGGGCAACCATTTCACGTGCCTGCTTTGCGGTTGGCTTGCTATCAAGCCCTTTCAGTAGCTGTAACCCGACAAGTATTCCTAAATCATCGGCAGGAAATATATCCATCCGGCCTAATGAGAACATCAGGTAAATTTCAGCGCTCCAGCGACCCAGCCCCCTGAGGCTGGTGATCGCTTTTATGGCATCGTCATCACTAAGGTTTTCTAAATCATCAATATCAAAACTGCCATCAAGTACGGCGGTCGCTAAGCCTTGGGTATACTCTATTTTTCGAAACGATAAGCCCGCATCTCGCAGGGTCTGAGCCGGTATTTTTATAAACTGCTCAGGGGTGGGCTGATCCATAAGGTCTAGAACACGCGCCATAATTGACTGGGCTGCTTTGGTGGATAGTTGTTGGCCTATGATGGTAGACAGAAAAGTCTCAAAACCTCTGGATCGTGCACGTGCTTCCGGCATACCCAGCTTTGCGATAGCATCTTTTATATCTTTATCCTGAATACTGAGTTGCTCAATACCCTGAAGCACGGTGTTACTATCCATTTTCATCCTTGTCGTTGATTAAGCTAAGCTTGATATCATCCGTTGCCATAGCCGGCTATCAATAGCGGATAACCCGATTGCTATTAACGCCATGCCCGTTATATGAATCACTTCCAGAGTCTCGTTCAGGAATAGTGAGCCAAGCAGAACCGCAGAGACTGGCACAAGCAGTGTTACCAATAGTACGTTTGTTGCACCTGCCAGTTCAAGAATTCTGAAATAGAGAATATACGCGAACGCTGTTGAGGCAACGGCAAGTCCAGCTATGGCTAGCCATGTGCTTATGCTTGTTTGGTCTATATTGATAGTGCCTTCTACGTACAAGGTAATAGGTAGTAATATCAGTGCTGAGGCAGTTACCTGCCCTGCTGCTGTAACGGTAGGGTTCACCCCCAGTGTTTTGAATCTACGTCCGTATACCCCTGCAAATGAGTAAGATAAGGCGGCACCAACAATGGCGAGTTGTGCCAATAGATGATTTTCACCACCCAACGCGGGCATACCTATCATTACTGCTACTCCTACAAAGCCGAGAACGACGCCAATAATTTTCAATGGTGTTGGCCGTTCATCAGGCAGCATAGCACCCGCGACTACTACAGCAAATATCGGTGTTGCAGCATTCAGAATCGAGGCTAAGCCTGATGCAATCTGAGTTTGCCCCCATACTATCAAAGCAAAAGGGATGACATTGTTGAGCAATCCCATGCCTAAGAAAGAGCCCCATATTTTCAGGCTTTTTGGAGGACGTAAGCCAATCATCATAGCGATTCCCCATAGGGTAAATGCGGCAATTCCCACTCTAAGTGTCACTATGGTTAATGGAGGAAGGTCATTGACGGCTACGCCCACAAAAAAGAAAGAACCGCCCCATAAGACCGAGAGTAAAATGAGCATAGCCCATACTTTTGAGTTTATGGAGTGGTTAATGTTTGCTGTCATGGCTGGCAGGTACTCTGTGTTATTCAGTGATATTTTTATACTAGCGGCGGTATTAATCCTAAAACATCCGAATATTGCGCCCTATTCAAAGTAATACTCGTTCTTGTTTTTATAGGTTCTTAGGTGAACTAGGGAGGTTGTTTTTTAAATCGGTATGTTATCCTCCTTGCTTTCGTATGGCTGCCACATTAGTTGAGGCATTTTTCACCGCAGATTTTACTGAGGATGTACCAATGATATACGCTGCAATTTTTGATATGGATGGCTTGTTGATTGATTCAGAACCGCTATGGAAGGAAGCAGAAAGAGAGGTTTTCTCATCAGTCGGGGTAGATGTAAAAGAAGAGTTGGCCGAGCAAACGGCAACTATGACAACAAGAGATGTTACTCAGTTTTGGTTTGAACGCAATCCATGGTCAGGGAAAAGTTTAGATGAAGTTGAAGCCGCTGTTGTAGGTAGGGTTGAGTGTTTAATTAAAGAAAAAGGCCGAGAACTGGAAGGCGTTACAAAAACTCTGTTTTTCCTTAAGGAAAAGGGCTTCAAAATCGGGCTTTCTACCAACTCTCCATATCAGCTAATACCGGTAATTTTAGAAAAGTTAGGCATCATTGATTACTTTGATGCAATATCTTCTGCAGATGATGTTGAGAAAGGCAAGCCTGCACCAGATGTATATCTTTCAACAATCCATAAACTTGGTGTGGATGCTTTAAACTGTATAGCTTTTGAAGATTCATATTCAGGAATGCTTGCTGCAACAAGAGCGAATGTTAAAACCGTAGTTATTCCTCAGCCTGATAAATTCCATCATAAATTCCCAGAATCGCATTTAAAACTACAAAAACTTTCTGATTTTAGTGAAGCGCATTTAGCAACATTGTTGAGATAAGTTCTGCATATGACTTAATACAACTCCACCTTAATGGATTGTGCAGATACTTGTTTTTATGAAGTGGACATAAAGGAGATCGGAATCGCTACATGGCAACGCTTCAGAGTTATTTTTGAGTGGGAGTTATGGAGTGATTACTGACCTTCAGTATTTAAAACGCCATGCTTTAAAAGTATCGATTGATAACTTCCGTCAGACATCATGTCGCTTAATGCACGATTAAAGGCATTAACGATAAGTTTGTGGTCCGGATGTTTTTTTGAAATCAGCATATATAAATCATAGGTACGATAATCCGGTGTGATGGGCTTTATTCTATTTCTGTGTTCACTCATTTCACCATTTAAAAGGTAATTTACATTGTCATAAGAGCCCAGAAATGCATCTATTCTGCCGTGAGAGAGTTTCATTATGTTTTGGCGGATATCGTTTACTTCATCAACCATTATGCCACCGTGGTTTTTAAGATCCTGAGTGAAATTAGAACCGAGGAGCACGCCCACTTTCATACCGTCAAAGCTATCTAAACTGTCGTAAGAGTATGAACTTTCGTTACCTTGCCAGAAGGTAAACCGTGAACTGCCAATGGTTGATGAGTATTCAAAAAAGGCTTCCCGATCTTGTTTATAAGAGGCAACCACTATCCCGTCGTAGCCACCTAGTTTGCTCACTTCTAATACTCTATTCCACGGAGCCCACTCAATATTAAGCAGGTAACCGGTTTTAGAGAGGGCGGTGCGGACTATTTCTGACATATATCCATCATTTTTAAGCTCCGGACTGTTCATAGGCTTCCACTCAACGGCGGCCAGTGTCAGTGTTCTGGAATGATTAGATGCAAAGCTAAATTTTGCGTTGTATACACAGATGAAAAGCAAAAAAATGACAAATGACAATCGCTTCAAGTTACCGTCCCTGGCTATAAGAAGTTGATTAGCTACAGTATAGTCAAGGTTTATGGAAAAACGGATAGAGTAATATTGATATGAGACTGGTGTTGTAGCATGTTTAGGGTATTGAACTATGAAAATGGAGTTTCATATCTTGGCTAATACCGTTCGTGACATTGACCAGCGTTTCTGGAGTAGTAAGGCTGTTTCGCATCTGACCATTCGCTCTACGCACAACAGTATTCAGGGCTACAAAGCGCACAGCCATCCTGAGCTTTCAATTGGCATTATTGAGTCAGGTGCGACTCAGACATTCGTTGACGGTCGGCATATTGTTCTGGGTGAAGGCGACATTGTTTTAATCGAGCCTGATCTGGTACATGCCTGTAATCCTGTTGAGGGTAAGCCCCGTAGTTACCATATGCTTTATGTTGATAACACGTGGTGCTGCAACCTGCTATCAAGGTTATACGGATATCAGGTAACGCAGTTTATATGCGAGCAAAGGGTGGTTTCTGAAGCTGAGTGCGGGCTGAGATTATCTACTTTAATTGGTTTACTGTCTGGGCTGGAATCCAAGAAGTAGGCTGCTGAGTTAGATAACCTTCTTTTCTGCTTAATAAGTCGTTATTGCTCACCAGTACATAAGCCAGATAGTGTTGATGAGTTAGCAAATAAGGTAAGACACCGGCTGCTTGAAGATATCGTCCATCCTCCTTCTCTGGAGACACTTTCTCAGCAACTGGGCAGACCAAAAGAGACGCTGATTCGTAACTTCAAAAACCAGTTCGGTATCCCGCCTAAGTCATTCTTAAATAATAACCGGATTGAAAAAGCTAAGTACTTGCTTAGATATGGTATGAACATCGTAGATGTTGCAACGGAAGTAGGTTTTTCTGACCAAAGTCAGTTTCATCGTAACTTTGTCAGCTACACTGCTTCTACGCCAAGGCAATATCAGCAGCTAACGTCATTTTTCGACAATAATTCCTAAATGGAAGTACCTATAGTCTGAGAATTATTAAGAATATAGGTAACCATTTATGCTGTTTTCAACCCTTCTCCCTGCGGCTTTTCCTGCATTAGCACTGGCTCATTTCGTCGCGCTGTTAAGTCCGGGGCAGGATTTTTTCTTAATCGTGGCTCATTCAATCCGGCATAGACTGCGTGGTAGCCGGTTTATCTGTGTCGGAGTTGCTCTGGGTAACGCTGTTTATATTGCAATAGCGATACTTGGCTGGACAAGTATCCGCGATAACTCCCTGCTTTTTTCAATAGTTGAAGTATCTGGCGCGATCTATCTGTTATGGATCGGTTTTCAATTGCTAAAAAGTAAAAGAAACAGTACTTTTCCTGAAGACGACCAAGATCAGGAACTGGCGCCCTCAGTAATAAAACAGCTGATCCTTGGCCTGAACTCTGCCTTACTTAACCCTAAAAATGCTCTGTTTTATATGAGCCTGATGACCGTTATTCTGGGAAACCAAGTTACATTGGTTCAGCAAGTTTCTTGTGGTATATGGATGTTTCTCACTGTTTTGCTATGGGATTTTTTGGTTGCTGCGAGCATAGGGCAGCCCCGTATTCAGAAGAGCCTCAAGAAAAGTATTCATCTGGTAGAAAGAGGTGCGGGTGCAGTTCTTATCTTCTTCAGTATTGCTCTGTTTGCAAGCTAGTTTTTAATAAGCCGTGTACCTACACGAACACCTAGTTATCTTATAGAATCTCAATGGTTAACTTATAAAAAGAGCTAAAAGATGAAAGACTTTGATATAAATCTGTTGCGCGTAATGGCTGTTTTGCTGGAAGAGCGCAGTGTTACCGCGGCTGCGGAGCGTTTATATCTCAGTCAGTCGGCCGTAAGTAAACAGTTGGCAAAATTGCGGGAAGTGTTTGATGATCCGCTGTTTGAACGAATGGCCAGAGGGTTAAACCCTACTCCGAAGGCGCTTTCCCTTGCTCCCAGAATTTATGAAGTGCTTAACCAAGTCGACCAACTGGCGATACCTTCTACCTTTGAGCCGGAGAACAGTAAGCGTCTATTTAACTTTGATCTGGTTGAAACGGCTTATCCAGTTACCTATCCGTATTTTATGCCTCAGCTGCTTAAGCTGGCTCCCTGCATTAGTATTACCAGCAGGACATGGGGGGAAGATAGCCTTGGACGTTTATTGCGCAGGGAAATTGATTTCGGCATCGGTATTTTTGAGTGGGATAAACGCTCCGGAACTCATGTAACCACCATTCCAGATGATCTTCATTATGTGGAGCTGATGCGTGATAACTCTGTCTGTTTGATGCGCAAAGGGCATCCGGCATTGCAGGAAGAGTGGAATCTGGACACTTTCCTTAAATATCGCCACCTGTTCGTGACCGTAGGTGGTGTAAGTGGCTGGCTGTTAAAGGAGATTTTGGCTTCTGAAAACAGGTGGATGGATAACGCCGTTAAGATGTCGGATGTTCAGAGTGCCGTGAAGTTGTGTGAGGCTAGTGATTTGCTGATGTGCTATCCCCGCTCGTCGATAAAAGCACTTAATATGGATGCTAATCTTGTCGTCATGCCTATCCCCCTGCAACTGGATTCCGGTGGCTACTTCTTACTTTGGCACCGCCATTACGATAATGATCCCAGCCATAAATGGCTGCGGGAACTTATTGTTGAGTTTACCCCTGATATAAACAGTGGTGATTGAGATACAGAGTCGGCTATCCCCTGTAGAGGATAATTGCATTTTTATCCCTTGTAGGGGATAATTGTATCTCTATCCCCAGTAGGGGATAAACTATAGCTATCTATATGACCAGATGAAATGCTGAGGGGAAAGGGTAAATGATATACAGTCCAAAGCAACTTGCTGACAGAATACTTCTCATACGGCAACAAAATAACTGGAGCCAAAGTGAACTTGCAAAAAAGGTTGGTATAAAACAGGCAACCATTTCCAACTTTGAAAATAACCCTAGCCGGACTACCCTCGCTACTTTTTTCAAATTGCTTCAGGCAATGGACTTAGTATTAACTGTTGATGAAAAAAGCCAGAACCAGACAAGTACTCCCGATGATGAGGACTGGTGATGCAAGAGTTAATAGCCTATATGAATGGAGAGCTTGTCGGCAGGTTGAAGAAGCAGTCAAACGGTGCTCATTCATTTCAATATGATTCCGACTGGATAACAAACAGTAAAGCCCGTCCTCTGTCCCTATCGCTTAAACTGCAACTTCCCCGAATAAACTCAGACGCAGTCATTAATTATTTTGATAACCTGTTGCCTGATGCGCCAAAGGTTAGAGAAAGAATCGTAACCAGATATAAAGCTTCGTCTATTCAACCATTTGATCTTCTGAAAGAAGTGGGTAAAGACAGTGTTGGTGCAATCACCCTTTTACCACCTGATAAGCCGTATAAAGAAGAACCGATAAGCTACAAGGTTTTAGATGAAGATAAGCTGGAAAATGTTCTTCTGGCATACAAGTCAGAGATTCCTCTGGGAATGCTGGAGGAAGAAGAGGACTTCAGGATTTCTGTAGCGGGTGTACAGGAAAAAACAGCTCTTCTTCGTTTTAATGATCAATGGTGTATACCTGAAGGAAACACACCGACCACCCACATTATCAAGCTTCCTATTGGTGAGATACAACAAGCGCATGCAACACTGGATCTAACGGACAGTGTGGAAAACGAATACCTCTGTATTGAACTGGCAAGAGAGCTTGGTTTTGACGTTCCTGAGATTGAAATGATACAGGTGAAGAGTGTGAAAGCTTTGGCTGTGGAACGTTTTGACAGGCGTTGGAACCGGGATAGAACTAAGGTGTTGCGTTTACCTCAGGAAGATATTTGTCAGGTTTATGGAAAGCCTCCGTCGATAAAGTATGAATTTCAGGGAGGCCCCGGTATTGCTGAAATAATGAAGCTGTTAATGGGATCCAGTAATGCTCTGGACGATCAATATAATTTTATGAAGTTTCAGGTTTTTCAATGGGCAATTGGTGCTACGGACGGGCATGCAAAGAACTACTCAATTTATATAGAAAAGGGCGGTAGCTACAGGCTCACTCCTTTTTATGACATCTTATCTGCTTATGTTGTCCTTGGTGGGAAAGGGCTAAATATCAGAAAACTGAAGTTAGCAATGGGGCTAAAAGCCACTAAAGGTAAGAAGTATGAGATCAATAAAATCTACGCTCATCACTTTTTAGATACTGCAAAATCTGTCGGGTTTAATCAGGATAAAATGCAAATCATCTTAGACGATATACAAGTCGATCTTCCTGAAGCCATTGAACGAGTAAGAGGAAGGTTGCCAAAGGATTTCCCTGATCATGTTGCTGAAGCCATATTCGGAAACTCTCTGAAAATGGTTAAAAAGCTGGCAATGTAGTTCAGCTTAATAACATCACTTCAAAGCTATTCCAGCGCCCGCTTAAGCTTTGATATATAAGCGGGAAACTGTGAAATATTGTTATGGCCTGCGCCTGAAATGATAACGCTTTCTTTTAGTTGATTATCAAACTCTGCGATAAGTTGATCGGTTCTTTCCTTGGGGATGACAGCGTCTTTTTCAGCAGTAAAGATATAAGTTTGTGCGGTAATCTCATTCACTCTTCCTGCAGAGTTATACTTGTCTTTTAGTAGCAAGGAGACGGGGAACATCCAGTAAACTTCTCTGGCAACATTTTCAACACTGTCAAACGGTGTTACCAAAACTAGTTTATCTATCTGCCTGTTGGCCGCAACGTAGGTAGCGATGCCAGAACCAAGACTTCTGCCCACCAGAGATACAGAGTCATGTTTACTGTTTACTGAATCAAATATCTGTAAAGCATCGCGGTACAGAGCCTTTTCTGTCGGCGAGCCTGAGTTATTGCTATACCCCCGATAAGGAATAAGATAAACCGCATAATCCGGAAGCACTGCTTTGAAAAACGGGATATTGGCTTCGATACTCTCTGCGTTACCGCCGTAATAAATTAGTGCTCTGTTTTGCTTCTGATTCAGCACCCAGCCGGAAAGGGTAATTCCATCAACAGTAAAACTGACATTCATCTCGCCGTAAGCACTACTCGCCTGTCTGGGGTGATAGAGAAACTGACGCTGAAACGTATAGAGAAGAGCAGCAAACAGCAGATAAAACAGCAGCAGATTCAATAAAATCTTTTTCATTTCTGCTTCCTTTTTTGTTTGCGCTTATATCCAAGATAAACAGCCATATAAACCGAAATATTGATGCCTATCGCTGCAAATCCCAACATGAGCTGCATATTAAAGCTTAGCTCAGCCGGATAGATAACAGGAATGACATAGTGCTCAACAAACCCTCCCGGGTACCCTTCGACTCCCGCCGCCTGCCTGAAATGGTTTTCCAAAGGCGTCAATGGACAGATCCAGCCATTAAAACTGACCAGCGCAACCCAGATGGCAGCAGGAATATGGATAGCCAGCATATAGACACGCCACAACACCAGCATGCCACCGAGTAGCGAAAACAGAATAAACAGTAGATGAAGTACGACAACGAGATCCGCCAGTAGCCGGTAAGCCATAAGTAATGCCCCCTTGATTAAACATAGCTGATAAAGGAGAAGTTGGCTGGTTAACAAGGGTTAGTAGAAATCTCGAACGTTAAATTGCAGTTCAAGATCCTCTTCAACCACAAAAAAAGCACACCCATTCAGATGTGCTTCTCTCCAAAAATCACTTTTGCTAATTCTATATCGCCACAGACAGATAGTGTTTTACAAAGTGACCGGAGATAACGTGCCATTCAACGTTGGTGCCCTGAGCTACAAACCATGAGTCTCCGGGGCCAAAAGTATTCTCTTCTCCTGTATCTATATTTTTCAGCTTCAGCTCTCCTTCAAGAACCGTTGCGTGTTCTGTAAACGGGTACTGCATTCTGAACACACCAGTAGTGCACTTGAAAATGCCGCAGGCAACGCTATCTTCCGGAGCGCCATCTACCATAGCGATGCTGGCCTGAGGATCTCCGTCAATAACCGTTGAGCCTAGGTTAGTGATGCTGCCTATTTCTGCCATTTCCGGCAATGTTGCGTTTAGAAAAATTGGTTTCATTGTTTTGTCCTTGTATTAACGCCGACCCATCCAGTAGCCGGAAACTTGATGCCACAGCTTGCCACTGGTCAGAAGTGCCGGGGCGATATAGTCTTTGCCCAGCACGTTTAAATGCGGAATGTTGCTGATAAGTTCGTAGCGTTCGGTTTTCTCACTCATCCCTTCTGCGAGCACCTTGCAGACGATATGACTTGGCGTGACACCAAAGCCGGAGTAACCCTGCACATAGAACACGTTGTTGTGATCATTTAATGTCCCCACCTGCGGGAACAGGTTAACGCTGCAACAGAGAGGTCCGCCCCAGGCAAGGTCTATTTTTACCTTGTCCAGATAAGGGAATATTTTCAGCATCTGCTCGCGGTTCCACGCCTTTAGATCATTGGGAATGTACTCAACTGCCCGGGTTGCAGCACCGAACAATAGGCGGTTTTCGTTGGTCACCCGGTAGTAATCAATTACCGGGCGGATATCGCTGTAGGCTCCGCGGATGGGACTGATTTGTTCGATTAACTCATCAGAAAGGGGCTCGGTTGCCATCTGAAATGCGTAGGTGTTGATGGTCTTTTTATGTAGCTCCGATTCCATACCCTCGAGGAAACCGTTGCAGGCCCACAGCAGCTTTTTCGCTTTTACACTTCCGGTAGGCGTTCTAACTATAATGGTCGAACCGTACTCAACAGAGATGGCCATGGAGTTCTCGTATATTTTTACCCCGTACTCTTCAGTCAGGGCTTTGGCTTCACCGAGCAATAGGTTAAGAGAGTGAACATGGCCAGCCCCCATATGTTTCAGGGCGCAAGTGTAGGCATCGGAACCGATGACCTGCTTTACATCAGAGCCGGTAAGTAGCTGTATATCTTCATCAGGTGATACGGAAGTAAATTCTTTTTCCCACTCCCGCAGGGTTTTCTCCTGACGATGGTTGCTGCCGAGATAGGCATAACCGTGACGGAAATCGGCGTCAATATTGTACTTTTCAACACGCTCTTTGATGATGGCGGCACCAAGGTTGCCTATCTTAAACAGCTCTTCTATGCCGTCAGGGCCCACATGTTTTTTAACCGTATCCAGATCATGACCAAGTCCTGCCATTATCTGACCGCCGTTACGGCCCGTTCCGCCATAGCCAAGATAACGGCCTTCAAGAATGACGGTATTGGTAATGCCTTTTTCTGCCAGTTCAAGAGCGGTATTTATGCCGGTAAATCCACCCCCGATGATGACCACATCGGCATCCAGATCTTCTGTCAGTCTGGGAAAGCTCAGGTCATATTTCTTGGTTGCAGCATAGTAAGTTAGCGAATCTAAATGCCTCATCATAATTCCTTTTATTGTGCGCTGACTTTTTAATCTAACCATGGCGATTCCGGGTCGGCTATCAACCGTTCGGCTGATTCAGGGCGTTTTTTACATTTTTTTAACTTCTCATCCTTTTGGCCGATTTTCTTATTTTGCTCTTTCACCTGTAATGAAACCGTCACTCAAAGACGGGACAAAACAATGAGCCATGAGATTAACGCAATTATTTACGCATCGGACGTTCACGAGGGGAGTCGCAGTGCATTCCGTGTTGCCGTCCGGCAGGCTGTGAAACATCAGGCTGAAATAATCTATGTGCATGCCCTTGATAAGGTGAACAAAATTACCCCGGATGTATCTCAGTCTCTTCTGCCGAAGAACATCGAGCAGGATCATTCTCAGCAGCATAAAGAGGCGCAGATCGCGGGTATCAAAAAGCGCATCCACCGCTTTGTAGATACAGAACTTTCTTCACTGGAACAGCTTCCGACCTTCTCTGTTTGCATCCGTTTTGGTGTTCCGGAGGAGGTGATTGTTCAGGCTTCACAGCAGTTTGGAGCCGGAATGATTGTGATGGGAAACCGGAAAGTGAGTGCGCTTTCGCGTGTTTTTCTCGGTTCAACTGCACAAAAGGTTTTACAAAAATCAGAGGTGCCAGTGTTGATTGTGCCTCTGAAAACTAAGTGAAACAGGGTTCGTTAAGGACGAGTAACAAGATAAGGATTTGTCATGAATAAGATAACCATTTTAGCCGCTGTCGCGTTGTCAGCTCTTTTTACTTCTTACACCGCAACCGCAGCAGATTACCCGAGCCGGCCGGTAAAATATGTTGTGCCATGGCCTCCGGGAGATCTTGAAGATATCCTTACCCGCTTAATCGCGGAGGAGATGTCTAAAGAGACAGGCAAACCGGCAACTGTGGTTAATAAGCCCGGTGGTGGCGGTATTATTGGTGCATCTGAAGTGTCGCGGGCTCGTGCAGACGGCCTGACCATAGGCTCTTTTGTCGCGGATCTTCTCACCACTCAGATCTTATCCGGCAATGCTCCTTTTAGTCAGGATACTTTTGAACCCGTAGGCATTTTCCTTGATTACCCCTTTGTTATTGCGGCGAAAGCCGATGCACCATATAACAATCTGAAAGAGCTGGCTGCGTATTCTCAGAGTAACCCTGTTTCACTGGCTCACTTTGGCTATCAGGCGCTTCCTACTGCGATTACTTTTAAGGCCGCAGATGAGATTGGGCTGAAGTTCTCATCTAATGCGCCTTTCGACTCTATTAACTGCTCTACATTAGCTAACGGTGATGCCACCGTAATCAACACGGTTACTCAAACCATCCTCTCCTGTCTGAAGTCCGGCGACGTCAAAATCATCGCATCTATTACTCATGAGCGCCTGAGCCTGAGTCCGGAAGTGCCGACTCTTCAGGAACAGACAGGCATTGCACAGACAACGTGGAATGGCCTGTTTGTAAAGAAAGGCACCTCTGAAAAGATTAAAAACCGTATTGCCGAGATTGCCCAAACTGCCCTGGCGACCGATAAGGTAGCAGAAATCAGCGCGACGACTGGCGCCAGTGTTTTCTGGATTGATGGTGAAGAGGCCAAACAGGTGATCAGCAATGATTACAACAGCGCTAAAGATCTTCTTGATTATATGAACTAAAAATCCGGGGCAGGGGAGTTATTTCACTGCCCCATAATCACAGGAGACGGAATATGGACATTAAAGAACGAAAGGCTGATCAGGTAGCAGGGGAAACTTCTTCAGACAGTCAATTGCCTTCTCATTACTATTTTTATCTGCTCTCTTTTTTAGGCTCGCTGACATTAATTCTTCTT
Organism: Vibrio sp. SCSIO 43137; assembly: GCF_028201475.1. Lineage (NCBI taxonomy): Bacteria > Pseudomonadati > Pseudomonadota > Gammaproteobacteria > Vibrionales > Vibrionaceae > Vibrio > Vibrio sp. SCSIO 43137. The sequence goes on along the minus strand of NZ_CP116384.1, from coordinate 1,448,965 downwards.
CAGCCTCTACAGGCGAAGGAAGTGGTCAGGGCTCATGGCTGGTATACACAGCCTTATATCGCCCCCTTTGCAGGTCTGTATGTGATTACGGCTTTCAGCGGATTTTACCTTCTGCTTAACACGGCGAAGCATGCTCACTTTCTGAAGAAGATAAACCCCATAGAGCTCACTTTCAGTGCCATTAGCAAGTACCGCACAGCTATTATCATCAGTCTGTTTTTTATGCTGTATATCGCCAGCCTGTCGGTTATCGGTTTTGCTCTGTCCAGTCTGATTTTTATTCTGACCATGCTTTGGATAAGCAACCTATTTAACGGCTTTTGGGTATCCATGGGTATTATTTCAGTGGTTTGTTTAGTGCTGATATTCCGGGTACTGGTGAATGTCTGGCTGCCCGATGTCTGGCTCTACTCCTTGTTCTCTGATCAATTTGCTGATTTCGCCAATATGTACCTGTAGGCCTTGCGGAGTAAAACAAAATTATGGATGTCATTCTTCTCGGATTAAACGAAATCGCCACGGTAAATGTGCTGGTGGCCATTGTCTTTGGTGCTCTTCTCGGGGTTTCGATCGGGTCGATTCCCGGCCTTGAGCCAGCCGGTGTAATCGCCATTTTGCTGCCGCTCACCTTTACATTAGAGCCATTACCGGGCGTTACTCTGTTACTGGGAGTGTATGGCGGAGCGTGGTATGGCGGGGCTATTCCGGCGATTTTGATGAACACCCCCGGCACTCCTGTTGCTGTGCTGACCACCTATGATGGCTATCCTATGACTCAGAAGGGCGAAGGCAAACGGGCTCTTTCAATCGCTTACTCCTCTTCATTTATTGGCGGGATCATCAGTGTGCTTTCTCTGGTACTGCTGGCGCCGGTTCTGTCTCAGGTAGCAAACCATTTTGGTTCCGCTGAGTTTGCTATGCTGGCGGCACTTGGCATGATTTTCGTAGTAATGGCACATTACAGACAAGCTTTTGCCGCTGCCATGATGCTGGGCCTAGGTATATTTCTGGGTTCAGTCGGTATTGATCGCTCCTATAACACCATGACTTATACCTTTAGTCAGGAATGGCTGATGGGCGGGATCCCTCTGGTACCAACGGTGATTGGCTTGTTTGCCATGTCTCAGGCATTTGTGTTGCTCTCTCAGAAAGGCAATGACTCTCAGGTTACCCGTTATGAAGGTAAAGGCCGTTTTTCCGGAATATTTACGGTTTTGAAGTATAAGGTCACTGTGTTTCGCTCTGCGACACTGGGAGTCATTATGGGACTGCTGCCGGGAGTAGGGGAATTTGGTTCTCAGTTTTTCTCTTACACATTAGCGCAGAAGTTTTCCAACAACCCGGATAAGTTTGGCAAAGGCGCTGAAGAGGGCTTGATTGCTTCTGAAACCTCCAATAATGCGGTAACGGCATCGGTGATGATTCCCCTGCTTGCGTTCGGCATTCCTGCTGATGCACTCATGGCCATGTTGCTGTCGGTGTTTATGGTACATAACTATACGCCGGGCCCGACCCTGTTTGCTGAAAAACCTGAGTTTATTTCCGGCCTTTATATCTCGCTGTTTCTTATCAATATTATTGCGTTTCTTTATCTCACATTTACCAGTAAATGGATTGCCAACCTGACCCGTATCCGCGGCCGGTTTATCGGTGCTGTGATTCTGATTCTGGGGTTTATTGGCAGCTATAGCCAGAACTACCAGTTTTCAGATGCGCTGATAGCCCTTGGGTTTGCCATATTCGGCTACATCCTGAAACGGGAAAACATTCCGGCTGTCCCCATTATTCTCGGGCTGGTACTGGGGCCTGTTTTTATCGCCCGTAGTAAGCAGGCTCTCGGGGTTTCCAATGGCGATCTTTCCATTTTTATTGAGCGGCCAATCAGTCTTGCTTTACTGACCATGATTGTTCTCTCCGCTGCAGTATTTGTTTTCAGCATGTTCAAAGAGAACCGAAAACAGATACATCTTCAAAACCAATAACCGTACCAATTGCTAACAGTACTAACTGCTCTTAAAAGGAATTAATAATGAACAAGCCTCAATTGACTATTAACGGAACATCAGTTTTGGGTGAAATGCCGTCACTCAAGGTTCTCAACCCTGCTAACGAATCTGTTGTATTTGAAGCACCTTCAGCATCGCCGGCTCAGCTTGATGCCGCCGTAGAGAGTGCCCGCTCAGCCTTTAAAAGCTGGAGTACTTTAACCCAGAGTGAGCGGGATAGTTATATCGAAAAAATTGCTGACACCATAGAGGAAAATGCTCAGCAATTAGCCGGTATTATCGTTAAAGAACAGGGCAAGCCACTAGCGCTGGCTCATATGGAAGTTGGTGGTGCGGTGGCGTGGACCCGTCATTCAACCAGTATTGAAATACCCGTTGAGGTGTATCAGGATTCACCGGAAAAACGTATAGAAGGAAGGCGCAAGCCGGTTGGCGTTGTCGGCTCTATTACGCCATGGAACTGGCCGCTGATGATAGCTATCTGGCACATTATTCCTGCACTGAGAATGGGTAATACTGTGATTAACAAACCTTCTGAACTGACGCCGGTTAATACGCTTGTACTGGGAGAACTGCTGCAGAGCGTGCTACCGGCCGGTGTTTTCAATGTAGTTTCTGGTGACGGTGAGCTGGGCAGAGCCATCAGTGAACACAAGGGTATAGACAAGGTTGTGTTTACCGGTTCGACACAAACGGGTCAGAAAATCATGCAATCCGCCGCCGGTAACCTTAAAAAACTTACCCTTGAGCTGGGGGGCAATGATGCAGGGATAGTACTTCCGGGAGCAGATCTTACCGCCATCGCTGAAGGACTGTTTAACACTGCCTTTATTAATATGGGGCAAACCTGTGCAGCCCTTAAACGTCTTTATGTGCACCAGTCGCAGCATGACGAGCTTTGTAATCTGCTTGCGGACATTGCCCAAAACCATGTGGTTAAAGACGGCATGGATCCGTCATCAACATTCGGGCCGGTACAAAACAGCAGGCAACTGGAAAAAGTGATGACTCTGGTTGAACAGGCGAAACAGAGTGGTGCCACCATCTATAGCGGAGGTGAGAAAAGTAGCCAACAGGGGTATTTCTATCCTCCGACCATTATCGGCAACTGCAAAAATGGTATGTCTGTAGTTGATGAAGAACAGTTTGGCCCTGTGTTGCCGCTAATTCCATACGACTCTGTAGAGCAGGCAATAGAAATGGCCAATGATTCCCAAGTCGGCCTTGGCGGCTCAGTCTGGGGTGATACTGAAAAGGCCGGTGAGTTGGCTTCACATCTGGAGTGCGGAACCGTATGGATCAACGGACACGCCGAAGTATTGCCGCACGCGCCTTTTGGTGGCTGCAAAATGTCAGGCTTCGGAGTAGAGTTCGGGCTGGAAGGTTTGCTGGAGAATAGCTTGCTTCAGGTGGTGAACATTAATAAGTAAGGCTCAGTATATCCGGTAAGGGTGTAACTGTTCTTACCGGATATACATGTCAGTTAAAGAATGCATTTAGAACTGTAGACCAGATTGACCATTTCGACTTTACTGTTTACTTCCAGTTTGGCAAAGAGGTGCTGAAGGTGAGTTTTAACTGTTGATAAGCTGCAATTGAGTTTTGTTGCCATCACCTTATTGGCCAGCCCCTGAATAGCCAGTTGTAACACCACCCGCTCTTTATTGGTGAGTGAGTATTGGTCACAAAAATCATCGAAGGTGATCTGGGTGCTCAGCATTAACTGTTGCCCAAGGCTGAACTCGATATAGCGATGCAGGGCACCGAGGCGGATAAAATCCTCTTTAGAGGGGCCGCTTACTGATTGGTCAAAAAAGAGTGCTGCGCCGCCCACCAGATTGTTCTGGTGATAGAAGTAAAGCTCAACAATTTCGTTTACTTTCCATGGCTTAATAAAGTCCTGATAGTAGGTGTGAGTGCGTTGTTTGAGCGGAGAAACCAGATCGCTCATTTTGATGATTCTGTCTTGAGGAGAGCTAAAATTTTCAGGATAAAGAGGATCTTTTTTATAGAAATTTTCCATATATTCTTTGTGCATCAGTGGCTGAATTCTGGATGTCTGATAACAAATAGGGCGGGCACGTTCATCCACCAGATAACTGGCAAGGCGTGATACGTTCAGGCTGGAGTTAAGCAGAAGCATCATTTCATTCTGAAACTCGTTAAGTTGAACCAGATTGGCACTATTGGCGGCAACATTCATAACCGACTCCCTGATAACTATGATTGTTCAATCCATGAACAAATTAGAGAAATGCCACACAATAGCATCCGCACATTGTAATCACAATGTATTTAATATGTTAATTAAATGTAAATCTCATTTTTGAAGTGTTGATGAAACTAGATAATTTACATTCTGGTTGAGCTACTTGTGGTTTTCTGATCTGATTTCTGTCGGGTTGTACGATCAACGCTAGCCTTACTTCAGCGAAAGTCACTTAAGTTTGAAGGCATTATCGTCAGGAGCATAGGCTGAAAAGCTTTCCCTCAAGCAGTAAGTCGGTGCTTTTATTTGAAAGAGACAGCTTCTGTGAGTATGGAATTGGTTTAATAGGCCGATTTGTTGTAACATGCTGTTTTTTAAAGAAATTTTGTTTGAGTAAACTCTTTACCTTCCTGTTTCAGGTAGTGGAATTAAAAATGCAAGAGACTAGCAAGATAATTGACAGTGATAGCCCAGCCTTAGAGCCTCTGGACGAACCAATTGAGATGCGGGCTCCCAGAGGAGCCGTGTGGGATTGGTTTTTAATGTTTAGTTCTTTAGGGCTTTATTCCAGTTTCTGGTTATATCGCCGAGCTAAAGAGTTAAGGCAAGTCACGTCGTTTCAGTTTAAACCCATATTGTGGTTTTTCGTTCCTTTGATCGCAATTTCTCAGCCGTTTGCTTATGGGAAAATGAACAGTGCATTAAAGGAAATTGAGGAAGGTGGCAAAGAGACAGGCCGGAACAGAAAGCTCTATGTGATAGGAGCCGTGGCCTTTTTTCTTACCTCCATATATTTTTCTGCCAGCACTGGTTGGGTGGTAGCTGGTTGGGTAGATGCCCTGGGCTATCTATTGATTACCTCTGGCTTTACTCTTATGGCCCACCGGGTAAATAAGGCTAAGGCAGCATTAAGTAATGTGACGTTTAAGGGTGAGCGATCGGGCTACACCATTTGGGAGTGGTTGCTGGTTATTGTGATGTTTCCTGTTCTGGCAGGTAGTTTTGCATTTGATGCTTTTTCTCTGCTTATGTTAGATAAGCTTGAGCACTTTCCCGAAGGTCATTATTACCGTTCCCAGAATCATGATTTCAGATTTTGGTTCCGGGGTGGTGACTGGTATAGCATGCCAGTGGGTACCTATAGCGACGGAGGTGCGTTGGCTGAGTTTGGCAATGATGTGCCGGAATCGTATTTTATAGTTTTTGGGAATGAAGCGCTCAATGACGATGAACTTAATGATCATATTGACTCGCGCAAAAGCTGGATTCAGGAAACGATCTCAGACGCCGATTGTGAAGAAAAACGCAGCTTTGAACCCTACTCCATGAACGTCAAGGTAGAACTTAGTTGTAAAGGGGAAATATTCCTGGATCCTGCTTCGGCATTTGTCACTTATATCAAAACAGAGAAACAAGACTATGAGCTTCTGGGTGTATTAACCGGACCAAGTAAGTCTTATCAGCGATGGATAAGGGCATATAAAGAGATGGCAGGGGAGTTCAGTAGCAAATGATTAGAAGAGCAAGTTTATTGATTTTGGTTGGTATTACTTCTGCTCCTTTATATGCGCAAGGGCAGAGTGGGGTAGAGTGGCAACTCTCAAGTGAAGGAGTGGCACAAATATCAGAGTTATTGCCAGCGGATAACCAGTTTACATAAATGACACAGCTTCTCAGGGAGGAGAGTGTCGATATTCAAGCGGAAAAGGTGACCATAAAGCATAAGCGAGTCAGTTATTTCCCACGATTTATTGATACTGACAATTATGGCTCACAGAGCGTATTTTTTAATCCGAAAACACAGCACTTACGCATTACAAAAGCAGCGTCTCTTTCTCCCTCTGGTGAAATAAAACAAATTGATCCGGCTAAAGTACAGGTAGTAGACACTAATACTTACAACACTTTTCATAGTGAAAAAGAGGTCATCCTGATATTACAAGGTTTGCAAGAAGGTAGCCTTTCTGTTGTTGAATATGAAATCGTCACGCAACGCGATGCCATGGAGTCAGATTGGTCTCGCGAACTCTATCTGCAGAACAACTATCCAATAGAAAACTATCAACTGAATGTTAAATGGGATAAAACGCAGGTGTTTCGCTGGGCGACAGATAGCCAAGAAGTGAAGTGTGAAGAACAGGCTAGTTCACTCTACTGTCATGGCGATAATTTAGATGCCTATAAAGGCGACGCGAATGCTTACTGGAAAGATCATATTAACCGGATATCTATTGGTTCTTTAGATAGCTGGAATCAGGTTGTTTCCAGAGCAAATAAGCTTATGGCGGAAGCAGAGAAAGATCGTAAAGGGTTGCCTCAGTTGGCGGAAAGGCTGAGTGAAAATACAGATTCTATCGAACAACGGATAGCCAATATTTTACAGTTTGTTTCTCGTGATGTTCGGTATGTATCTATGTCTGAGCATGGCAATGCGATGACGCCACATACATTAGCTGAAACCATAGAAAACCGTTTTGGAGATTGTAAGGATAAGTCCGCTCTACTGAAAGCTCTGTTGGAGGTGAATGGATTGCAGGCAAACTATGCTTTGGTGGCGACTCAGCGCATGGATCAGGACAAGGTGCTGGTACCAACAATGAACGTATTCAACCATGTTGTTGTCTGCTTTAAATTTGATGGCAATGAATACTGTGTTGACCCAACAGATATGCAAACAAATTGGCAGTATACTCCGGCGTGGATTCAGGGAAAGGTAGTGTTACCCTTAGTTTCTGGTTATATCCCTCATACTATGGATAGTAGCCGTTTCCGCTGGCAAATGCAGAGCAGTACGGAAATTGACTTTACCGCCGACGGAGGCCAGCAAGAGACCCAGAAGCGGGTTTATCTGGGACAATACGCTTCTGGTTATCGCTCCAGTTTGTATCCTGATACAGAGAAAGGCCGTCAGGATTATCTGATAAAGCAGTATAAGAGAGTGGTATACGACAAGGCGGAGCCCAGTTTTACCATAGAGCATTTAGAGGGCATGTCAGCGGAATTAGTGATTCACTCCAAGGCAGATTTAGCGCCTTTTCTTAAAGTAGGAGAGCCTCTTGTATACTCGGAAAGTGATGCCTGGATTAAGGATGAGCTAAAAGAACTTCGTTTAAGTAATGAGCATTATACCGAGCAGTTTCCCGGCCTTCGAGTTGAGTCAAGCTTCAACTATGATACTAAAGGTTTGTGGCGTATTACTGATCTGCCTGCATCGTTACACTTTAGTCATGAGTTTGGTTTTCTTACCAGAGAGGTGTTTCGTGAGTCCGACAGTAGCATCAATATCAAAACTGTACTGCGTATTCCTTCCCGGAAGGTACAAGCTAAGGACATAGAAGCTTTTAATCAGTTGCTAAACACTTATTCGAAGCAATCTGAAATTCGTTTTAAAGGTGTTGTTATGGAAAGTAACTTACCTGATTGATCCATCTGCCAATATTATGGCTTGGATGCTTTTGATTTTTTGAGGGTATCAGCCCAGTAGAGCCACACAATGTCGATAGAAAATGTGTGGCTTTATTTTGTTTGTGGGTCGCAACTTTGTTTTCTGATGTTGAATTACTGTAGCCACAAGCTGAAACTGTCTTTTTATTTAAAAAAACAGTTATTTAAATGCTCTCATCTGGCAAAATTACGCAGCGGAGAAACATGCTGTTCAAAAGCCACCCGCCGTTTTAAAAATTTATCTCCCTCTACAACCACAGGGCTACTGATTCGATCCATACGGAAGTGACGAAAGTCTTCTCGATCTGGATCCCATGCCACCAGATACCAGAGTGGCGGCAGAATCAACATTGCCTGAGGCTCAACTTCTCTTTGGGTTACGACACCCTTGGCATCCTGATAGCGGAAGCGCAGGCGGTTTTGTTGCAGAAAGGCCTGTTCAAAGGCGGGCAACAGGTCGGGATCCACTTCCTCCATATCCGATATGCCAACTTGATCAGCCAGTTTTCCTATAAAGACGCAATCAAGAAAACGGCGCAAATCGCTTATCTGTTCCTGTGGCAGAGCTTTTTCAATTTTTGCCAGTCCGGCCTTAGCAAGTCCGGAGAAGGGGACATTTGCCGCAGCACGAATAGATTCAACGCTGATAAGCAGGGCAAAAACTTCAGCGACTGAAAGCTTTACTGTGGTTTGTGCTGAGCGGGGATCAAGTTGCAAGCCACCTCCGCGTCCCGGCTCTGAATGAATAACAAAACCTTCATCGCGCAGAGCATTAATATCACGCAGCACCGTCCGCCGGGATACACCTACCTGCTGAGCAAGGTAATCAATTGTGGAAGTGCCGTTCCGGCGCAGGCTGCGCACTATGGCATCTTGTCGTTGGCGGGCATTCATTTTGTCAGGTTACCTTTTTATGGTGCCAATTTTTGTCACCTTTACATTGTATAAATTATCTGTTCCGTTCAGCAAACAGATAAAGGAGAAAGACAATGTTCAATCCGCAAGATTTTGCAAAACCTACCATGATCTCTGTAAATGGGGTGCAACTTGAGGTATTTCAGGCTGGTCAGCAAAGTAATAGGGAGCCTGTTGTGCTCTGTCATGGTTGGCCTGAGCATGCTTTCTCGTGGCGCCATCAAGTCCCCGCACTCGTTGCTACCGGCTATCATGTAATCGTTCCTAACCAACGAGGGTACGGCAACTCATCTTGTCCGGAGCAGGTCACTGCGTACGATATTGAGCAGCTAAGCGGTGATCTTGTCGCCATTCTGGACTACTTTGGCTACGAAAAGGCAACTTTTATCGGTCATGACTGGGGGGCTATGGTGGTCTGGGGGCTGGCTCTGCTGCATCCTGATCGAGTCAGTAAGCTGATTAACCTTAGTCTGCCTTATCAGGCTCGCGGTGATGTTCCGTGGATTGAGCTTATGGAGCAGTTTCTTGGCGGTGATTACTACTTTGTTCATTTTAACCGCCAGCCCGGTGTCGCTGATGCGATTTTGGATAACAACGTCAGCCACTTTCTGCACAATCTTTATCGCAAAAATCTGCCAATAGCAGAGCCTGAGCCCGGGATGGCGATGATCAACCTTGCCAGATCTGATAGCCCAGCAGGAGAGCCATTGATGAGTGAAAATGAACTGTCGGTTTATATCTCTGCTTTTGAATCGAGTGGCTTTACCGGCAGCATCAACTGGTACAGAAACCTAGATAGAAACTGGCATATATTGGCGAATGTGGATCCGATTATTCGCCAGCCTGCACTTATGGTCTATGGTAATAAAGATGTCGTCCCTGAAGCAGAAAATCTGACAGACTTTGTACCGAATGTGGATGTGATTAGTCTGGATACTGGTCACTGGATTCAGCAGGAAAAACCGCAAGAGATTAATCAGCTAATATTGGATTGGTTACAAAAAAAGAGTTAACCAGAGGGCAATTGCATACAATAATTTGCTACTGAAAAGGGCGTTAATGAAAACACTCAAAGCATTACATTAAGGACAGAATATGAAAACCATTGGCTTACTAGGCGGTATGAGTTGGGAATCGACGCTCAGTTACTACAAATCCATTAATCAGGGTGTTAAGCAGCAACTTGGTGGCCTGAATTCCGCAAAAATCTGCCTGTATAGCGTCAACTTTGAACAAATAGAAAAACTTCAGCATCAGGGTAAGTGGGATGAAACGGCGGAAATTCTATCGGATGCTGCTTGTTCGGTTGAGAAGGGTGGAGCGGACGTTCTGTTAATTTGCACCAACACCATGCACAAGGTCGCTCCCCAGATTGAAGAAAACATCTCTATTCCCATTCTGCATATTGCTGATGCAACTGCTGAGAAGTTGCTTGAAAAGAAGATCAGTAAAGTCGGATTACTCGGTACTAACTTCACAATGGAGCAGGAGTTTTATAAAGGGCGGCTGACGGATAAGTTTGCTATTGATGTTGTGGTGCCTGAGGAAGAAGACAGGCTAAAGGTGCATAACATTATTTATCAGGAGCTTTGCCGCGGAGAAATTAAACAGAGCTCAAGAACCGAGTATATCCGCATCATTGATAAGTTACGTAATCAGGGAGCTGAGGCAGTTATTCTGGGTTGTACGGAAATAGCTCTGCTGGTGCAGCAGCAACATACTGACGTGCCGCTATTTGATACCACTGCTATTCATGCCGACGCTGCCGTACGCTTTGCGGTTGGCTAAGTTTTTTATTCAGTCTTAAGATAAAAAACGCAGAGCCGGCTTCTGACCGGCCCTGCGTAAAGCGGAACTCCCCATTTATTTTGCTTATGAGCTGCTTAGGGAGTCAGGCTGGAGTAAAAAGCTGCTAAGTCTTCGATGTCTGAATCTGATAGAGGCGTAACCATAGCCGTCATCGTCGGATCTTTTCTTTCACCGCTTTTGAAGGCTTTTAATTGTGTCACCATATATGCCTGTTTTTGCCCTGCCAGATTAGGGTAAAGATCTACAGCCGAGATACCATTTGCACCGTGGCAAGCGATACATGTTGCTGCTTTTGCTTTTCCGGCTTGAGGATCTCCTGCTGCTAATGATGGTGCAGATGCCAAACCGAATATCAGGCCAGCACATATTAGTGCGCTGTTTGCTTTCATAAATTGCTCCTTAAGTATTGTTTGAAAATACTTATTTGCTTCCGTAAGTATTTGAATAAATTAAAACAAGAAAAGGGAGCCTTTCAGCTCCCTAAAGTGGTAGGTTAGGTAATGTTACGTGGTGCAAAAGAGAATGAACGGAACTCACTCTTATATTTTGACTCACCCAGTTTCTTGATATTGGCAACTCCCATTTTGTAGTTGTAGTTACCGCTGATCTGGTCGACAACTCGAGTAGTGAGAGCATTAGATGGTTGACGCATATCAATCATATTGGCATACAGTACGCCTTTTTTAACCGCTGGAGTTACTATTGCCACTGCCGTTACAGCTGCTTTGTCTAGCTTGATATGACCATTTTCCATCAGTTTGCTGAACTGAAAATCATCACCGTGAACACCAAGAATAGTATCTTTGAAATTAGCGACCCGGTTTGAGTACATCATCACCTGATCACCTGACTCAATACCGCGTTTTGCGGCATCGTCCGGATGAATTTCTACCCAGTTTTCCGGCCAGCGCTGAATAACGTAGGCACGTCGTTCAACGTCATCAAAACCGGATTGCCAGATTTCATTTATCCGTCCGTTTGAGAACCAAAGCTCCTCTTCTTTTGGCTGCAACCACTCATAGAAGTCACTAAACAGGTTCCATGGGTGTTTTTGCAGGTTCACTTTACCTGTCTGACTATTAAAGCCAGTCAGTTGCTTCTTCAGAACGTTGGCGCCCTGAGGCCCGTCAGCTAACCCTTTTTCCTCCAGTGCAGCCGTTGATAACTCAGTATCATGAAGGCGTTTAGTGCCTACCAACTCTTTTGTATCGTAGTTGTAGAATACCGGCCCCTGAATACCGTCAGTCCCATACTCTTTCAGCTTTTCATGCAGGGTTTTTCCTTCCGCATGGGCGGCTACTTTGATCATATGGAAGTCTTTACGACTACCCCGGCTAAAGCGAGATGCTTCTTCTGCGACATCATTAGAATTGTTCCAGTCAAAACCATCGAATCCCATCCGGGTCGCTAGCTGGGAAATAATCCACCAGTCTGGTTGTGCATCACCCGGTGCATCGGCAAATTTTTGATACAGGCGTAGCCGGCGCTCTCCGTTAGCGCGCATAAAGTCAACTTCGCCCCAGGTAGCAGCAGGGAAGACAATATCAGCAAACTTAGCTCCGATTGGATCACGTAGATAGATATCTTGATTTATCACTACCATGCCACCGGAGTCAGCCCGCTTTTTAAGTGTTTCAATGATTTCAGCTTTATCATAGGAATACACCTGATGCGGGTTGGCAACCGTCAATTCCCAGAACTTTTTCTGCAGTCCCTGACTACCACACATTGCCTGAATCCAGGTAGTACCAATTACGTGCGCAAATCGTGTGTGGCCTGAATAGGTGTATCTGTCAGTATCTATTGAACGTCTTCTTCTTCCCGGTACTTTTTCTGGCGACTTGTTGCGGGGTAACTTACCACCTGACTGTCCTCCCCGCTGGTGACCACCAAAGCGTCCGACTACGCGGCCTTCCCGTCCACCAGTACCAATAATGGTCGCAAGTGAAGAGATAGCATTGGTGTTACCTGTGTTGTTTGACCAGTAAAACCCTTTTTCGATACCGATAGATGTTTTTGGCCTGACTCCTTTAACCGGCTTCGCCAGCATTTCAGCGGCTTTGTAAATTTTAGCCACATCAATACCAGCCATTTTTGCAGCATAGTCAGGATCGTACTCTTTTTGCTCCAGATTCCATTTTTTATATCCTTCGAAACCATCAGTCTGGAACTTGCCCCAGGTGGTACGCCATTGCCAAGGAGTGTTACGGGTTCCCTGACCAAAGCCTGAGCTGGACTCCCATTTGTTGTTTACCCAGTTCTTTATCCATTCACTGTCTTCCCAGCCATTTTCCAGAATAACCCGGATAATGGCGCCAACCACAAGGTTATCAGAGCCCGGATTGAGGTCGATGTGGAGGCCACCATGCTTCTTAAGCCATGCGATACCAGCAGTTTCCCTGGGGTTGAGCATGACCGTTTTCATGCCTCTCTGAACGGCCGGCATAATATACTGAGTGAAAATGATGGTTTTTGTTTCATACGGGTCTGTGCCACAAATCATAAGGGTATCTGCTGCACCCCAGTCATCATAGCTCGGCCCAAAGTTGTCGAATCCGGCATCACGGAAGCCGGGGGTTGAGGTCACATCCGATGGTGTGTCATGGAAGGTAAAGTTCGCTGTATTGATATGTCTGAGAGCGTACTTGGTAATGGCATAAGTGTTTTCAATATATTGATAAGAAAATGTTTTTACTCCGTAGGCATTAGAACCATGAGTATCAATAACATGCTTACCAACTTCGGCTGCAATTTCCAAGGCGAAATCCCATGGTACAGGCTGCAAACTGCCGCCAATACGGACCAGTGGCTGAGTCAGACGGTCTCTGGTTCCGGTCGCCGGATTATACAGCTTTTGAGCTAACAGCCCGCCACGCATAGATGAGTCACCAGTCTTGTTGACGACTTTGGTGTCTTTATCCGGAACCACAACAATATTGTGTGGCTTGCCATTATGCATTACGACATTGTGCTGGGCAGGTGCAACCCATGACTGAAGCGGTGCACTGGGAAAGTTTATGCCGAATGCGTTTTCATCGGCTTTCATACCGCCATTACTCTGCTCTAAAGGCCAGCGATATACCTTGTAGCCGCAGGCTACAATACAGTAGTCACATGCAGTGGTAATCACTTCCGCATTTTTAGGTGGCAGCGGAGCGTGATCTTGCGGAATATAAAAATTAGTGGTCATGATTACGCCTCCTGCATCGCGATCAGATTTTCCGTTCGGCCAAATAGCAGCCCCATAATGCCTACTGCGTATATATCGTCGCCTTCTAGTTCAAGAAGTACCTGAGGAAGGCTTTCATAAGCCTGACCGGAGACAATGATACCGTGGCGACGCATATCAAACGTAGACAGATGGAAAGGACATTGTCCAAGTACTCTGTGTTCACCTACGACTTTATACTGGCTGTTTAGCGGGCCTCCCTGATGTGTGCACATAAGGGAAAAGCCGACAACATCTTGTTTGGGACCAAGGCCTCCGCCTGCTGAAACGCCCATTTTTACCAGAATACCTTGTGAGTTCGGGCCATCATCCGGGTAGTTAAAGTAGACAGGTTTGTTCTCTTTAAGCTGACTAAGTTTACCGACCAACTGTCTTGGGTATCCGACAACACGTGCCTGAGCTTTTTTAGCCTGAGCGGTACCCGGAAACAGTGTCAGAGACATAACACTTGCCGTACCGGCGGTAGCGCCGCTGTAGATTAGAAAATCCCGCCGCGACATCATGCATTTGTTATGTTCATTTGCACTTTCTGCATTGCTGTTTTGACCACGAGCGGATTGAGCATTTTGTTTATTTTGCGTACTCATTTTTTTACCTCCTCCAACTCTTCCATAGTAAATAAAGGCTGATATTCAGGTAATTTAGGGTGATCCATAATGATCTTCTCTCCTGAGAAGGCCTTCAGGAACTCCAGTAGATCGGCTTTTTCTTGCTTAGTTAAACCTAAAGGTTTAATTAATGCGCTTTTCGAATGAGGGAAGTCGGTGGTTCTTCCGTCTTTTGCAATACCACCACGGTCATAAAAGTCCACCACATCTTCCAAGGTTGCTATGGTGCCGTTATGCATAAATGGTGCGGTATACATGGTGTAACGAAGGCTTGGGGTACGGAACTTTCCTTTCATCTCCTTGCGTTTGCCACGAAAATAGACGCCGGGATCTGCTTTGGTTTCACGGTACATTTTTTCGTTAGAGCCTTTGGCGTACAACTCATAACGGAAGGTAATCTGAGCCAGTGCGTCATTCTCCCAGCGCAGATTGGTAGGAACACCTACGTTGTAGTTCTTCTGATCAGAGGCCAGTGCACCGTTGTGACACGCAATACAGTTGGCTTTGCCTTCAAACAGAGCCTTACCGCTTAACTGAGATTTACTTAGTGCTTTTTTATCTCCAAGCAGGTACTTATCCAGTGGAGTATCGGTTTGAATTAGTGTGCGTTGAAAAGCTGCGATGGCTTTCCAGGCGTTACTAACTTTTGGATAGTTATCACCAAAAATCTTATTAAACTGCTCAACATATTCTGGTACCAATGCAAGACGTGCTTCCATTAAGTCATCTTCACCGTTACCAGCAACACCACCTTTAGCAGCACTTTTTGCCTGCGCTTCAAGTGATTTCGATGAGCCGGCCCAGAATAGCTTTTGATAGTAAGCCGAATTAATAATGGTTTGGCTGTTTCTCCAGTGAACTGTGCCCGGATAACCCAATGACAGATCGGCAGGGAAGTCCCAGCCTAATGTCGGAATGTGGCAAGCTGAGCAAGGACTTGATGTGTCTCCGCCTAATCTTCCGTCAAAGAACAGCTGTTTTCCCAATGCGACTTTGTCCGGGGTTGTAGGGTTATCTTTAGGGGTTGGTACCGTTCCTAAAGGTGCAAGTGCCGGATATTGTTTTCCGTTCAGAGTAACCGGGGGCAGAGAAGCTGCAATTTTATCTGCTTTTTCTAAGTCTTGATTCGCAATTGCCTGAGTTGCTCCAAAAGTGAGTGCAACTGTCATCAATGCGGACAAGTTGATCCATTGTGTTTTCATCTCGTCCTCCTAGTTTTTCACGTTGCGCCAGTCAGAAATCAACTCGTAGCTGTAATCTTGGTTAGTCCACACGTGATCATCTGTTGTCAGAGGCTCACCTGATAGGGACTCAAGAAAAGCAACTAAGTCTTTTTGTTCCTGAGCGGATAAGTTAAGAGGCTTAAGGCGGGAGTCTTTGTTCATATCTTTGCCTCCGCCCTGATTGTAAAACGCCACTACATCACTAAGAGTTGCCAGCATGCCGTTGTGCATATAAGGTGCGGTATGTTTAAGTTCCCGCAGCGTCGGCGTCATAAACTTGCCATAGTCACTCTTATCGGTTTTGTGAGTCTGAACATGTGCACCAACGTCACGTTTGAGATTCATATAGTTTTCATTACCCATAAACATGTTAAAAGCGATGAAAGTCTGGTGCCGCATTGGATCAGTGAAGATATCAAGGTTCTCCGGTACGCCCGTATTGTATGGCTTCCCATCGGTAAACAACGGACCGTTATGACAAGATGCGCACCCTGCTTTACCTTTAAAAAGATCAAACCCTTTTTTCGCAGACTTACTGAGTTTCGATTTATCAAATGGTGTTTTATCAGAGGTGAGGGTTTTCAGGTATTCCGGAATGGCTTTACGGACAGAACCATTTGATGGCTCTCCATATCCGGCGTCTTTGAACATTTTTACGTATATCGGATCTTGTTTGAGGCGCTCTTGCATCAAACGCATATCCATGTTCATTAGCCAGTCTTCAGTAATGTTTTCACGTGTTACATCGTTTAGGTTAGTGCCGATGCGGCCATCATGAAACCACACTTTCTTATAAACAGTATTTATTAGAGTCGGAACGTTTCTAAATCCTTTGCTGCCTGTATAAGCAGGCCCCAGAGCGTCTGGATGTGCATATCCGTTTTCGGGTTTATGACACGAAGCGCAAGACAGCGCGGTATTACCAGACAATCGATTATCAAAGAACAGGCGTTTTCCAAGTGCTGCTTTGGCTGAGTCTATCTTCAGGCTAGGTAAAGAGCCGAACGATTTAGTATCGGATTGGCTCCACACTGAACATGAGACACTGATAGTAGCAGCAAGGATTAGCATTTTTCTCATTGTTATGCTCCTTAGCTTCCAGCTAGTTCCGTATTCGATAAAATTATCTTTAACGGAGTATTGTTTTGATTATCGTCGCTGCTGTAAGAGCATTTTTTGAGCCAACTTTTTCAGACAAATAAAACATATAAAATACAGTGAGATGGATAACATTGAGACCTGGATCTCAATGGGAAAAAGTGAACGAAACGTTCAGAAACAACGACTAGTGTTTAACGTTTTGTTCAATTTTGAACGTATGGTTTGCTTTGAGAAAGGTATGCTTTGTTTAACTGATTGTATTTAATGAATAAAACAATCCGGCACACTTAATGCTTTGCAGATTCTGATGCGATGAACAGAATAACAATAGCTAAAAAAGGATCTTGCGATGCATGTAAGTGAAACAGAACTTTCAGCGACAGATAAGGGTAGCCACACCACCCCTGACCCTGTTTCGGTATTAATTGAATTGCTTGAAAATGGTGATGAAGCTCAACGCTGTTACAGTGCAAGGGCATTGATATCAGCACAGGCTGCACAAGAAGGGTTGGATAACAATTTGTATCATGAAGATCCGGATGTTGTGATTGATTGTGCGAATACACTATTCCGGCTTGGGCTTGGGAATACTGACCGGTTGCTTGAAGTCGCACAGTATCACCCCGATGCAGATGCCAGACTGGCGGCGATGGACGCGCTTGAGAACAAAATGTCAGACGAGAAAGTAGAGGCGTTTATGCTCCGTTGCGCTGGTGGCAGGGCAGAAGATGATATTTTAACAACTACAAGCGAGTGGGATGACTGGTGGGATATTCAGCTAAAGGCGGTTGAAATATTAGTAAGCAATAGTCGTCACAAATATCTTCCTGAGTTTCTAAGCATCTTAGATTCTGATCCTGAGCCAGAACTTGAGTCCCGTCTTTATCAGGGAATCGTAAAGCATGATGTTGACTGGATAATTAACCGACTACCTGATGCAACACTGGCCTCCAAAAGGAAATTAATCAAATCTCTCTTTTATAGCAATGAGCAGATAGCAAGAGTGTTTTTGTTTAAACAGTTGCGGGATGAAGACCCTATTGTGCGTAAATTGGCAGTAGAAGGGCTTACAGAAAAAGGAGCGAATGAGTACTTCTGGGATATTGTGCAATTACTGAAAGATACAGACAGTGGCGTACAAAAAGCGGCGATGACGGCATTGAAAGGCTTTAGTTGCAATGATGAAGTTGATCAATTAAGGCTTATTAATTATATCGAGCTTTCAGAGCGCAATGCCAGACCTCAGTTGTTTGAGTTGCTGGCCCGTTTTGATGAGATCAATAGTGAGCATATTGATCGGGTTATCGATCTTCTTTGGGCATCTCCGGCTCAATCTTTAATTAATGCCACCGAGGTTCTAGTTCACTCCTGTCTGAAGCCGGAACAAACTAAGACTCTACTGGAGCTTTATTTACATGCTTTAGATTCTAATGAACAGAACAATGCCGTTTTTGTTGGGCTTATCCGCAAGGTTGCAACTGTACAAGGTTATGACATAGCTCTTCTGGAAAGATTGCAATCTTATATTCACCGGATGGATGAACACACACAAGAATACCATTTCAGTGTGAGTGTCAGACAGGCTGCCTTTGACGTGTTGGCTAAATCTGAATCTGCCACCTGCAGAAGGTTTATTAAAGTAGCCATTTTGGGCAGCAACGCTTATCCGGACGCCATAGATGTAAATCAGATAGAACAAGATGAGCCTAATGAATCGGGCGGACAGCAACAGGTTGAAAATCCGCAAGGAAAAGATCTTGAAACAAAAGAGCTTGAAACATTGCTGGAAGCGTATGAAGAAAGAGTCGATTTACCTCTTACTATTGTTAACACTCCAAACTCAACGTTGGGAGCGATAACTCAGGCGAACCTGGAATCAGAACTTGGTGCGGCATCAACAGAGCCTGATCAGCAGCAACATATTGTTGATATGGTCGATGAACTGGACGATGCGTTGAGTGATTACGCCCAGTTGGTTAAAGACAATTTTGATAGTGCAGACGAACTCGAGCTGAATCGAAAAAAAGTCGTAAAACTACCGACATTGCCTAACAAGATATTGGCCATTAAGTCACTGGGAGCGTCCCCTTCAGACTATTCAGCGGCTTTGCTTCTGGAAGCTGTACTTGGAAACCAGCCATCGGAGCTAAGAGAGATATTCCACTCATTACAAAACATCAAAAAAGCTCTGCCGGATAACAGTGCGGTGGACAATGGGCTGGGAGCGGCAGGTAATATTGTTTATCACGGTGATGATTTAACAAAACAGTCAGCGGCGGGTTTTCTTTCTGTGTTACCTGCCGGAAAGGCGATACCCCTGTTACTGCATTTGGTAAGTGATTCAAATGATCATGTCAGGTTTTGTGCGTTTAACTCACTTGAGTTTCATATCGACAAAATAAAGTTAAATCAAAAAGAAGCGGTAACAGCGGTTATCAGGCGCGGTTTGTCTGATTCATCTAGTGGAGTGAAAGCACAAGCACTAAGATTGGCTGCACTTTACCCTAATAAGTTCGATATAAGTTTTAGTTTATTGATTGATGTCGCTATTGATAATGATGAATGCCTCAAAGTTGCTCAAGATGTATTTGCAAACAATAAGGTGTTAGCGCTACAGCTTTTAGCTGAAAAGGTAAAAGAGTTAAGAGATCATCATCAGCCAAACGCGATTAAGTTGATGGGGCTGCTATTAGAACAAGACTGTTGATATTGGTTGTAGTGTGCGGCCTGTTAAGGGCATTTTGATTAAGATGAAGCGCACAAATGTAATTCAATCAGGTGGTTATTATTGAGTCCCTTGTTATGGTGTCCTTATTGGCAGGGCTCAGTTTGAACGAAGAAGGATAAGAAGCTCTCATATGGAAAGCGAGAATATTTTACCGGAAAAACTAATTTTCGTATCTGAGCTTCTTCTCTGGCTTGTTCCTGCCTATTTAGCATTAGCCATTGTTATGAGTGTGCATTACTTCCTTAGCGTTAAGAATGATCAACAATACGCATTACACAACGAAAGAGTTATTGTTGATTTAATTGAGGAGGTACTTGGAGAAACACTTACCAGAATGTCTGCTGACGCTAAAAATCTTTCCTATGTTACCCGTCAGGTAACTTCACTCCACGCAACGCCACTTAATGATTTGAAACAGTACTTTATCCAGCTAAGTACTAATAACCCAAATTATGATCAGATCCGGTATATAGATACAGAGGGTTGGGAGCGGATACGAATCAATAACAATGCGGGAGAAATATCAGTTGTAAACCAGGCTGACTTACAGAACAAGGCTCACAGGTACTATTGGCAATACTCCAACAACTTGCAAAGAGGCCAGGTCTATATTTCTCCGATGGATCTTAATGTTGAAGAAGGTGTTGTGCAAAAGCCACTTAACCCGACGATTCGTGTCGGTACCCCTGTCTTTAACGAAAAGGGTAGCAGGACTGGCGTTATCATTCTCAACTATAAAGCAAAAAGGTTGATCGATAAGCTCTACACTGTTGCACCAAGCTTTATCAATCACGTCTATCTGTTTAACCCTCAGGGTGTTGCCGTGATTCACCCGACAGACAGTGGTGATGTCAGTTACGCCATTGATACCCAGAACAATATCCCTTCGGCGATATTTGAACATGTGAAAACTGCAGATAAAAGGCAAATACTGGAAGGCAATAACTACTACACCTACGCCCATGTTTCTGCTCCAAACAATGGTAACTGGACCATTATTTCAGAATTTCCCGAGAGCAGGTTTAACTTGTCCCGCTGGGCATTTGTAGAGCACTTTTTATTGGTTTACGGCTTGCTCTTTTTTATTACTGGCCTGGTAACATGGTTGTTTAGTCGTTACCGGGTTCAAACGCGCTATTTAACTGAGCAGAAACAGTATGAGCAACAGTTCCGGCATACACTGGAAAATATTCAACTGGCGGCCGTTAGCATTAATCGTGCAGGTGTTATTACTTTTTGCAACGACTATTTTTTGTCTCTTGTAGGGTATCAAAAGGATGAAGTGATTGGTTACTCCTGGATTAAAAGGTTTATTCCTGATGAGTTGCAGGTTCAGGCACAGGAAGCACTTGATGAAGCGATAAGGCAGCAGACTCATCAGCCGCAAAGTGAAAGTGTTGTGCTCAGTAAATCGGGAGAAATTCACTTAGTATCCTGGACATCAACATTTACTGAATCGAAAGAGAAGGCGGTTACCCTGACACTGCTGGGAGAAGATGTCACAGAACATAAAATGGCGCAGGAACAGCTCCAGCAACTTAGCCATGCAGTGGAGAGTAGCCAGAACTCAGTTATGATAACGGATATTGCCGGGCAGATAGTTTATGTTAACCCTGTTTTTTGTGAGTTATCCGGATATAGCCGGGACGAAGTTATGGGCAGAAGCCCTAAGTTTCTTCAGTCAGGCGAGATGGAATCTCAGGAATACCAGAGCTTGTGGCAGACTCTCAAAGAGGGCAAAGAGTGGCAGGGAGAGTTTCATAACCGAAAGAAAAGCGGAGAGCTCTATTGGGAGCGAGCCAGAATTTCTCCGGTGAAAGATGTTGAAAACCGTACCTTGTATTATGTTGCGGTGAAACAAGATATTACCGAGGAAAAGCGTCTGGCCAAAGAAGTTGAGCGGCAGACTAATGAACGTATTCAGCATGAAAAGCTGGCAGAAGTCGGGAAAGTCGTCAACATGATAGCGCACGATTTGAGAAACCCCTTGAGCTCTATAAAGATGGTGTTGCAGATTCAGGAACGTGCGAACAAGAGTGAGATGTTTAGGATTTCTCTTGAGCAGGTAAAATACATGGAAGCTATTCTTGAAGAACTACTTGCCTACTCGAAACCCGAACAATTACAGCCTACCTGGCTGGATATCAACAAATTGTTAGAGGCTGCGGTGGCAAGCCAGCAAAAACAGGCTAAAGACGCTCAGGTTGCTTTTGATTTAATGCTTCATTCGAATTTGCCCACTGTGTATGTTGATCCGGTAAAAATGCGTCAGGCGATTCAAAACATATTGATTAACTCGATTCAGGCCACAGGAGATGTGGAGGATGCAAGGGTAAAAATAGTCTCTAATATAATGATTACGGAATCTGGTACAGAGTTAATCATTGATATTACTAACAATGGGCATCCAATCGATCCATGTATGGTCGATAAGGTTTTTGAGCCATTCTTTACCACGAAGGCAAAAGGAACCGGGCTTGGGCTGGCAATAGTAAAAAGGATTATTGATAGCCATGACGGAAAGATATCCTTGTCTCCACACTCTTCATCCGGAACGCTCGCAAGAATCAGGCTTCCCACTACACCGAAACAGGCAACATCAAAGGAACAATAATTAAATGAGAAAAATGCTAATAGTGGATGACGATAACGGAATAAGCAGAACTCTCCAGCTTCACTATCAATCCCTTTCTTTTGATGTAAAAGTTGCCAGCTGTGTTGATGAAGGGGTCGCTACAGCGAAGGCTTTTCAGCCTAACATCATAATTCTGGACATCCGTATGGAAGGCAAATCTGGTCTTGAGGGATTACCAGAGTTTAAGCAGTCCTGTAAAGATTCCCGCGTCATTATGATTACTGCGTTTCATGATATGGAAAGTACTATCGAAGCGATGCAGCAGGGAGCAGACGAATATATCCATAAGCCTATAGATATCGATGAACTGGATAGGGCTGTCAATGTTGCAATGGAGTATCAGGAATCAAGTAGTCAGGATGCAGTGCTTATACCTGACAGCTATGGAAATTCTATGGTTGGCTCTTCAAATGCAATGAAAGAGATTTACAAAACCATAGGGCGGGTTTCTCAAACTAATGCTTCGGTTATGATTACTGGTGAATCTGGTACGGGAAAAGAGATGGTTGCCCGCGCAATTCACAACGCAGGAACAAACAAAGATGCTCCTTTTGTCGCGCTTAATTGTGCCGCTTTGGTAGAAAATCTACTTGAGTCGGAAATGTTCGGCCATAAAAAAGGCGCGTTTACTGGTGCAGTTGCTGATCAAGCCGGCAAGTTTGAGCTCGCCCGCAACGGCACCTTATTTTTAGACGAGGTTGGAGAGTTATCTCCGACGATTCAGGCAAAGTTATTGCGGGTATTACAGGAAAAAGAGTTTATTCCCCTTGGCAGTAAACAGGCGATTAAAACCAATGCCAGAATAATCTCCGCAACTAACATTAACTTTGAAACTCAGATTGAAAAAAAACAGTTCAGGGAAGACTTATTTTATCGTCTTCAGGTAGTCAGAATCCATCTGTCACCCTTAAGGGAACGGCGCGAAGATCTTGAGCAATTAATACCAAGCTTGCTTGCCAGAGCTAATAAGGAGTTGGGTACCAAAGTACTAAAGGTTTCTATCGATGCTATGGATATACTCAGGGGCTATAACTGGCCGGGTAATGTACGTGAGTTAGAGAACACGCTTACAAAAGCAGTCGCGCTTTGCCCCGGAGACATACTGACGGCTGATCTTTTCGACGATCTTAAAGGTAGTAGTGATGAGCTTTTGTTAAGTGAAGAAATACAGAATGAATCATTGAGTCTGGAAGAGATAGAGTTTAAGCATGTAAAAAAAGTGCTGGAAGACGTTAGTGGCCATAAAGGTAAAGCGTGTGAAGTACTCAAAATAAGCAGACCAAGACTGCAGCGTATTCTGGATAAGTACGCAAGTAATTACTCATGAAAGTAAGCTGTGTTAATAATAGCCGCTAGATGTATAAAATATAATTATCATTTCAATAATTAATGATAATTTCATTTAATTAACTACCGCCAATATACTGCTGCCATTAGATCATCAAAAGATAACCTAAACGGGAGCAATGCAATGAAGATGAATCATGTCGGTATTATGGTCGGGGATATGGATAAAGCGGTCGAGTTTTATACCAACGCCCTTGGTCTGAAAGTGGTTATGAACAACACCAAGGTGGTTGAGGAGCGTGAAACCGCCATCGGCAGAATGTGTATTGCTGTGTTTGGTGAAGGCTTTAAGGGCTTTAATATTGCTCATCTGGTGACAACAGATGGTATCGGTGTTGAACTGTTTGAGATGAAAGAGCGTCAGGAGCGTCACGAAGTGGATTTCTCCCGCCTTGGTATTTTCCACTTCTGTCTGCAGACTGATGATTTTGAAGGCGCTATTGCCCGTACAAAAGAGTTTGGCGGTAAGGTAAGAATGGACATTATGCGCTACCATCCGGAAGACGACAGTAAGCCGGCTAAGATGGTTTATCTGGAAGACCCGTTTGGCAACTTGTTTGAGCTCTACTCTCACACGTATGAAGAGGCCTACGCGACAGATTACGAGTAAGGTCTGGTTTGTATCGGCGTTGCGATTGTTTTATTCTCTGCTCAGCTGTAATAGGGAGTACCAATGAATAATCCGCAACGTCCGGTTAACCGCCATAAATCCTACCACGCGCATATCTACTTTAATGCCGAAACACTTGAATTTGCACAAGATCTGCATAAGCAGATAAAGCAGAATTTTTCACTGTGGGTAGGGCGGGTGCTTCAGCGACCTGTCGGGCCACATACTGAGTGGAGTTTTCAGATCCTGTTCGGAGATGAGGATTTCGATTCACTTATCCCTTGGCTTGAGAAATATCGCGGCAATTTAAGTGTACTGATACATGCAGATTCCGGTGATGATCTGGCTGACCACACCACTTACGCTTACTGGCTGGGTGATGAGGTTGAGCTGGATTTGCGGGGATTTTAAGCTGTCGATAGAAGAGCCTGAGCGTCACCAAGGCTCTATAGCTAAATCGTCTTCAGAAAACTCTATCGGTTAAAGCTTTCTTCCCAGACGCTTTTCTATCTGCTTTTTTTCCCATTTAGGGCCAAAAAAGTTGAATACTTCGAAGGCATTCAGGCCGTGATTCACTATCCCGATACCCCAGCCCATGGCCGGCCACCATGCCCAGATATAACCCGGATTGGTCAGCAGGTTAATCACAAACAGTAAGCTGATAACCAGAGCGTAAGTTATCAGGTGAGAGTAAAAGCCTTTGATGGCCCTTACCTGATCGATGGCGTTCTGCTCTTGTTGGTCGGGGCTGTTTTCAATGTTCATATCCTGCTCCTGCTGAAGTTGATCTACGCTGGTTTCAAATACAGCAGCCAGAGCTTTTAATGATTCAAGGCCGGGTTTCTGCCCTCGTTCTATTCGCTGAATAGTACGAATACTTAAACCACTGTGAGTCGCCAGTTGTTCCTGAGACCAGCCGCGCTGCAACCTGAGTTTTCTTACAATCATTACAAATCCTTTCTGCTTTTCAGGCAGTAACATTAGCGAAAAAGTGTCCGAATGTGTGACGACAGCAGGGTGACACTCTTATGACACTTATTATTTTTCAATGGCTTATGATGATGCTGTTTTAGCGAATCAATCTTACCACCAGAGAGCCGGGTGCCCTGACAGATTCTACATTATGGCTAATTACCGTGCCATCAACGGGAGCAGTGTAGCGGTCTACTTCATCGCCAAAGCTATTATACTGGGTGGCCAGAAGTTGGCCTTTGTCAACTTTATCCAACAGATCAACGTGGCAGATTACAAAGCCCCCTTGCTTAGCCCGTACACTGACGATTTCATCTCCTTCGACACAAGAAACCGGATTACTGACCACTTGCCCTGACAGCAGCTCATAGGATTTAAGAATATTCAGAATGCCGTTGGTTGCCCGGCTGACCATCTGCTGATCGGTATAGCGGCCGATACCCACTTCAATGGTGATGGAAGGAATTCCCGCGCGGTTGTAGACGGTTTCCAGAATACCCGGGTCACCCGGGTCATTAAGAATAACGTCGGGATTAATTAGTCTTGCCATACGCACAGAATCATCTAAGCGGTAATCCGCAAAGGCGTATAGGGGGTAAGCCGAACCACTGGTCTGGGAATGGAGGTCAATAGCCAGATCGGCGTTTGGTTTCAGCAGGTTTTCCCATAGACTGTGAGCGTAGCGGCTGGCATCGTCACCTGTAGCGCTACCGGGAAACACCCGGTTCAGGTTGGATGATGAACTGTCCGGTGCGGCAGAGTGAAAATCCCGGCTGTGGCGGGCAATACCTGAAAGGTTAACCGTCGGTACAATGGTTACTGTTCCTGCTATATCTCTGCCTGTCAGCTCTCTGGCCAGTTGTTGCGCTGTTAATATACCGTTCTGCTCATCGCCGTGAATACCGGCGGTAATCATGATTCGCTTGCCCGGTTTTTCTCCTTTAAATACCCTGACAGCCAGTGTCTGAGGATGGCCAATAGCGTCTGTTGCGACGGCAAACCAGAATTTGTGCTCGCCTGCCGGCAGGGCATCGACATTCAATGCCTGAATAGTGGGATACATAGGAACAATATATTCGTTCAGGGAACTGGCCATTAATTTCTCCAAAAATGGACGACGCGGCTGACCATGTTAACTTATTTGTTACATTTGTGCTTGTGTTACCTCTTGGAACTTGTCCGGATGGTATGCAACAGAATAGTTTAAGCAGAGTAAGTGGCTGAGAAATTTACCAGCCACCTTTTTTTAATGACGATAGAGCATGGGGAGGAGAAGCATCAAATTTCTGGAATGCCTGCTGGTAATCGAATTTGTATTGAAAGGCCTTCTTTGCCGTCCAACTGCCGGTTTTCTAGTAGCAGTGTTCCGCCCATTCTTTCCACAGCTGCACGGACAAAGCTGAGCCCCAGCCCGTTACCATTTTTATGGCGGCTGCTGTCGCTTCGATAGAACTTATCACAAAGCTGCTCCAGCTCTTCAGAAGATACTCCGCCACTTTGATCAATGATTTCAATCTGAATTTGCTTGTCAGATTGGATAGCCGAAAGCACCATCTGGCTCTCTTCTGGAGAAAACTTACCGGCGTTATCAATCAGATTACAGATAACCTGAAATAGAAGATCTGCATTGGCGTGTACCGTTAATCCGCTGTTCACCTGAGAGGTCAGTTGTTGGTTTTTATCTTCCAGTGCCGGCATATAGAGATCGCAGACATCATCAAAGAGCGGATTTATGTCAAACGAAGAGAGCT
The DNA here is from genome assembly GCF_028201475.1 of Vibrio sp. SCSIO 43137. Taxonomy (NCBI): domain Bacteria; kingdom Pseudomonadati; phylum Pseudomonadota; class Gammaproteobacteria; order Vibrionales; family Vibrionaceae; genus Vibrio; species Vibrio sp. SCSIO 43137. The sequence continues at coordinate 1,422,378 of NZ_CP116384.1, read as the reverse complement.
TCGGTGTTTCACCATTAGATTCCAGTCTGTTTATTCTCAGTAGCAGATTAAAAGTGCTTAACAATCTTCCGAGTAATGCCACAAGTTCTTCAAGCTCCGGATGTGTCTGGCTGAGTTGCTGAACGCGGTTATAAACCGTGGTTAACGGTGTCCGTAAATCATGGGCAATATTGTTGGCCTGCTGTTTTGTCATTTCGACAGAGTGGCGGATATCAGCCAGCATCAGATTAATCTCATCAATAGTCTCAGCCAAAGGCCCGCTGAGGTTTTCTGACGGAATGCTCTGGTTAAGATCGCCGGATTGACGAATGCTTTGACTGGTTTGGTTGATATCAACCAGTCTGAACTGGATTTTCCTGACCATCAGATAGGCAATCAGTACACCGAGTAATAGTACCGCAATAACACTGTAAATGAGCAGATTAAAGGATGAGAACTGGTCGTTAAAGTGATTGACATTAATGGCAATATTGAGGCGTTGCCAACGTTCTCCTGTTGGTAGATATACATCAATGGAAGCAGATGCGTCGTCCGCGGATTCGGCCTCTTCAGACCACTCAATACTCAGGCTAAGTGCTTCAAACTGAAATTCAGAATGCTCTTCGTTGCGGTGTTCTTCTTCGTATTCATCACGGTATTGGGTTGGAAGTTCGTCGTCACTGATGGTCTCGGCAAACTGATAGGTAAACAGAGACGATTTTTCTTCCCTGAGGTATTCCCGCGTTGCGTAGGGGCCTTCGTCGTACCATTGCTGATCGATAAGGGTAGCCTGAGCTTCCAGAAGGGGCAGAGCGCTTTTCTCCAGAAACCAGAAGTTCAGGCTCTGTCTGGTAAGCAGAAGCAGGCTTATGCTTATCAGTACTAAAACGCCATAGACGGAAAGAAAGCTGCGGAATGGATCTTTTAACCACTTCATACACGCACTTCCATGACATAGCCCGCACCCCGAACGGTATGCAGAAGGGGTTTATGGCCCTCAATATCGATTTTCTTTCTTAAACGACTGATATGCACGTCAATAACATTGGTTTGCGGATCGAAGTGATGATTCCAGACTCTCTCCAGCAACATGGTGCGGGTAATAACCCGTCCGGTATTGGACATAAAGTACTCCAGTATCTGAAACTCCCGCGTGTTTAACTGTATAAGCTGACGGCCACGGGTCGCTTTGCGGGAAAGTAGATCCAGAGACAGGGTATCAAGCTGGTACCCCGTTTTCTGTTCCGTTTCCGTCTTTGTCGTCCGTCGTGAGAGTATCTCAATACGTGCCAGTAACTCGCTGAAAGCAAAAGGTTTAATCAGGTAATCATCTCCGCCGCTTCTCAATCCTTCAACCCGCTCTTCCACACTGTCCAGTGCACTGAGTATTAACACCGGTGTTTGATTTCCTGCTGCGCGGAGAGCTTTGAGCATCTGTAATCCGTCCATCTGCGGCATCATACGATCTGTAATAATGACGTGGTACTCCGTTTGCAGCGCAGCCAGTAAACCTGTCTGACCGTTTTCGGTGACATCGGTCTGATGGCCTGCAGCTTCGAGGCTTTGCCGGATAAAACTTGCTTGGTCAATGTTGTCTTCTACTAACAGTATTTTCATATCTGAACAGTCGCCAAAAAGTAGTAAAAGGTGGTGAAGGGTCACCACCTTAAGATTGTTTACAGTGTAAATCTTTACAACCTATTTGCTACATATAGTATTGATTTTTGGTGCTCATATCTGCTGCTTTTCCGTTATGTGACTAGCCGTCATGAGACCCCTCGCCAAATAGGCTAAAGTGTTCTTTCTTTCCTTCTTTTTTTTCACCAGAGTGGCTTTCTTTTTTGTGTTCATTACTGCTGAAGCGGTCCTGATGTTGCTCTGAATGACCTCTTTCAGAGCCGTCGGCATGTTCTTCTTCATAGAATTCAATGGAGATCTCTTCGTCAAAGTCTGAATCTGTCTCCACGTCGATCACTTTGAGAGTGTTTGCATCAACCACAACGGACATGCTGTGCTCTTCACCTGTATCCACATCAATGATATAAGCTGTGGTGAAGTGCTCTATATATTCTTTCTCAGCACCAGTAATGGTACCGTTAAACTGCGAGGCAACACTGTCAATCGCCTGCTCCAGTGAATAGCGGGTATTAGTGTACTCAGCCGTGACTTCTTTGCCTGTTTGCGCATCGATCAGCACAAAGGTGTGTGCCTTATCGGAATCACTCTCCACCAGATAAAGCCAGCTGTCATTTTTTCCGTCAACAAGCTCTACGGAATCGGCTTGAGCTAAACCGGCACTTTTGGCTGATTTTAATGCCTGAGAGGCGCTGATAGTGGGATTAGCGGTCTGGCCGGTCTGTTCTGATTCTCCGGCATAGCTGTTTGCAATCAGGGTAAATGAAGTAATAAGGGTTGTAGTGATAAGAGTCAGCGTTTTCATAATCGTATTCTCGTGTTTGTTTAGGGAACGAAAATAAGATTAGTGTGGCAGACTAAACTCTTTCTAAACTGAAGATGACAAATTGTTCATGTTTAGTAATTATCTGAATTTAAAAGAGAATAACTTGTATCGTTCTAATGCTCTCTCGGACTTTGTAGTTGTCCTGACTCAGCTTCCTGTCGAAGCTGTTTCCATTGACGATAGAGTAGTTGCTGGGCACATCGCTCAACCCGCAATAGCTCCCGGTGCAGGTTGTCGTAATGTCTGCTTTCGAAATGCAAAATAATTCTGCTCATGGTACGAACCAGTTTCAGGTCAGCACTGTCGATGGTTTTATTCGGGCTCAGGCTGAGTCGCACTTTTACTCTCAACTGGTTTAGCTGCTTAACATCAGCAGCAAACTGCCGCTCAGCCAATTCAGGGCTGAGCTCTTTCACTTTAAAGTAGTGCTCTGTCGCTAATGCACAAAACTCAGCAATATCCTGCTTTAAGGTTTTGTGCCAGAGCATTTTTTGCTGAATAACAGTATCGGAAAGTTGTTTTTTATTGATCAGGTAGTTGATAAGTAACACCAGAAACACAGCCGCTACCGTCGCCGTTGCAATCCAGATTACAGGCGAGTGAAGCAGTTGGTGAGTAAACAGTGTCAGCTCATTCAATGGTGAGTGTCCTTAAGAACTCAAGGGCTATTATTTAGTTTATAACCTTGTCGCGTCTTAGCCAGTTTCTCTGCGAATCAACTCGGCTAATTATCAATATTTAATTAAAAGTGATTCCTTTTTAGCGTCAATTATCAAGGTGGATCCATATGGCTATACTCTGATAGTTAATAAAACGAATGATATGGAGAAGAAACAATGAGCTATTACTCGGTACTGGAAGTGACTCCGACCAGCAATGACTGGGTTGCAGATTATGTAGAGCCGACAAACCGCCTGGTTGCACAATATGGTGGTAAGTATCTGGCCAGAACCAGTAGCCATGAAAGACTGGAAGGGCAGGGAGAAAATGCGGCTCTGCGTGTCATTATCGAATGGCCGTCGAAACAGGCTGCCGTCGATTTTATGAAGGACCCTGAGTATGTGCCTCGCCTGCAAGCCCGTACCAATGGCTCTGTTAGTCACCACTTTTTAGTAGAAGGCAAAGACGATTTAGCCTGACGGGAAATTAAAAATATGAGTAAAGTAATATTACTTACCGGTGCAACCGACGGAATTGGGCTGGAAACTGCCAAAATACTGGTCTCTAAGGGCCATGAGCTGTTGATTCACGGCCGTAGTGCAGAAAAGCTGGCGGCTACTAAATCTGAGTTAGAGAAGGTTAATCCTTCAATATCTGTGGAGTGTTTCAGAGCGGATTTGTCCGATTTAGCAAGTGTGGATACCCTTGCAAACGAGATCAAATCGAGATTTAGTCGCATTGATGTACTGATTAATAACGCCGGTGTTTACCGTACTGCTAACCCTATTAATGAACAGGGACTGGACGTCCGTTTTCTGGTGAATACCTTAGCCCCCTATCGTCTGACCATGCAGCTACTGTCATTGATGGACAGTTCCGCGAGAGTAGTTAATCTCTCTTCTGCGGCTCAAGCCTCTGTTAATTTGGATGCTTTGAGAGGGAATAAGCAGCTGTCTGACGGGGAGGCATACGCTCAGAGTAAACTTGCCATTACTATGTGGTCTCGCAGTCTTGCTGAAAAGCTGCAAGGAAAAGGGCCTTTAGTTGTCGCGGTAAATCCGGCCTCATTTCTAGGCAGTAAAATGGTTAAAGAGGCATACGGGGTGGCCGGAGGGGATTTGCAGATAGGGGCGGATATTCTGGTTCGTGCAGCCCTTTCAGACGAGTTTGCTGATGCTAACGGTAAGTATTTTGATAATGACAGCGGTCAGTTTAGCCGCGCACATAGTGATTGTTATGACAGCAGCAAGCTTACTGAGTTAATTAATGTGCTGGATCAGTTCGACTGATAACAATTCCGGCGGCCAGCGAACTATGATGAGGGAATACTCGAACAGACAACTGCTGCCTGGCTTGAAACGTTGGGAACAGTGGTGCAGTGGCTGAAAAGTCTGGTGTAATATGATTTTCGGGGCCGGTACTATTGCAAGATTGCCGGCCTTTAATTTTTGAAGAAGTTTTATTCAGCGGTTTCCAGATTAAAACTTGGCCTGCCAGTCATTGCCTGTAAACGTTCAATGTCTTTCTGATACTCTTCTTTCAGGCAGTTCGATTTCACCAGATCAGCAATCTGCTTTCTCATCCAGCCCGGCAGATCTTCTGCCAGACGATAAAATACCCACTGCCCCTGACGGATATCCACCAATACTCCACTTGATCTCAGCATAGCCAGATGACGGGATACCTTAGGCTGACTTACCTGAAGGGCTTCTGTCAGCTCTGCCACACAGGCTTGCTGTTCCCGCGCCACCATTAACAGGCAGCGTACACGTGTTTCATCTGAAAGCAGTTTAAAGAATTGATGAGGTAACATGGGTTTCTCTATCTATAAATTACACAGTGGCGGCAATATACCCACTGTTAGTGAGGCAGTAATATAATCCTTCACAGGACAATCGTCTAGTTTGACGCTTGCTGTTTTAACTATTGTACCTTTGTTAAAGCGTAAATTTTTTTGTGAAATGACAGCAATAAAACAGAAAAGAGTCAGTTTGATTAGCTTTAATCCGCTTATCCTTTTGTTTGATAACGGGTTAAAAGGGTTAATAGGAAGGGCTGATAATGTTATATCCCATTGCTATTGAAACCGGAAATGATGAATACGCTTATGGTGTGGTCATTCCTGACCTTCCGGGTTGTTTTGCAGCTGGTGATACTTTGGAAGAAGCACTGGCGAATGCCAAAGACGCAGCCAATTTTTATCTGGAATATCTGGCTGAGCGGCAACAACTTCCTCCTCAGGCTGGTTCATTAGCTGACTGGCAGAAGAGCGAAGAGTTCACTGGTTGGGCTTGGGCTGTGGTGGAAGTTGATGTAGAGCCGTATATGGGGAAATCGAAGAAATATAATGTTTCCCTGCCGACCTTACTGAGAAAAAAGATAGATGATACGGTAACAGAAAGCAGTGATTATGCCGGCTTTTCTCAGTTTATTCAGCAGGCTGCAATTAAAGAGCTGGAACGGATGGATAAAGAATCTGAATAAGCATTGGACAATTGAAATAACAAAGCCGCCAGTGATGGCGGCTTAATTAGTTGCGTAATCAGTGGATCAGACGGTTAAGCAATATTGCTGACTTTCTCTGTTTCATCTTCGCAGCCGATAAAGCCGCCTGTCTGATGAGCCCATAGTTGAGCATAGATACCGCTGCCCTGAATCAGTTCCTGATGGGTACCCTGCTCGACAATCTGACCTTTGTCCAGAACGATCAATCTGTCCATGGCAGCAATGGTCGATAAGCGGTGAGCAATGGCAATAACCGTTTTACCTTGCATCAACTGGTTCAGGCTCTCCTGAATCGCAGCCTCTACTTCTGAATCCAGTGCTGATGTCGCTTCATCCAAAATCAGCAGAGGAGCATCTTTTAGCAGTACCCGTGAGATAGCAACACGCTGACGCTGACCACCGGATAGCTTCACGCCGCGTTCACCGACTTGTGCATCATAACCGCTGTTACCATGCGGGTCGGTCAGGGTTTCAATAAACTCATGGGCCTGCGCCTGAGTGGTTGCTTTAATCAATTGTTCTTCTGAGGCATCAGGGTTTCCATATAGAATATTTTCCCGGATAGAGCGGTGCAGCAGCGAAGTATCCTGAGTCACCATACCGATATTACTACGCAGAGAATCCTGTGTAACGGAAGAGATCTCCTGACCATCAATCTTAATCTTGCCGCTTTCTACATCATGGAAACGAAGCAGAAGGTTAACCAGTGTGGATTTACCAGCACCGGAACGGCCGACCAAGCCGACTTTCTCACCCGGCTTGATGTTCAGGTTCAGGTGACTGATCACCCCTTTGTCTTTTTCACCGTAGTGGAAACTGACATCGTCAAACTCAATTCCGCCCTGAGTGACATTCAGCGGTTTCGCCTGTTTCTTATCCTGAATATCAATAGGTTTTGACAGAGTGGTGATGCCGTCTTCCACTGTACCCATATTCTCAAACAGCGAGCCTACTTCCCACATGATCCACATGGACATGCCGTTCAGACGCAGTGCCAGACTGATAGCAATGGCGATAGCACCAACGGAGATAGCACTTTGCATCCACAGGTGAATCGACAGGGCGGCGATAGAAAATACCAGCACATAGTTAGTGATCTCCACACTGACATTAAAGCCGGTAACCAGCCGCATCTGACGGTGGACGGTATCAAGGAAGCCTTCCATTCCCTCTTCAGCGTATTCGGTTTCTCTTTTGCTGTGAGAAAACAGTTTTACCGTAGAGATATTGGTGTAGCTGTCAACGATGCGCCCCGTCATCAGGGAACGGGCATCGGCCTGCTCTGAAGAGACAGCTTTCAGTTTAGGGACAAAATAGGTCTGGATACCGATATAGGCTGCCAGCCAGACCAGCATAGGAATCATTAAGCGCCAGTCAGCCTGACCCAGCATCACTACAATAGAAAAGAAGTAGACGGTGACATAAACAAACACATCCAGAGCTTTCATTACGGTTTCCCGTACTGCAAGGGAGGTCTGCATAACCTTGGTTGCAACCCGGCCGGCAAAATCATCCTGATAAAACGAGAGACTCTGTTTTAACAGATAGCGGTGTGCAAGCCAGCGGATAGACATAGGGTAGTTACCCAGCAGGCTCTGATGCACTGTCAGTGAGTGAATGGTGATCAATACCGGCAATACAATCAGAAGAATGGCACCAATACCCCAAAGGGTACTGCTGTTCTCCTCCAGAAAAGTTTCCGGATTGCTGCTGGAAAGCCAGTCTACTAACTGACCCATAAAGCCAAACAGAGAAACTTCAACAATGGCAACTACGGTGCTGAGCGCCGCCATAAGCAGAAGGGGTCTCTCAAACCCTTTTGTGTAGTGCCGGCAGAACGCGTACAACCCCTTCGGAGGCTGTTGTGGTTCGTCCTGCGGGAAAGCTTTGGTTAAGCCTTCAAAGAACTTATACATAATTATTATCCTGTTTTTTCCCGCCAACAGACAGATCGGATAGCCAAGTGACCAAGTAATAAGAAAAGAGAGTGCCGGAGGGAAATGCATTATTTGAGCCTGTTTAATTTAACACAATTAGCCTGTTAAAACAGAGTGATTATTGTGAATAGAATATTGCCTTTATAGTTATGTATTGCTGAAGGGATAGTTATTCAGTTTGATGTGGCTTCTGATTGTTAGGTTTAGCTATTTCAGAGAGTTAAGTGTTGTTGGGGTGGATAAATATACAGAAATAACTGTAGGCTGATTGTTGTTGGTGCAGTTATTTCCGGTGGATTGTCGTTAGTTTCCAGTGAAAACAGTCAGTATTGCAATAATATTCACCGTATATTCAGTTAAAAGGCCATTAACATTCTGGTTACACTTCAAAGCAAGTACCATTTTATAGATTTATCATTATGAATTTTCCTCAGGCAATGGAATGGCCGGATACAAAAAAGTCATCACAGAACGCCCGCTGCGTGGTGATGGTTCCGCCAAAAGAGTTTAAATACAACGCCGAAACAGCAGAAGATAATGAGTTTCAGCACAGTGTCAGTTTTGATGAAGCGGATGTGCGCCGCAAAGCGATGGCGGAGTTTAATGCCATGGTAGCAACCTTGCGTCAGGAAGGCGTACAGGTTGTCGAATTTGATTACCCTGTTTTGCAGGCAGAAACTCCCGATGCGGTATTCCCTAACAACTGGTTTAGCACTACTACTCAGGGTGAGTTGTTTACCTTTCCTATGGCCTGTGAGAACCGGCAGAAAGAGGTGCGCCTTGACGCCCTGACTGCGCTTTTACAGCAAAACGGAAAACAAGTTAACAAACAGATATCCCTTACCTCTTTTACTGAGCAGCAAGCGTATCTGGAAAGCACTGGTGTAATGGTAATGGATCATGTGAACCGGATTATCTATGCAGCACTTTCTCATCGTTGTGATCGCGAAGTGCTGGAGGAGTATGCGGAGCAAACAGGCTACCGTGCTATATCGTTCCAGACCGCCCTTCCTTCCGGCAATCCTATTTATCACACCAATGTGATGATGGCAGTTGGTGAGCAATTTTGCGTGATTTGTGATGAGTTAATTCCGGAATTTGAGCGCCGCTTTGTGCTTAAGTCACTGGCAAAAACCAAGCAGGTTATCTCCATTTCTATCGAGCAGATGAACCACTTTTGCGGCAATATTCTGCAACTGGAAACTCAGGACGGTAGCAAGGTGATTGCGATGTCTCAGTCTGCTTATGATGCTTTCTCTGATACACAGAAGTTGCAGTTATCCAGTCATGGAAAGTTACTTCCTTTCGATGTCAGCACCATTGAAACCATAGGTGGTGGCAGCGTCCGCTGTATGCTGGGAGAAGTGTTTCTGCCTTAGTTTTACCGGTTAGCGATGGCAGTCTATCGCTAACCTTTTTCCTTCTTGTTCCACTTCCGCTTCGTTTAATTCTCCAAAAGTAAATATTTGATAACGAATTGTTAACTGTTGTGCTGGCATTCTTGCCGGCATAGCAACAAACAGATTCGGAATATACATGAAGTTAGCACCATCATTACTCGCTACTGCAGCGATTTTTGCTACGGTCTGGGGGCTGGTTTTATTCCAGCCGGTCACAACGGAAGCTAAGCCGGTAGTCACTACCTCTGCTGCGGTTTCTAAAAGCTATCTGAAAGGCTTAACAAAAGAGATCCCCTTAAGCGATGTGTCTCAGCTTTGGCAGCAGTTCTTTGTACAGTATGGCTCAGCAGATCAACTGCTCAGTAAAACTGATCGCATTATTGTTCTGTACCAGAGTTTCAATAGTGACTTCTCACAAGCGAAGGTGACCATTGGTTATCAGGTAAGTGCTACCGCTGATAAGCAGAAGCTGGTTGCTCTTCCGCTCAGTTCAAAGCAGCTACTGAAAAGAGGTAAATACGATACCAATGCACTGGTAAATGCATGGTCTGAAATTGATTACCAGAGAGAAGTAGGCGCTGTTATTGAGATCCATTATTTCAACCAACAAGGTGTAGAGACTGGTAGTGAAGTCTCTGTTTCTTACCAGTAACAGATTTATTCAGGGCAATTTATATGTTTGATTTTATGACGCAATGGTTCTCAGAGAACGACATCATAGGTACTGAGAGCTGGATTGATAACAACTTTTTTCTTGTCGCCATCGCCATCTTCGCTATTGAGCTGATCCGTTATGCATTTAAGAAAAAGCTAAGCTGGAACATGGTAGGCGACAGTGCCACTAACTTTGTTACCCTGTTTTTCCTGATTGTAACCATATTTGTTATTGGTCTCGCTTATGTGGGTGGGTTCTTTTATGTGTGGGAAAACTTCTCAATCACCCAGCTCCAGACCACAGGCTGGACGATTCTTGGCTGCCTGATTCTGGCGGATTTGGTTTACTACTGGGAGCACCGCTTTCTGCATAGTAACGGTCTGGCATGGGGTACGCATTCGGTTCATCATAGCTCACCTTATTTTAATATTTCGGTGGCTTACCGGTTTGGTCCGCTGGATTCTCTGTTTCCGTTTCTGTTCCATCTTCCTTTGGTTCTTCTCGGCTTTAACCCTTTTGTGGTGCTGATGTGCGAAACCATAGTTCAGGTGTTTCAGACTCTGCTGCACACAGAAATGGTGCGTAAGTTTCCAAGGCCCATTGAAGCGATATTTAATACGCCGTCTCATCACAGGGTTCATCATGCTACCAATAAGCAGTATCTGGATAAGAACTACGCCGGTATCCTGATTATCTGGGACAGAATGTTCGGCACCTTCGCCCGTGAAGAGGAAGAGGTGAAGTATGGTGTTTTCCCACGCATTAATACGGTTAACCCGATAAAGGTCTATTTCCACGGTTACGCCAAGCTGGCCAGTCAGATGTGGTATGCACCGGGTTGGGGTTACCGGTTTAAGCTGTTAGTTAAGTCGCCGTTATGGGCTTGGCAGCAGGAGCAGAAGGGAAGGTAGTTAAAAATAGCGCACTCCTCCGTTTGACAATGGCTAGGGTAAAGGAAACCTATGGGATAGTCCGTTAAGGAATAGGGGGACTCTAAACTGGAATTGTGACAGAGTAATAAGAAACATAAACTTGTGTGACTGAACAAGTAAAAGCAATCGCATACAACAACGGGGGAGTGGTTGTTGCGTCGGCTTTGTTTAGATTCTTTTTACGTAACCACTAACGTACAGGCACGCTTTTTATGAGTAAGCGTGCCTTTTTTTCTGTTTATTTCCAGTGAGTCAGGTCGCCGACATATTCGCGGTACTCTACAATCTTGCCATTATTAAACCGGAAACCGATAAAGTGGCTGCCAGTGTATGCGTTCCCGTAGAAAGTCCCATCGGCTTCATCAGCAAAGTAGTACCAGTCATCTAAACCAAATCGCTGGTTTCGGACACTCTTATGTATTCTGTTTTTGCTCTCAATATGATGGGCGATCCAGTTGACCATATTCTGATACCCTTGCTTGCCTTCTGTCCGGCCTTTCAGAGGACCAGCGGGAAACTGGAAGATTAGATCATCTTTGTTCAGCATGGCCTGAAAATCTGACCAGTCACCGTTTGCCCAGCCCTGAAAAAAGGCCTGTTCAGCTTTAGAGCCCAACTCACATACTAGGGTGTTATTGCAGATCGGGTCTGCCTCAGGCATAACCGAAACATCAGTTGAAGCATCCGTTGCAGCGTAGCTTGTTGATGAGAGCAGAAGAATAAGTAAGCTTGAAAGTGAAAATCGCTTTTTCATAGTGGTAAGGATATCCTGTCAGATATGGATAAGTTTTTACTATTTGATCCTAATTTGGCGGATTCAATGTCCTATCAGGCAAAAGGCTTTTATCCATTTTTGACACAATGCTTACAGTGGCAATAAAGTGCAAAAAACGGGGCAGTAATCTTCAATTTTCTAAACAGTGATTTCGCTATTCTTCTTAGCATCTTCAGCGTCCGGTAGACAGTTTAAACCGGATGGGTGGGTTAACTGAAAAGGAAGCGAGACTATGAAATATTATCTGATTTGGCTAAGTCTGTTGGCGGGTTCAGCCTTTGCTCAACCTCTGCCAACGGCGATAGATTGTTACCAGAACAGCACACAGGCACGGGATATTGAGGCTTATATGGCTTGTTTTGCTGATGATGCAGTGATGATTGATGTATCAAGACAGTTTGTTGGCAAGGAGGCGATCCGCCGCTGGGCACTGAATGAGGTGATTCCTTCCGGTGACTCTTTTGCCCACAGAAAAATACTGCAAGGTGATGACTCATATGCGAAAACAGAAGTGAACTGGAGTGTCTGGAAAGCGCACTATCACTACTGGTGGAATGAGCAGGGTAAGATCAGCAAGATGTCGTTGCAGTACGCTGACTAAAACTTTCTCAGACAGCAGAGAATCAGTTTTATGTTTTAAAACATACTTAAAGGTAGGTTATTTAGAGGCAAGTCCGGCGGGCTTGCCTTTAGTCTTTGCCTTGCCATTACGTCATATGGTATTGCTGAAGATCTTTTTTCAGTTCACCAATAAGCAATTTGGCGATTCTGGACAGCTCGCGGTTTGGATAAACGGCATAGATGGACTCTTCTGCGGGAAAGTTCAGTGCCGGCAATAGCTGAATCAGCTCACCATTTTTAATCTTATCTGCCACCATAAAATTAGTTGGAACATAATAGCGCTTGCCGTTGGCGATACATTGATTGAGCTGCTCTGCGTCATTGACACAGAGGTTGGCATTGATATCAAACGAACGCAGTTTTCCGCTGTCATCAATATAGTTAAAGGCTTTGTTGGTGTGCCCCTTTCTTGCGTAGACGATAGCAGGAAGAGATTTAAGATCCTCAATAGTCTGCGGAAGGCCATGCTTGTCGATAAAGCTTGGGCTGGCAGCTAGCAGAAAGCGAACATCCAGTAATTTTTGACCCACTAAATCCACACTTTTAGGCTTCCAGACACGGATTGCCATATCAAACCTGTCGCGAATGATATCTACCTGATGATCATTCAGTTGCAACTCAATGTTGATATCAGGGTGCTCATCGCACAATCTCTCTATGATAGGAAAGAGAAACTTCTTACCAATATAGGCGGCACTGGTAATTCGTAAGCTACCCGTTAGTTGGTCGGACTGGTTATCTGCTATGGTAGAGACGTCCTTCATCAGCTCATTGATCTGTCTGGCGTGTTGATAAACCTGCTGACCTGTCTCGGTTAAGGAGAGTGCCCGGGTTGAACGGTTTAACAACAGTGCCTTTAGCTCTGCCTCCAGCTTTTTTATCTGTCTTGTAATGTAAGAGACATTTGTTTCCCTGACGTCAGCAGCTCCGGTGAAGCTCCCTTGATCGACAACATCAGCAAAAACCTGAAGCAATTTCGGGTCAATTTTGTTCATTAGTTTATCTCTATTATTTACAAAAAAGATAAATGTATTGTGTCATTAATTGTCTTTTTCTGAAAGAAATTCCTGCCTAAAATAGTCTCATATCAACTTACAGATAATGGAGATTAAGATGATCATTGTAACCGTAGCAGGCAAAGTAAAGCCTGAATTTAAACAAACCTTTCTACAACATATGCAGGAACTGGCCGTGATTGTGCGTGAAGAGTCAGGCTGTATCCGTTATCAGCAGAACATTACTGCTGACGATGAAAACATTCTGTTCCTTTATGAAGAGTGGGCATCAGAACAAGAGTTGCAGGCGCATCTGGCCAGTGCACATATGCAAGAGCACTTTGAGCAGGCTCGCCCGTGGTTTGAGTGGGTTGATATGAAAACTATGCAGGCGACAGAGTTTGCCCTGGAAGCGAATGATGAATAACTACACGCCGACGCTGGAGTATCAAAACCTTATGGCTGCTTTCCGCAGTCATAAGTTCACCAAAAACGACATTAAAAGCTTTGTGCATAAAGTCTTTTCCATGTATGAAAGAGCGAGCTGTGACAACGAGCATCTGGACGCTGAAGCATTTCATGATCTGGTGGCGGACGATGTTTATGTCGATTTTCCCGATTATAAAGTCCGCTCGCGGGAGGAGTTTAAACAGTGGCATCGCTGGATCCATTCTCTGCTGAACTCTGATGATCATGAAATTGACAGCATTAGTGTTGAGTATCTGGCCAATGGCAAATATCAGGCTCAGTTTTTTCTCCGCTGGCGCGGGGATTTTAAAGACGGCCGTTATACTGATTTGCGGGTTGAGCAGCTTTGGGTGATGCGTGAAGAGGCGGATAAAGAGCTGCCTGTGATAGAGCGCTACATTGTCGGGCTGGCAAACCCGATTCCGGCCAACACTGCCGGTGACGTTGAAGAATAAAAGTTAACTATTGCCCCTCAGCACTGAAACAGGCTGAGGGGCATTGGTTTTAATGGTAGCTTATAGGTTAGCTCAAATCGCTATTTTTGTGATGCAGCAAACTTTGCAAAGAACTTATCAGACTCATAAAGGTCACCGGAGAAGTTCTGAACGCGCTTAATTTTGCCATCTTCAATCTGATAAAGAAGAATCCAGTTCAGGTCGATATTCTCATCTGCCTTTGAGCTCCAGCCACGATGCGCGTCAATCACATAGGTATCATTGGCAGCGAGAATCATTACCTCTGCGGCAAAGCCTGCAGCACCAAGTTGATTGAAGAAAGCAACAAACTCATCGATACCACGTTTGGTTCCCGCCAGCGGATGACGTCCGGGAATATGCCACTCTACGTCCTCGGCAACAAACTGTTTTAGTCCTTGCATATCGCCTTTACCATAAGCACCGAAGAAGCCCTGAACCACTTTAAGGGCGTTACTGTTTTCTGAACCCTGAGCGACAGGATTGGCAGGTTTAGGCCATAGAGACGGAGTGTTAATCTCCACGGCATCTTTGGCTGCTTTTGTATTACTCATGGCAACATCTGCGGCAGCATGTGCCAGACCAGAAGTGAGTCCTGCCAGAATCAGAACGTGTTTTAGTAGGGATTTCATTGTTACTCTCCTCATTTTAACACTGCTATACCGCAGTGACTTTGTAGCTGTGGATGGTGAATTCGCCAGACTCGTCCATAGAGACTGCCCAGTCTTCGTTAAACAGTTGGTTCAGGCTTTCACCATTGGTCATTTCACCCTGAGTACGTACGCGAAGTTCAGCGTTGTAACGGCCATCGTCTGCAGGAGTCAGTGAAACTTGTTCGATCAGGTGAGTGACACCCGGTTTGAAAAGATTAAGCAGTGACTGATACCAGTCGTTAAATCCGGCACGGCCGCTGAACTTATCGCCGACAGCATCCAGTTCAAAGGCTTCCGGAATATGCTTAAGGAACTCGCTGTTGTCTGCCGGTAGTTGATCGAAACGGTCAAACCACTGCTTAACAAACAGTTCAAATTTTGCTTCAACAGAGTTACTTAGTTGGTCAATTTTACTCAATAGCCGCTCAGCATGGTCATTTGCGCGCTGTTCTACTTCTTCCTGAGTGTTGTAAACTCCGGGGATATACACCATGCGGTGGGTATAAACTGGTTTCTGGAATACCATTCCTGCCAGATAAGCAGTCTGCTGCAGCGGATAAGCGAGTTGCTCAATGGTGAAGTGGTTGTATCCCAGCGGATCGTAAGACTCTTCAGGACCACCCACGGTGAATGAAAGAATAAAGTGTTTGTTTTTCAGTTTGTCGCCTTCAGGACCAAACGCGAAGTTGAAGGCAAAGACATCATCGATCCACTTCTTAAGTAGTGCCGGCGCGCTGTACCAGTAGTAAGGGTACTGCAGCACGATAATATCCGCCTTAGTCAGTGCTGCCTGTTCAGCCTCAATATCGATTTTATAATCCGGATACAGGCTATCCAGACGACGGGTATCAATGCTCTCAACATTATTTTCCAGTTGATTAAGAATAACCTTGTTAGTCCATGATTGTTCAAGATTAGGGTGACCGGAAATAACCACAACTTTGCTCATAACTGCTCCGAAATAAGTATGCTCTAAAAGATGAAAGTTATTCTAAAACAGTCGCTGATATATTCTAGGTGACCTGACCCTATTAGAGTGTTAGTGTTTTCCTAACAATCAAGAGCGGGTGAATAATAATGAAAGGTGCCGGAGCTAGTTACAATCAGATAATGATTTTTCACGTTATTGCCAAGGAAGGGAGTATTCGCGGGGCCGCGAGAAAACTTGAAATGGCAGCGCCGTCGGTCAGTCAGTCGTTAAAGTTGCTGGAAACCAAGCTTGGTGTACCCTTGTTCAGGCGCTCAACCCGGCAAATGAGCCTGACAGAAGCGGGTAAGTTTTTGTTAAACAACACCTCTGAGGCGCTGGCGACATTAAACTATGCGCTGGAGGGGGTACATGACCTGAGTAATGCCCCTTCAGGTAAAGTGAGTATTACTGTTCCCCGTTTTGTTTATCAAAGTGTTCTGCGCCAGATCTTTCCTGACTTTTATCGCCTTTACCCTGAAATAGAGTTAGAGATTTCAGTCTCTGACACGTCAGTTAATATTATTAAAGAGGGTATTGATGTGGGTATCCGCTTCGGAGACCGCATAGAAGAAGGGCTGGTGGCCAGACAATTGACACCGAAAATAGAAGAAGCGTTGTTTGCTTCACCTGAGTATCTCGACCTCAATGGAACACCGGAAACGCCTCAGGATCTGGAAAATCATAAGGTGATTCAGTATCGGTTTGGTGCTTCAAATCGTCTTGCTCCACTGCTGCTGGATGATAGCGGTAATACCATTACGGTAGAGATGCCTAAAGCGATAGTGGTCAATGATACTGACATTATTGTTGATGCTGCGCACGCCGGTTTGGGTATCGGGCGCTTTCTGACACCGCTAATGAAGCGACACTTTAATGATGGATCACTGGTTCCTGTACTGGAGCCTTATTGGTACAAGTATCCGGGCTTGTATGTTTACTTTTCTCAGAATAGTCAGAAGGCACGCAGAATCCGGGTTCTGGTAGACTTCTTACTGGAAAAGGCCCGAATACATGAGATTTGAGTTGGCTGAAATATAACGGTTTGGATTGCCTGCTCAGACTTGCTAATGATAAAGAGCCGGATGAAGATTATCGCTTCATCCGGCTTTATTATCTGAGTTTGTTTAGCCTTGCTCTTTTCCGCCCAGAATCAGCAGAGTAGGTTTTTGGTACAACTTAGAGGCGATGGTTTGTACTTTGATAATGCCATCTTCCACGAAGAAAGTGTCTGTCCCGTAAATTGCGTCCTTCTTCTCGGAAGGGGTAAAGTTCCATGTGATATAGATGGTACGGTCATCAACGATAGCCGGGTCAATAGCGTTAGAGCCGTTATCGAATCTGTGGAACAGGTATTCAAATACTTTACGGATTTCCTGCGGACCTCTGAACACAACATTGTTCACAATCATCATTGAATCTTTGTCGTAGTGAACCGCAATAGCGTCCAGATCACGATCTACCCATGCGTTAATATGTTCCTGCCAGACTTTTTCTGTGCCTTCTGTTGAAGCAGAAAAAGCAGAAAAGCTCACCAGAAGTGTTGCCAGTACAGCGATATATTTTCTAAATTTCATTGTAGGTTCCTTTATTGTTTCATGTTTGTTTTTTATATTAGATTCCTTTTTGATTTGAAAATAAATAAAAACAGGTGAAACCTTAAATTTGTTTGATAATGTCGAATAAAAAATAATTTAAGATCTAATTTAAAACTGTTTATTAATTATTTATTCTTGATTATGACTTTATTTTTAGATCTATAGCTGTACGAGAGATGCTTGTAGTATTGACTTGTAGGGGGTGTAAGCACTTGCTTATTTGTGGTTGATATTATTATTTTTAGTAAGGGTTTGCCGGGAGGAGTGAATATTTTTTATCGGTGTAGTTGTAGCTTAAGAGTGAAAATAGAATCTA
Organism: Vibrio sp. SCSIO 43137; assembly: GCF_028201475.1. Taxonomy (NCBI): domain Bacteria; kingdom Pseudomonadati; phylum Pseudomonadota; class Gammaproteobacteria; order Vibrionales; family Vibrionaceae; genus Vibrio; species Vibrio sp. SCSIO 43137. The sequence continues at coordinate 1,404,983 of NZ_CP116384.1, read as the reverse complement.
AAGTGCAGATTTAAATAATGGGCTTACAGTTAAGAGATTGTTTTTTAAATATGGAAGCATAGTGCGTCAGCTTTTCAGTGGTCAGCTCTTGTGTTGGTCCGCTCATACCTGCAGCAGCAATCAGACAACCGCTATGAAACAGGGGAATTGACATACAACTCAGCCCCGGTTGTGCACCTCCGTGATCAATGGAGTAGCCCTGATGGACGATTTTATCTAATTTTTGCTCTATTTCAGGCTTCAGCTTACCTGCTTTGCGCAGGCTTCTGCGTAAATCCAGTTCTTCATCCAGTGCAACAAATAGCTTGCCGATGGCAGAAGTCGTCAATCCCTCTCTTCGCCCTCTCGGGCTACGGATTGTCAGCGGATTTTCTCCTTCAACAGCTTCTATGTAGAGGTATTCCCGGGTACCACAGGGAACCGCCAAGTAGGCTGTGTGACCGGTGGAAGAGGACATATTACGGATAAGCGGCCTGTACTGTTCTCTCAGGCTATCGTATGTATGATCTAATGAACGGGACAATTCTCCAAGTCTTAATCCGAGTCTGTAACCGCGGCAGGTATTACTGATATACCCCATGGCAGCCATGGTATTCAGCAGACCGTGCAGAGTCGTTTTATTCAGGTTCAGTTGTTCGGAAAGTTGCTGCAAAGGTATGGCACTATCACTGGCAGCCAATGCCTCCAGAATCATAAAACTCCGTTCTACCGATTGTATTCTCTTCGTTTCATTGATCATTGTCTTATCCGGATAGCATCGCTTTGTCTACGCCTATATAACGGGATTCTTGTCTATATAGCCAGCAGTCTGAAGTGGTTTTGGTAGCTGGATCATCCCGTTCGATAATGTCGAACAGGCATCTAATCCGATTCTCATAATTTTTGTAATGAAGTTTTTGGTTTTTTATTGTTTTTGTTTATTATTGTGAGAAAAGAATAATTAGCAGAGGTATAACATGAAATTTAAAGGGATACTGTTTGATCTGGATGGCACGCTGGTGGACTCAAACGATGCTGTTGACCGGGCATGGATGACGTGGTGTAAAAGAAATGGAATAGATTTCGCAATAGCGTCAGAAGTTTACCATGGGCGTCCGGCCGCAGAGACTATCAGACAACTCATGCAAGGTTGTTCAGAACACAAAGTAGCAGAAGAGATCGCATGGCTGCAGCACCAGGAAAGTACAGATGTAGAAGGGGTTGTAACGCTTCCGGGAACAATAGAGTTTCTGAATGAACTTAACCGTAACTCTGTCCCTTGGGCAATTGTTACTTCGGGAACTTTACCTGTGGCCAAAGCCCGAATTGACGCCGCAGGTATTCCAAGACCAGAGTTACTGATTACACCCGAATTGGTTACAAAAGGAAAACCGGATCCGGAGCCTTACTTACTGGGAGCTGCCGGACTTGGCTTAATGGCCGAAGAGTGTGTGGTATTTGAAGATGCCCCGTCGGGACTAACAGCAGGTATATGTGCAGGAGCCAGAACAGTAGCTGTACTAAGCCAGTTTTCTAAACAGGCACTGCCTGAGGCAGATCGCTATATTGAGAACCTCTCTTCACTGGATGTTGAGCTTTGTGAAGAGGGATATAGCTTAGTTTTTAGCAATGATAAGGCATGACGGTTGTAGTCAGAGAGTTTTTTAGAAAATAGATAGGCAATAAAAAAGCTGGTCAGTAAAGACCAGCTTTTTAGTGGTTATCTGAAAAGAGCTTAAACGATTAGGCGTTCTCTTCAGCAGATACTGATGGTGTGTTCTTCTTCTTAAACAGATCGAAGATCCAGATGATAGCGAAGATAGGCAGAATCACCAGCGGAACAACAGATACTGCCTGGAAGGATTCAACAGATGCGTAGCGTGTTACTTCCGTCATCATCTCAGGAGACAGTGACGCCAGTTTATCTGCACCACCAGCTGCTTCAGCACGTGCAGCATCGAAGATGGCGCCCATCTGAGGCAGTACGAACTGAATTGAAAGACCACCTGCAAAACCAAGCAAACCAAGAGCCAGGGCACCACCATTAGGGAAACGCTCAGAGATAATACCCTGCATAGTCGGCCACATATAACAAACACCAATACCCCAGACGGTTGCCGCAAGGAATGCCGGCAGCGGTGAGTCAGCAAGGCTTAAGGCATAAAGACCGCCAGCAGCGAATATGCAGCTCAGAGTCATCAGGCCTACAGAAGAGATATGTTTAAATACAACACCGGCAAAGTTACGCATAACAAACATCAGGCCACTTACGTAAACCAGCAGAAGAATACCCTGCATACCAACGATATTTGATAGCGCGACGTTTACCCACTGACCCGGGGCAAGTTCTGATGCTGCCGTCAGGAACATACATGCCCAGAACACCCAGAAAAGAGGACGACGGACGAGTTCAAGTACCATGTCTTTATAGCTGACGCCATTGGCAACACGCTCGGTTACCGGGAACTCAGTCATCAGAGCCCACTTAGCCATTAACAGGGCAGGAATAAAGAGTAGTAAGAGGTTAAGGTGCCATGGCAGACCAAGAGCACTGAACAACACACCAGCCAGGCCGCCAACTACGATACCGGCAGGCCACCAGGAGTGAAGAACATTCAGCCTGTGGGCTTTTTCTTCAGGGAATAGGGCGGCAATCATAGGGTTGGAAGCGGCTTCAACTGCCCCCCAGCCGAGGCCGGTAAGTAACAAACTACACCAGACAATATAAACAGACAGTTCAGAAACAGGCATCATCGCTGCGGCAAGAAGACCAGCAGTACTTGCGATGTAACCAAATGCAGAGAACAAAAGCATACGTTTCATTCCCATCCAGTCAACCATGGCACTACCAAACAGAAGGGTGAGTGCGAAACCGGTAAAGGTCGCGCCAAGGGCTTCACCTACCATAGAGGCTGAGCTTAGAATGTCGATTTTGTCGTAAATATCCGCCTGAAGATCAGGGGCGATGTTTGCCCGTACCGCAAACCCCAGACCTATCATAAAGATAGAGAGGTTACCGATTCGGAACAGTAACTTTGAATCAAGTTCTTTTTTCATAACACATTTCCTAATTTGTAGGGTATTTCCAGTTTTAAATTGCTGACAGACCCGAAGACATCTTGATCCGCATCTGCCTGAACTTCTTAAAACTCACTAACTAGTGAGAAGTTCTTAGCCGTTGGTTTGATGTTTCAAGCAGCGACTAAGAGGTAAATATGTTTTCATTTCGAAAATAATATAACGATCATTTTTTAAATGAAAAACTTGTCTTTTGAATGTTTGTGTTCTTCGTCATGTTTTTTTATTGAACAGAGCAGATTCGTTTCAGAAGCGTGATCCAGAACACTAAATAACCGAAAGTCGACGATGTCAATTGCAAGATTACAAGGTTCATAGTGATGAAAATAAAGCTTTGTCACGGTTAATGTTATGATTTTATTGGTTTATTTTGGGTTGCGGAGCATTCTTCCTTTAGGTAACCAGAAATAGAATGATGAAGTGGAATAGATTTGCGTTTATCTGCGAACCTTGCTTTTCGTTTTAATGTAGTGAGGGTTTTTATAGCAAATTAGGTTTAAAATTAAGATCGATATCAAAAATATATGAAAATTATATTTTTGAATTGAAATCTTGCAGGTAAGCTGACGACGTCGTTAGAAACAAGGCGGCCATTATTGCTCTATTGAGTATTTTTATTGGGAGCAGTAACTAAACGCTGTTTTAGTTACTGCGTTTTTTTAGTTAACCGCTGCAGGTTAGACAAAAAGAGAATAGGCAATGACAGTAAATCTGGCGAAAACAATGACGCGCGAACCTGCTTATGATGGTGACGCTGCCAAGATAGTTGTACTTACCAATAACAGAGGGGTAAAGGCCACATTTATGGATATAGGAGCCACCTGGCTCAGTTGTAAGCTACCCCTAAACGGAGAAGATAAGGAAGTACTGCTCGGTGTATCCGGTATGGCTGATTTCGAACAGCACTCTACTTATTTCGGTGCGACGGTAGGACGTTTTGCCAACCGGATTTCTGCTGGTCGCTTCAGTATTAGTGGCACTCAATACCAGACACATGTTAATCAAGGCGAAAACATATTGCATGGCGGACCGGACGGGTTTAACCGCAGAAGATGGAAAATTGTTGACCATAGCCGCAGCAGTGTCTGTTTCTCACTTGTGTCACCTGATGGCGATCAAGGCTTTCCCGGTGAACTAAAAGTCCTGCTCACTTACACTCTGACTGAAAATAGCGAAATCAGTATCCGTTATAATGCGACGACGGATAAAGCTACGCCGGTTAATCTGACCAATCACGCCTATTTCAATTTGCAGGATGCAGAGCAGGGTAGCGACTGCCGTCAACATAAGTTAAAAATAAATTCTCATTACTATCTGCCGGTAGATGCGGATGGTATCCCGTTAGGTTCATTGCGTAATGTGCAGGGGACTAACTTTGATTTCTTACAGGCTCAGGTTATCAGCAACCGTTTTCTGGCTGATAAAGAGCAGCAAGCGGCGAAAGGATATGATCACTGTTACCTGTTTGATCCGGAGCGAGACGTTTCTCACCCGGTGGCTGAACTGACAAACAGTGACGAATCGATTCGCCTATCTGTTTATACTGATAAACCGGGGATGCAGTTTTACACGGGTAACTGGAATCAGGGAACGCCAAGACGGGCGGGAGGAGTGTATGCCGACTATTCGGGGGTCGCTCTGGAAACTCAGTTCCTGCCTGATTCACCAAATCATCCCGAGTGGCCTGAACCAAGTTCGATACTTAATCCGGGTGAAACCTATTACTACCATACCCGCTATAAGTTTAGCTTTTAAAAACAAAAAGTATTTTCTTACCGGCTAAACCAATAAGCCCTTCTATCAGGAAGGGCTTATATCATTGGTCACAACTGACTCTGTAAAGGTTAAGCAATAATGACGTTTTCGATCTCTTCCGACAGGTTTTCATAGTCGAACTTAGATACTTCATTATCTACAACGGCGATATCCACATCACTGAGCTCGGCAAATTTAGCAAAGGAGATCTTGTTTACCTTGGTTGAATCGAGCAGAAGGATTTTTTTGTTGGCAGAACGAATCATCTCGACTTTTAAATCGGCAGTTTCGGTATGATAAGTTGTCAGGCCGTCGTCAAAACTTAAAGAGGATGTTGCCAGAAAAAGCTTATCAAACTTGTACTTGCGCAATTCAGAAATGGCAGTTCCGCCATAGCTGTAATGGAAGCCTTTACGGATACGGCCGCCAAGAATATGCACGTCGAACTCACTTTTTCCTTCCAGCAATTTTGCAATTTCGAAGTCATTAGTGAAGATACGTAGACGCTTAAGATCAGAATTAGCGAGTATTCTGGCCAATGCTGCGGTACTGGTGCCGGTGTCTATCAGTATGGAGTCTTCTTCTTCGATCAACTCAATGGCTTTGAAGGCTACTTTGATTTTTTTGTCTTCATTTTCACGTTCGTTGAGAAACTTTTCGTGGGCAATATCTGATTTCAGAATTGCGCCGCCATGGGTTCTTATCACTTCGCCGGCTTTTTCCAGTTCAGTCAGGTCAGTTCTGATGGTCGCCGTAGTGACATTAAAGTACTGTGCTAACTCATTAACGCTGACACTTTTCTTTTCTTTTATCAGGCCGAGAATTTGCTGTTTTCTCTGTTCCCCGTACATGGCTTTTTTGGACATAGCGTTCAAACTCTCTTGTTTCTCTGTGCACTATTTTTATTTGCTTTCATTATATGGATGCAATTTCCCAATTACAACCAATTAAAAATCTATGCTTTGAATCAAAATAGTTTATGTATCTAACTGATAAATATGATTATTAAATCATAAATTAAAGGGTAGTTGTGGCTGATGGTCATTAATCAGTTTTTGTTATGTAATGTGGAAACGATAGAAGTCAAAAAACAAAAAAGAAGAAAAATTATGAATTGCATCACAAGTAAACGAAAATTTAGCTTTTCAAAACGAAAATTTAGAGATATAGTATTTTCGAAATGAAGATGAAGGTTTGCTTTATGAATGTATATAAAAGCAAATCTCTTTGAAAATGAAAATTTGGAGAGAACAATGAGCTTAACAGTTACCGATCTTGCTGCCCTATTTGACCACACTAACCTTCACGCATACGCGACTAAAGAAGATTTCCAGAAGCTATGTGATGAAGCCCGTGAATACGGTTTTGCATCAGTGGCAATCAACTCTTACCCGGTAGAAATGTGCCGTGAAATGCTAAAAGGTTCTGGTGTATTAACTGGTGCTGCTATCGGCTTCCCTCTGGGTCAGACAACTATCGAAGCAAAAACGTTTGAAGCGCAAGATGCAGTAGATAAAGGTGCAGAAGAGTTTGATTACCTACTGAATGTTGGTCGTGTAAAAGAGCATGACTGGGATTACATCAAACGCGAAATGGAGTCTCTGGTAGCTGTGGCGCGTAAAGGCGGCATTGTATGTAAGGTAATTTACGAGACTTGCTACCTGACTGAAGAAGAGATTATCGAAGTATCAAAAGTGGCTGCTCAGGTTAAGCCTGACTTCGTTAAAACCTCTACAGGCTTCGGTACTGATGGTGCTAAACCAGAACATATTGCCATCATGAAAAAGTATTCTGGCGTTCAGGTAAAAGCGTCTGGTGGTGTGCGTACTCTGGCTGATGCAAGAGCAATGATTGAAGCGGGTGCAACCCGTATCGGTAGTTCTTCAGGTATCAAGATTGTTGAAGAGCTAAAAGCAGAACTAGGCGCTTAATGTCACTAGGTTGAAGAATCCGGGCGGCTTCTCCGCAAGACTCCAGCAAAAGTGCAGAGAGGTTGCCCCGTTATTTGCAAAGGTAATAAGCAGATGAAAGATAAAATTAATGTATGTCTTATCGGTTGTGGCCGTGCGGGCATGATCCACGCCAGAAGCTACAACGGCAATGTACCTAATGCGCAGCTAATCGCGATTTGTGACCCGTTTCAGGAGAATCTGGATGCAGCTCAGCAGGAGCTGAATGTCCCGTATCAATATACTGATTATCAGGATGTTCTTAACAACGATGAAGTTGATGCCATTGTTGTGGTTACACCAACTCAGTTCCATAAAGATATCGTAGTTGCAGCAGCGAACGCCGGAAAGCATGTTTTCTGTGAGAAGCCGATGGCAGGCAGCGCAGAAGAGTGTGACGCAATGATTGAAGCGTGCAAAGCAAATAACGTTAAGCTTCAGCTTGGTTTTATGCGCCGTTTTGATGAGAGCTTCCAGAAAGGTAAAGAGATCATTGAAAACAAACAGGTTGGTGAAGTGACCATGATCAAGTCACTGACACATGGCCCGAGTGAACCGAAAGCCTGGATGTTTGATATCTCAGACAGCGCCGGACCAATCGGCGAAGTAAACAGCCACGACCTTGATACGTTGCGTTGGTATGCGGGATCTGAAGTGAAGATGATTCACGCTATCGGCCGTAACTTCCGCTCACCTGAAGTCGCTCAGGATTACCCTGATTACTACGATACCTGTGCTGTACTACTTGAGTTTGAAAACGGTGTTCTGGGTATGGTTGATGGCGCTCAGTATGTTCAGTATGGCTACGATGCCCGTGCAGAAATTCTGGGTACCCACGGTATTGCGAAAGTCGGCAGCCAGAAAAACAACAATGTTGAACTGGTAACAAAAGATAAGTTGTTGCACACAGATTCTATGCCGTCATGGACTAAGTTGTATAAAGATGCCTATGTGGCTGAAGCCAAAGCGTTTGTTGAGGCTATTCAGAATGATACTGAGACATTAGTAACAGGTCACGACGGTAAAATGGCACTGATTCTGGTTCAGGAAGGTCTAAAATCCCTGCTGGAAAAACGCCCTGTTTACATTGGAGAAGAGTAAGATGAAAGCTGCAAGACTTAAAGGCAAGTTAAACGTTCAGGTAGAAGAAGTTGCAATACCTAAGATCGCCGACAACGAGATGCTTCTTAAAGTTAAATCCGCTTCTCTTTGTGGTACCGATGTGCGTATGTATAACAATGGCTACAAAGATGTTTCAGAGGATAACCCGTTGATCATCGGTCACGAGTTTGCCGGCATCATTGAAGAAGTTGGTCCGCAGGTTAAGGGCTATTACAAGGGCCAGAAAGTGGCTATTGCACCAAATATTGGCTGTGGCACCTGTGACCTATGTGTAAGTGGTCAGACTCATCTGTGTGATGATTACGATGCCTGGGGCGTAACCATGGACGGCGGTTTTGCTGAATATGTCCGCATTCCGGCTATTGCCATTGAGCAGGGTAATATTGCCCCTCTTGATGATGAGATCTCTTTTGCGGAAGCATCACTGGTTGAACCGTTAAGCTGTGTATATAACGGCCAGAAGCAGATCAACATCCTGCCGGGTGACGATGTGTTGGTTGTGGGCATGGGCCCGATTGGTCTGATGCACGTGATGGTGTGTAAGCTGTTTGGTGCAGCAAAAATACTGGTGGCTGATTTAAGTGAAGAGCGTCTGGCTAAAGCGAAAGAGCTGTTCCCGGATGTTTATCCTGTAAGTGGCGATCTGAAAGCAGCCGTTAAGGAAGTAACCGGAAAAGGGGTTGATGTAAGCATTATCGCAGCACCTGCAGCTATCGCTCAGTCTCAGTCTACAGAGTATATGAACATGAATGGTAAAATTCTGTTCTTCGGTGGTTTGCCAAAAGACAAAGAGATGGTGCCGCTTAACTCAAACACCATCCACTATAAGCAGCTGAGCATCCACGGTTGTACTAAGCAGAGTGTTTATGACTACCGTTTGTGCAGCAAGTTGGTAAACGATAAGCGTATTCCGCTGCATCTGATTGTTTCGGAAACTTACTCTATCGATGAGTTTGACCGTGCCCTAGAGAATGCGGCTGCGGCAAAAGGCCTTAAGCACGTTATTGCGTTTGACTAAACCAGACTGATAATTATAGGTTAGTCAGTAACAGAGCCCGTTTTGCGGGCTCTAATTATAGAACATCTTGTACTTTTAAGGAGGCAGTCAATGAAACCGACATTACTGGCGGCAATTGACTTAGGGACAAGCTACATAAAAGTGGGTATCTATGATACGCACGGCAGTTGTCTCGCTCTATCTACCAAAGAAATGAAAATTGATAACCCAAGCGCCGGGGTTTTCCTGCAGAGCGGAGAATACATTTTTGATTCCGTACTCAGCTGCTTTAAAAGCGCACTGGATAAAATCGACGATCCTTCCTGTGTTAAATCCGTTGCCTTCACCGGTCAGATGGCAGGCGTTATGGGAGTCGATGAAAACCTGAATGATATTACGTCATGGTCGTGTTCCCTTGATACCCGCTACTATCCGTATGCTAAGAACATGCTGAAGAAACACAGCCGCTTGCTGGTGGAAATTTCGGGTACTAACTCACCACTTATGGCACCAAAGATAGAGTGGTTTGAGAAAGAGTTTGCTCAGGATGCTGCCAGAGTGAAAAAGTACATGATGATAAGCAGTTATATCATTGCGAAGCTGGCAAAAAGCAGAATAGAAGACACCACAATAGATAGCTCATTCATTACCTGGACCGGCCTTGCTGATATTGCAAACTGCTCGTGGAGTAAAAGGCTGTGTGATCTGGTGGGGATTTCAATCGATAAACTGCCGCGTATTACTAAGTCTAATGAGAAAGTAGCGACTCTGGCACAAGAGTACAGCAAACTGTTGGGCCTTAGCCCTGATGTTACCTTAGTTTCCGGTTCAGGAGATAAGGTAGCTGGTATAGTCGGATCGAACGTGTCGCAAATTAACGACTTGGTGTTTGAAGCTTCTTCATACGGCGCGGTCAGTTGTATGGTAGACAAGTACATTCCTAACCTGAAGTCGATGAACTACGACGCTCTGCTGAATGCGACAGACAATAACTACATTCTGCATAAATATATCCCCGGTTCAGGCATTATCATTAAATGGTTCAAAGATAACTTCTGTGAAGGGCGAGAGTTTACTGAAATCGACCTCGAAGCAAGGGAAGTACCGGTCGGCTCCGATGCCCTGATGTGTATCGGGCTGCTTAGTGGCAGCAACATGCCTTTTAATGAAGATATTAAAGGGATGTTTTTAGGCCATACACTGATGCATAAACCGGCGCATTTTTATCGTTCGTTACTGGAGTCTTATGCCTATGAGATTTCATTGACCGTTGACTCTATCCGTGAGCTATATCCCCATATCAAAATGGAGTCGATCAAGATGATTGGCGGGGGAGCTAACTCTTCTGTCTGGCCGCAGATCATTGCTGATGTCTGTAACCTTCGGGTCGATATTATGTCCAGACACGACGAAGCCCTGTGGGGAACGGCACTGTTGGCTGGGAATGCTATCGGTGTTATTGATGATATCGCTGAAACCGCAAAGGCACATATTGACGTGAAATGCTCTTATACGCCAATTGAGGAAAACAGAGAGAGATACAGTCGCTATCGCAATCTGTATAGCAAGCTGTGTCACGATATGAACGACTATTTTGTTGAACTGAACAGTATTTAACTTAATAACAGCCGTTTGCAGAGGGCTATGCTTTCTTAGCGTATTGCTTTCTTAACGTATAGCTTTGTGAACACAATATTTTGTAAATACAGTGTTTTCACATAAACAGCCTCGCAAACGGCTTATTATAATAATGATCCCACCCTCGATTTAGATGAAAGCTGATGTTAGTTATCGCTTTCATCTTTTTTATTTCGAAAATGAAACAGAGATTAATCGCCTCTTTTCGCCATACCACTCTCATTTTGCCTCTGGTTACTTGCCACTCTTTTTTATTTTTGTAACGAAATCAATGCTTTCAACTACTGTAATTTTTTTCTTGCTGTACTTCTGTTTTTGATACTTTTATTTTTTGCTTTTATTTTTATATAAAACAATGGCTTAATTTAATAGTTGCTTTACGGTTTAGTGGTAATTTTGTAACAGAATGTTTTTGTGATTCGAAAAAACATGACTTAGAACACAAATATAAATTGCGAAATATGACGAATAGCACAAATATATAAAAACCGTATTTTCACTTCGAAAATAAATAGTATAGTAAAAACATAAATTAGATAGAACAGTTTACTCATTGTCTTCAGAGGCGATGAGAAGCATAAGAAAATAAACTGTTTTCGAAAAGAAAAGGCGGGAGCAATGAAATTAGATATTAGAGCAAAGTTAGTCCCTGTGACGTTTAGCGAAACAAATGACAGGGAAAAACTGGAATTCGATGAGCAGATGCTGCGACTGAAAGAGATGTACGGAAAGGAAGCTGAGTTTCTTGACCCAATCGTAGTGGGAGAAGAGTTACCGGCAGAGGCTGATGCTATCGTATTCCCTCAGCTTATTTTTGCCGCTTTCCGTCATCAGGAAGAGCTTAGCCAGTACGACTTGCCAATGGTGGTTCTGACATCCAAGTTTGGTACGGTGGAAATGTGGGACTGGGAAATTGTTTCCTACCTGCGTGCCCGTGGCATGAACGTATTCTCGCCTTATAACGTTGAACTGGGTAAAGTGGTTCTTCGCTCAATCGGTGTGAAATCTCATCTGAAACAAGGTGCCAAGTTCCTGATGTTTCAGGACGATCCGGGCGAAGGTATGCAGCCGGGGATCTTTAAGCGTTTTTACTGGTGGGAAAAAGAGTGTACCGAGCGCATGGAAGAAGCCACCGGCGTTCAAATTATCTACCGCAGCTGGAAAGCAGTAAACGAACGTGCTGCTGAGATCTCTGACGAAGAAGCGATGGCTGAGTGGGAGAGCTGGAACGTAGAAAACGAAGGCCTTAACCAGCATCAACAGCTTCTTCCTGCAAAACTCTATATCGCCGTTAAAGAGGTGATTGATGAAGTGGGTGACGTAGAAGGTATCGGCGCTAACTGTCTGAATGAGTCCGCCAGCTGTGCTACTACCCCATGCGTTGTCTGGAATATGTTGTTCGAAAAAGAAGACATTATCTGGTGCTGTGAGGGTGACACTTTGACCATGCTAAGCACCTATATCATGTACCGCTCCCTGTATGAGCCGCTGATGATGACCAATATCTATCCTTTCCTTGTTGGTATGGCAGCAATTGCTCACGAGAGAATGGATGCATTCCCTGACGTACCAGAGCCGGATAACTGTGCCCTTGGCGTGCACTGCGGCTACGGCGGTAACGCTAACCGTAACTTCTGTACCAAGTACAAGATGGTGCCGAAAGTACTCTCTATCGTAGATGACAACGCTTACATGGTTGACTGTGAGCTGCCTACCGGTGATATCACGCTGGCTAAGATTCATCAGGACTTTAACGAAATTGCCATTATTCCGGCGAAACTTGAAGAGTATATGCAGTTCCCGGGAACTGATGCCCTCAACGCTTCGCTGATCCGTTACAAAGATGGTGAAAAGGTCATGGAAGAGCTATCCAGCCACCACCAGATGATCATTGTCGGCAACCAGAAAGCCAAGCTGCAGCAGATGGCCAAAGTATTTAACTGGAACGCAAAAGTCGTTGACTAATAAAGATTAAATCTGGCGGCAGTTCTCGGGGTTTGCAGGCTGTCGTCAGACTCTACAAATATTCTAATAAGGATGAAACAAATGAAAAAGTATAGAGCTGCCGTTATCGGTACTGGTTTTATCGGTCTTGGTCATGTTGAAGCACTTCGCCGTATGGGCAACGTAGAAGTTGTCGCTGTGTGTGACAGCTTTAATGCTAAAGAGAAAGCAGAACTGATGCATGTAGAGAAGTACTACTACGACTACAAAGAGATGCTGGAAAAAGAAGATCTTGATGTAGTACACGTATGTACTCCGAACAATACTCACTACCAGATTACCGTTGATGCAATGCATGCCGGCGTTAACGTAATGTGTGAGAAGCCTCTTTGCCTGAACCCGCAAGAAGCAGAAGAGATGGTGAAAGTGAAGAATGAAACCGGAATGACAGGTGGCATCAACTTCCACAACCGTTTTTACCCTATGCCTACTGAAATGCGTCAGATGGTTAAAGATGGAAAGCTGGGTCGCATCTTTAACGTACACGGTGGTTATGTTCAGGACTGGATGTCTAAGCAGACAGACTACTCCTGGCATGTTGAGCGTGAAAACACCGGTAACTCCCGTTGTGTAGCAGATATCGGTTTGCACTGGGCTGATCTGGCAGAAAACGTAACCGGCTCACGAATCGTAGAAGTTATGGCTCAGTACGCAACGGTATGGGAAGAGCGTCTGCAACCTGAAGGTGAAGTGGAAACTTTTGCTGAAGCCTCTGACGATATGACTTACACCAAGCGCCCAATCAATACAGAAGACCACGGTAACCTGATGATGCGCTTCGACAATGGCGCGATTGGTACCGCTGTTATTTCTCAGGTAATGCCGGGTCGCAAAAACAAGACTGACCTGATTGTTTCCGGTACTGAACTTTCTGTGCACTGGGATACAGATTCCATTACTGAGCTATGGGTTGGTCACCGCGACAAACACAATGAGATCGCCACTAAGTCTGCTCACGTATCACCGGAGAGTATGGCAGTGTCTACCTACCCGAACGGCCACGTAGAAGGCTTCCCGGATGCGTTTAAACATAACTTTACTAAGTTCTACGCTTCTCTGGATAAAGAGTCTGAGAGTGAAGTGGAATACGCCACTTTTGAAGATGGCCTGCACCTGATGAAAGTTCTGGAAGGTTTCTACCAGTCAAGTGTAGAAGGCAAATGGATTAAGATCCCTGAGTAATTGCCACAAAACAAGAATTAAATGGCCGGGAAGCCATCGGGTTACCGGTCTGACATAAAAATATTAAGGTGAAATAAAATGAAAATCGGAATTGATAGCTACTGTTTCCACCGCTTTTTCGGCGAAGTGTACCCTGGACAGGAAAAACCAGAAAAAGAGATGACGGTATTTGAGTTTATCGACTTTGCTGCCAGTGTTGGTTGTGATGGTGTTTCTCTTGAGTCTTGCTTCCTGCCGGGTCGTGATGAAGAAACTCTGGCTAAGATCAAAGCGAAGCTGGATGAGTATGGTCTTGACCGTGTGTACGCATGGGGTCACCCGGATGGTCTGGAGCGTGGCCAGAGCCCTGAAGCGTTTGCTGATATGAAAGAGCAGATCCGTTGTGCAGTTGCAATCGGTGCAGATGTAATGCGCGTATGTGGCTCTTCTCTGATGTTCCGTCACGAAGATCACCAGCCACAGATTGAAGCTCTTATTGCTCAGTTCCGTGAAGCGATTGTTATCGCAGAAGAAGCTGGCGTTAAGCTGGCTATCGAAAATCATATCGACTACACCGCAGATGAGATCATGCAGATCATTGAAGGCGTTGACTCTTCTTACTTCGGTGTTAACTTCGATACAGGTAACTTCCTGCGTCTGCTGGACGATCCAATTGAGGGTATGCGCAAGCTGGCTCCTCACGTTATGGCGACACACTGTAAAGATCTGATGGTTGATACCAGTGAGCCACCAACATCATGGCACTTCTTTGCTGGTGTACCGGTAGGTATGGGCTTAGTAGACAACCTTGAACTTGCCCGCATTCTTGATAAGGCTGATTTCCAGGGCTTCCTTGCGGTAGAAGTGGACTTCCCGCACAAAGAGTGGACTGGTCTGGAAGAAGAAGCAGTAAGAATCAGTGTTAAGAAACTGCGCGAGATATCTAATACCGTGATTGCAGAACGCAACGCCTAGTTGCAAGCTTGAAACGGCGCTTTCTGCGCCGTTTTCTTTTCTGTGAAGGGAAAATAGCGACGCACTTTGCCACAGTGACAGAGCTTATCTCTATTTTTCTTTACTTAACTAAACACCATGAACACAGAAATCATAAAACAACAACTGACAGAAGCTCAGTCCGTTCTCGCTGACTTTATCAATAATCCCGAAAACCTAAGTAGCATCGCGCAGGCTTCTGAGCTGTTTGCCGGTACACTTCTGCGTGGCAACAAAATTCTCTCCTGCGGAAATGGCGGTTCTCACTGCGATGCTATGCACTTCGCTGAAGAGCTGACGGGCCGCTACCGCGAAGACCGAAAAGGCTTTGCGGCCATCGCTATTTCCGATTCCAGTCATATTACCTGTGTGGGTAACGATTTTGGCTATGACAATGTCTTCGCCCGCTATGTCGAAGCAGTGGGTTTTAAAGGCGATGCCATTCTTGGTATCTCAACATCCGGTAATTCTGAGACTGTGATTCGTGCTTTCAGGGAAGCAAAGGCAAAAGGGATGACCACCGTTGCTTTGAGCGGAAAAGATGGCGGAGCGCTTAAACAGTTTGCTGATATTGAAATCCGGGTTCCTCATCTGGGGTATGCCGATCGTATTCAGGAAGTACATATCAAAGTAATCCATATTCTGATTCTGCTGATAGAAAAGCAAATGAGCAGCCTGAAATAGAAACTTATAGCGATTAAGTTGACGACTAAGGAGTTGTGGTGATGTCTGTAAAAACTCGTATCTGGATGGTTATCTTATCTACCGTGGTTTCGCTCTGTACTTTGAGTGCCGTAGCTCTCTATCAGAGTAACAACTTTATGATGGCGTTGCTGGAAGAGAAGATTCGCTCTCTGACTGAGGTGACGGTGGGCGTAGCGGACTCCCTGAACAAAAAGGTGGTATCGGGAGAACTGACTCTGGGTGAGGCAAAAGAGCAGTATCGCAATATTGTTCACAGCATGCGTTACGATGACGGGCAGGAATTTTTCTTCGCCGTTGACTATCAGGGAACCTTTATCGCCATGGGCGGAGCTCCAGAGCTGGTAGGGGAGAACATCATTGATTTAAAAGATCCGGGTACAGGCAGACCTATGACCCGTGATTTGATTAATCTGGCCAGAAGCGGGGGCGGTTTCTACGACCATAACTGGCCTAAAGCGGGGCAGAAGATACCTGAGCCGAAAGTGGCTTATGTTATGGGCTTTGAGCCGTGGAACATGTATGTGGGAACCGGACTCTACTTTGATAACGTGAATGCGCTATTCAGCCTGTTTGCCAAAGAACTGGGTTTAATAGCGCTAGTGCTGACGGTACTGCTTTCTGCCGTGCTTTATTACGTGGCAAAAGGGATTTTCAGCCGCATTTACTGGATTACTCATGCAATGGACGATGTGGCGAGCGGAGATGCGGATTTGACTGCAAGGCTGGATGAGCAGACACGGGACGAGTTTTCTCAGGTTGCCCGTTCATTTAACGTTTTTGTCTCTCAGGTACAAACTATCGTGACTTCGGTGAGAACAATTACCCAGCAGGTACAGAGAAGTGCCGGTGCTATGGCTGAATCTGCCAACCAGACCAGCGAAGTGATTCAGAGCCAGCTTTCCCAGACAGAACTTGCATCGACGGCCATTAATCAAATGTCGACAACGGTACAGGATATCGCTCAGACAGCCAGCAATACCTCGGCCAGCACCAGAGATACGGCAGATAAAGCTGAACAGGGTGGAGAAGTGCTCAGTCAGGCCATTTCAAGTGTGCATCAGCTTAGTGAGGAAATTGAATCCAGCCATCAGAGGATCGCTGAACTACGCAGCAAAAGTGATGATATAGGCACCATTCTGGGTGTGATAAAAGGTATCGCGGAACAGACCAACTTGCTGGCACTGAATGCAGCCATTGAAGCAGCGAGAGCCGGTGAGCAGGGGCGCGGATTTGCAGTTGTTGCCGATGAGGTACGCGTGCTGGCGCAGAGAACTCAGGAATCAACGATAGAGATAGAAACCATTATTGGTGAACTGCAGTCCGCTTCTGTTAATGCTCATCACTCAATGGAGAGAAGCAATAGCCAGATGGCGCAGACTATAGAGCTATCAGAAAAGTCCGGTGAATCATTGCATCAGATTCAGCAGAACACATTGCAGATTAGTGATTTAAATACTCAGGTAGCCACAGCAACTGAGCAGCAAACCATTGTTGCTGAAGAGATTAACAAGAACGTAGATGCCATTTTCTCAAGAAGCAGGCAGGTAGCTGCGCATGCTGAAAAGATTGTGGAGAACAGTGTGTTACTTCAGTCTCTTGCCTCTGAAACAGAACAAGAGCTGGAGAAGTTCCGGGTTTGATACCCCTCAACCATAGTAGATATTAGCGGCTGAGGGGTATCGGTGACTACTGTTACTGCTTAGCTGCAATCACGATATCGCCGCTGGTGCTTTGGTTAATCAGATCGATATAGTGCTGGGCGACCTGTTTTGCCGGCATGCCCGGCTCTGGATCCATACCCATTGCAACCATGGTTTCGGCAACCCAGCCCGGTGAAACAGCGTTGATGCGGATACGCTCAATTTCAGTTACAGAGGCTTTGATAGCTGCTTCTACTGCTGCATTTACCGTGGTAACAATACCGCTGCCCGGGAAAGGATACTGGGCAAGAATACCGGTAGACAGAACGATAGCGCCGCCGTCATTGACGTACTGTTCGCCGAAGCGAATGGTGTTTATCTGTCCCATCATTTTGTTACGCAGGCCAAACTCCCATTTGTCATCGCCAGCTTCGTTCCACGGTGCCAGCTCAGCAACACCTGCAGTACAAACAATGGCATCGACCTTGCCCACTTTGGCAAACAGGGCTTTCAGTGATTCCGGATCGGAAATATCAACGGCATTTTCAGGGTGGTTGAAAGATGCTCCGATAACCTCAGCGCTCTCTTGCAGAAGTTCTGAAACCGCGCCGCCAATTAAGCCTGTTGAACCTAGAACAAGTACCTTTTTCATTTTTTTCTCCGTCAGTTTTGAGTCGGGAGTATTATTCAGCGAATTTACCTGATGCAGTAGCAGGGCAAAGGTTGTTTAATCTTCAACCTGAAGTTAAAGCTGAGAGCTTCTCAACAATAAAATCGATAAACAGACGAATTCGTCTGGGCAGATTCTGCCGCGATGAGTAGTAGATCCAGACAGGTTTTGGCGTTATCCAGGAGGATTCCAGCACAGGGACAATTTCTCCTTTTTCCAGCTCATTTTTCAGATGCCAGCTTCCCATATAAGCCAGCCCAAGAGCTTGCATAATTGCCGTTTTGGCTGCGGTTATATTCGACAGGCTCAGGTTGCCTCTGGGAGTATACTGGATATGTTCTCCCTGACTATCCTTCAGCGGCCATGAAAAGTTTCTGCCGGAGGTGAGGGGCTTATAAGCAATGCAGTTATGATCTGAGAGTTGTTCAATCGACTGTGGTAACCCCTGCTCTTGCTGGTAGGTTTTGCTGGCAAAAATGCCTCCCTGCATGGAGTAGATTGGGCGGGCAACAAGGCGACTGTCCTCATTAATTTGATTCCCGACACCAACATCAAACCCTTCGTCTACTATGTCCAGCACTCTGTCATCAAAGACAAGATCTAACTGGATATCAGGGTAGCGTCTGAGAAACTCCGGAATATGCGGTATGATAAAACTGCGGCCAAAACTGTCGGGCAGGTTAACCCGTATTTTGCCGGACGGGTTTCGGTTTTGCTCTGTCATACCGTCAATACTGCTCTCTATTTCAGACAGCAGAGGAGTCACTTGTTGGTAGAGCGTTGCGCCATCTTCTGTCAGGGAAAACTGGCGCGTATTACGATGAAAAAGCCTGACACTGGTCTTCTTCTCCAGAATGGCAATGCCCTTACTGACTGCGGCGGCGGAGATACCGAGCCCTCGTCCTGCGGCAGAGAAACTGCCTTCCTGTGCGGCTGCAATAAAAAGGGGAAGCTGGGAGGGAATCATAGTTGCCTCTTATCACTAAAATCCATTCTGATTGTAGCGACTTTCACTATCGCTATCTTTCAACTATTAGTTATATAACTTACAACCAATAGTTAAAAGATAGTATATACCCAAGTGACCTAGATGTTTTCGGCAATTCTTTTCATCTTCAGATAATCGCCCGATGCCTTAGTTAACTCAGAGCGGTTGATATACTTAGCAATAAAGTAAGGGGGAATAATGAAAACGATAAAGTAGAGAGACTCGTGCAGAAACAGATTGGCAATAAGCTCTTCATGGTTCCAGTAGGCGAAAGCAGCCAGCAAATCTAATAGCAGACTAAGAGTACCAAGTACGACGGAAACAATAAAAGCCAGCCCCAAAAACTCTCTAAGATAGTGTTTATACATCATTGTAATTTCTCCTCTGTATTCCTTCAGAACAATCAATTTACGCCTCAGTTGAGCGGATAATTTTGATTTTAATCAAATGGGCACTCAAGCTTAATAAGAAATAAGTTTTATATATTGAGGGTTGAATCAAGTATGAACAGGGTTGCTTTAAGTGAAATTGCCCATGAGGTAAAAGGATAATTAAATGGTTGAGAAGAGTGACGAAAACTCTCCGCTACCATGACCGTTAAATAAAGGAGTTAATGTGGTAAAATTACACAAATATGAAATTTTAAATACAGATAAAAAGAGATCTTGATCACACTAGTAAGATGTATTATTATTTAATCCAACAAAATGGTAATTTAATTACAAAAGTGGAGAGTCACTATGCTATCTGTTATCAAACAACTATTTGTACCTAATAAAGACTATGCTGGCCGTCATATCGATACTGTTATTGAGCGTCTGTCTATGCAAACTGGAACTAAAACTTACGACTGGTCATATCTTGCTGAGCTGTCTGTTTATGAAAACACTCAAACTGGTATGCGCGTATACCCGCACGAAGTTGCACGTCACGCTGCATAAGTTGTACGGCACTTACTAAGTTATATTAATAGAAACAACTAACGCTTCTGTATTCTGACTCAGGCTTCAGAGACGGCAGTGTATAATCTGGCGCTTAACTTCTTTTATAAGCGCAAAAGCACAGATGGCAGGGAATGCCTTTTGTTCTTAATCTGAACCTCTTTTTCTATCTTTATAATCTCTCTTAATATTCAGCCTTTCTGTCACACATCCCTTTAGCTTCGTTATATCTATATTGAACATATCGCTTTTTCTTCCTTTACTTTAAAAAAAGGATTTCACCGGGCATTGCTATCTGGTGAACAGGAATCTGGGAGAAATGGATGATGAGTAAGCCAGTAATTGCCGACATTAAACCGATAAAAGTTGAACTCACTGCCGGGCAAGATTACTACTTTTGTACCTGTGGCCGTTCGGGAAAACAGCCCTTTTGTGATGGCTCCCATGCCGGTACAAATTTTAAGCCGAAACGATTCTCCCCTGATGAAGATGGTGATGCCTACTTGTGTCGCTGCAAACACTCTCAAAATCAGCCGTTTTGCGACGGAGCCCATAAGCAGTTCTCTGACAAAGATCTTGGCAAAGAGGGGCCGGGCGTTCAGATTCAGAGCGCCGATAAGATGCCGGCTGCCGTTGCGACTGAGCAGGAGCCTACGGTAGAGTTTATTCATCAACTGGCAAGGGAAGGGTTGTCAAAAATGGGCCATCACGGGCCAATGACCTCCATGGGAGTCCCAAGACACTTATTGCCCCACTGGGATGATATCCAGATTATGGTGGCGCAGATGGCGACAAAGCCTCTGATGGAAGATGTACCGGTAGCTACGGAACTGATTATCGGGCCGCAGGCGAAAAAGCCTCTTAAACTGGATATCCCGCTGTTCGTATCTGATATGAGTTTCGGTGCTTTATCACAAGAGGCAAAAATATCATTAGCAACAGGGGCTGAGTTGGCAGGTACCGGAATTTGTTCCGGTGAAGGGGGCATGTTACCTGAGGAGCAGGTCGCAAACTCACGCTATTTTTATGAGCTGGCCAGTGCGGGCTTTGGTTATCAGGAATCCATACTCAAACGTGTTCAGGCATTCCATTTTAAAGGTGGGCAGGGCGCTAAAACCGGAACTGGCGGCCATTTGCCAGCGGCGAAGAACATCGGAAAAATCGCCGAAGTGCGTGGATTGGAAGCGGGCACTGCCGCTATTTCACCTCCTACTTTTAAGCATCTCCATACGGTGAAGGATTTCAGACAGTTTGCCGATCGTGTAAGAGAGGTCAGCGGTGGAATTCCCGTTGGTTTTAAACTAAGTGCTAATCATATTGAACAAGATATTCAGTTTGCTCTGGATGTAGGAGCGGATTACATCATTCTTGACGGCCGCGGAGGAGGTACAGGTGCTGCGCCTGAGATGTTCCGCGATCATATTAGTGTACCGACAATTCCGGCATTAGCCCGTGCCAGACACTATCTTGATAAGGTTGGTGCCAGCGGCAAAGTAACATTGATTATTACCGGTGGTTTGCGTGTACCTATGGACTTTGTTAAGGCAATGGCGCTGGGAGCTGACGGGGTTGCTGTCTCTAATAGTGCAATGCAATCAATTGGTTGTGTCGCTGCCAGAATGTGTAATACCAATAACTGCCCTGCCGGAATTGCAACTCAGAAAGCGGATTTAAGGCAAAGACTGAACGTAGAAAAAGCCTCTCATCAACTTAAGAACTTCTTTGAAGCATCGACAGAATTGATGAGTGTGATGGCAAGAGCTTGCGGGCATAACCATCTAAACCAGTTTAACTGTGAAGATCTTGCCACGTGGAATAGGGAGATGGCACAGCTTTCCGGTGTTCGCTACTCAGGAATTATGCCGTTCTAGTCATACGGCTCTATTGCGTTGGCTAGAAGCTATCTTAGTCAGTAGCTCACAGTTCTGATACGGAGATAAGTTAATTTTCACGATTGTGATAGCGGTTGCATTTGCAACCCTATCTCTTTAATACACTCGTAATCTATAGGGTTAATTAATTGTTCCTTACCCAATACTCGCTGACTGTGAATACATTGAAATGGAACTGAGCTTGTTCTGTTTCTTATCTCTGTCAGTCCGCTGTGGATAGTGAAAGTTAGGGATATTCGAGGATGAGATTTGAGCTGATTCAAAGAGCGGTGGTTAGCTTTTCTGCTCTGGTGTTTCTTTATGTTCTGGCACTGATGACACGGGATCTACCGGAAGTTTACCGAAATGCTATGCTTTGGTCACAAGGTAATGAGATAGCAGGTTTAGGGCTGGTGCTGTTTGTTGCTTCGGCATTACTTTCCGCTCTGATAGTGATATTCCAGTTATATAAAAACGAACGACTTATCTGGTCGGCTCCTTTCCTTATTCATTTACTGTTTGTCTTTCCCTGTTTAATGGTTTTTACTTTAGTAGCAACTATTGTGGCGTGGTGTAGTTGCCGCAGATTTGTTCCTTACTGATTAAGCGGTAGCCGGGGCGTTTTGCCTGTTAATTTCCAAGTGTTATAAATCTTTTCAACAGAAAAGGTTTACAACATTTAGCATCATTTTCTTTACCATTTGCTGTAACTTCGCCAAAATTGACCTAGATTTGTTATTAGCTCTCAACTCTGAAATCTTTCCTAAAAGCACGGCATTAAAATAAGACATTAGTCACATATGATTCTGGACAGTGCTCAGCCAATTTCCCATAATCAATGTTTATTAGAATAAACTAAACACTTTGTTGGCTTAGAGATTAACTTTATTGAAAAGCTCAATATTCGATAATATGAGCTCCGCTATTTTCACTTTTTGATTAGATAACACGGTAAATCAACGACAATTTATGATGCAGCTGAATATAGATACGTTACCTGTCGGCTTGATAGTAGTAGATGGTCAGGGAACAATCAGGGAAATGAACCTTAAGGCGAGGCAAGCTGAAGTATGGACATTTCAACCGTGCGTTGGTGTTGCTCTATCGGATTGTATTTCTGACCAGGGGTTTCGGCTCTGGCTGAGTCAGCCAGTCTGTGCGGAGTACCCTTATGACCTGATTACAGTGAAGGAAGAGGTATGGCAGCTTCGTCTTGATGTGATGAGCCAAGAGGGTGAGCGGTATCTCTGGCTGAAAGAGATCACTGAAACGACAAAACTGAAGGAGACAGTGCAGTATCTGGAAAAAGATATTGAACGGCTCGATTTGGCTATGCAGGGTGCCAACATAGGTATCTGGGACTATAACCCTTCCAAAGGCCGGATTGTCGGTAACCGTACATGGGCGACTCAGAAAAAGTTGCCACCGGAAGAGATTCTTGCCGACGACTCGCTGTTTTCTGAGATTGTAAACGGTATTGAAAAGTGGGGTACATTAGTTCACCCCGATGATCTCGAGTCAACTACCCGGAAAATTCAGGAACACCTCGAGGGAAAAACCGAGCTTTATCACGCTGAGTTCCGGGTGAAATGCGGAGACGGTAGCTGGAAGTGGATCCTCGATCAGGGCAAGGTATTCGAACGGGATGAAAATGGTGTCGTTACCCGAATGAACGGTATCCATGTTGACGTTGATAAACTAAAAGATCTGCAACAAAAGTTAACAGAGACCCGTGATAAAGCCGAGGTAGCAAACCGCGCCAAGTCAATCTTTCTGGCCAATATGAGCCATGAGTTGCGTACCCCACTCAATGCTATTCTGGGATATTCTCAGATATTAAAAAATGATGAGCGTCTTATTCCTCAGCATCAGGAGTATCTGGAGATCATTAATCGTTCCGGTGAACACTTATTGTCGCTTATCAACGATGTTCTGGATATGTCTAAGATCGATGCCGGACACAATGTGGTGGAACATAAATGGTTTAACTTCAGGGAAGTGGTTGAAGAAGTCAGAGAGCTGATGCAGATGAAGGCGATGCAGAAGCAGCTTTGCTTTCAGTGCGATATTGATGTAGGAGTGCCGAAGTTTGTCTCCGGTGATGCAATTAAGACCCGCCAGATTCTGATTAACCTGATTGGTAACGCCATTAAATTTACCGACAACGGTTATGTAAACATACAAGTTAATAGCCTGAATACCGGAGAAGGCAGGCACAAAGTAAGTTTTAAGGTCAGTGATACAGGTATTGGCATCGAACAGGCTGATCTGGACAGAATTTTCAAACCTTTTGAGCAGGTAGGTTCTGTAACCACTCAGGGGGGAACTGGTCTTGGCTTGAGTATTAGCCGTCAGTTTGTAGAACTGATGGGCGGCCAGTTGGAAGTGAGCAGTGCGCCTGGTGAAGGTTCGGTATTCACTTTCAAATTAGATATGAATGTTTCCAATGATGAAAGTAAGGCTGAGAAAACCTCAATGTCTGGATCACTGAGGGTGCTTGGCCTGAAAGAGGGAACGATCAGTCCTAAGGTTCTGGTGGCGGAAGATCAGGTAGATAATCAGAAACTGATTACTACCTTGCTTAGCGAAGCAGGTTTTACTGTGAAACTTGCTCAGGACGGTGAGGAAGCTGTCAACCTGCATAAAAGCTGGAGCCCGGACTTTATCTGGATGGATCGCCGAATGCCGGTGAAAGACGGTTTACAGGCAACCAAAGAAATCCGCCTCGCAGAGCATAATAGTGATGTAAAAATCGCAGCTTTAACCGCCAGTGTTTTTAACGATGAAGTTGAAGAGATGCTAAAGGCTGGTATGGATGATTTTGCCCGCAAGCCATTTCTTCCACAGGAGCTGTTCCACATTATGAGCAAGCACCTTGGCATAGAGTATGTCTATGAGGGTGAAGTTGCTGAAGAGAATAACAGTAGCACCAGCAAGCTTGACAGGGAAAGTTTGCAGATGCTGCTGACAGCGGAGCAAATGGCCAGCGTTATTGATGCCGCAGAACAGGGAGACCAGCAAGAACTGTTTTGTCTTTTTGAACAACTTGTCGAAGAGAGAGAATTACGTAGTCAGTTGGTTGAGTTGGTTGAAAACTATCAGTTCGATGATCTGTTTGAGCTTTTTCAACATAAGTAAACAGGAGTGCTGGCAGCTTATCAGTTGCCGGTAAGTAAATTATGCCTTTCGATAATTCGCAAACAGAAATACTGATCGTTGATGACACGGTAGAAAACATAAAGTTGCTTACCCAGTTACTGGATGCTGAAGGCTATAAAGTAAAAGGGGCGGCAAGTGGAAGTGCAGCCCTGAGGATATGCAAAAAAAAGCAGCCAGATCTTATTCTGCTGGATATTATGATGCCGGGAATGGACGGCTATGAAGTTTGTAGCCAGCTTAAAGCAGACCCCTTAACTGCCAATATTCCTATCATTTTTCTTAGTGCTCTGGACAATGTTCAGGATAAAGTACGAGCGTTTCAGGTTGGCGGTGTCGATTATATTCAAAAACCGTTTGAAGTCATGGAAGTGATTGCCAGAGTAAAAAACCATTCGCAGATCGTTTCGTTGCAGCGTAAGTTGATAGAGCGAAACCGTGAACTGAAGAAGCTGGCAGAAACTGACACGTTAACCGGCCTGCTTAACCGGCGGAAAATGGATGCGCTGGGGGAAAGTCAGTCAGACAAATATGCCATTATTCTGTTTGATATCGACGACTTCAAAAAGGTGAATGACTCACAAGGTCACCATGTTGGTGATCAGGTGCTGGTGAGTATTGCCCGTCATACTATGGAACTACTGGAAGGAACTGGCTATGCAGCCCGCTGGGGTGGCGAAGAGTTTATTATTCTGCTCCCTCAAAGCCGTAAACAGCAAGCTTCTGTATTAGCCAACTCATTACTGCAGTCGATACGGGAATCAGAAGATACCCAAGTGACGGCCAGCATGGGCGTAGCTGAAAGCCATAACGGAAAACACTTTTCTGAGATTGTGAAAGAAGCCGATCTGGCTATGTATCAGGCTAAAGCGAATGGTAAAAACCGGGTAGTGAGTAGCAGTTAAGGAGTCACGTTTGTAGACCCTGTCAATAATCTTGTGTAACTACAGTGGTTGATTCGAACCGTATTATCTAAATTTTCTCTTCGATATTTGTATACCTAAGTGACACCATAGTCCGCTAAGCTTTTCGTTAGCAGGCAGGGTGTCAATTCCAGTAATTATCCCCTTCTGTCCGTTGTTAGCGTCTCTTTTTCTACCCTCTCCAATTCTGTTGATGACCGTTTGCCCGTTTGACCGTTCGGTCGCAAAAATGCAGAAAAAATATCCGATTTTGACCATAGGAAGACCATTATCACTAACGGTCATGCATGTTGCTGATAATTTAAAGAACAGTTGGAGGGGGCATTTTATGAGAAAAACCAAAGTATTAGAGTTTATCAATGCATCTGAAAAGGTCACTGTACGTGATTTGGCTGACAAATTTGATGTTTCGGTCGAAACCATGCGTCGTGACCTGAGGAAGCTGGATGAGCAGGGAGTGATCAAAAGAGTACATGGTGCAGTTATCAGTATCAAATCCAGTAGTACTGATGTAGGACGCCCCTTTTCAGAGCGCTCTAAAGATAACCTCAAAATAAAAGAAAGTTTGGTTAAAGAAGCCCTGACTCAAATTAAAGAGCATATGGTTATCGGCCTAGATGCAAGTTCATCAAGTTGGTGCCTATCTCTGCAAATGCCAAACATTAATTGCACGGTAATTACCAACTCATTAAAGAATATTCTGGCGTTGGAAGGAAAAGACAATATTCGTGTTATCTGTTCTGGCGGACGTTATTCAGCTAAATATGGCAGTTTTTATGGTTCTGTCGCGATTAATTCGCTCTCAAACATGTCTGCGGATGTCAGCTTTATCTCTTGTGTTGGCTTTGACGAACAATCAGGTGTGTGGGATTCCAATGAGTATAACTATCAAATCAAACAGACGTTAATGGCCATCTCTAAACAGGTGGTATTGATTGCTGACAGGTCAAAATATGGCAAGAAAAGTTTGTTCAAACTATGTGATTTAAATGGGTTAACAAAAGTGATTACCGATAGATAAAGAAATACTTCGCCTAATTAAGTTGCTGTTTTTTTAAGGTAAATAGGCTAAGCATGCCATCGTTACATTAAATAACGGTGTAAAGCCCGTTAAGGATGTTATTCATGAACAGAAATGAGTTGAGTGAAAAGATTATCGAGACTTGCCTTGAAATGACGAGGCTAGGTTTAAATCAGGGGACGGCAGGTAATGTAAGCGTTCGTTACCAAGATGGAATGTTGATTACCCCGACGGGAATCCAGTATCACAAATTGACTCCAGAGCATATTACGTTTGTTAGCAGTGAAGGAGAGTTCGAACAAGGGAAGCTGCCATCGTCAGAATGGCTATTTCATTTAGTTTGCTATCAAGTCCGCAGTGAGATTAACGCTGTGGTTCATAATCATGCAGTTAATAGTACGGCAGTCTCGATTTTAAATCGCTCAATTCCGGCAATTCACTACATGGTGGCCGCTTCAGGTAGTCATGAGATCCCATGTGTCCCTTATGCGACTTTCGGCAGCAAAGAGCTTGCCCGCTATGTCGGTGAGGGAATCGCAAACAGCAAGGTTATTTTACTTCAACATCACGGACTGATCGCTGGTGAGTCTGATCTGGATAAGGCGCTATGGCTGGCTCATGAAACAGAAGTACTGGCAGAGCTTTACCTTAAAACCTTATCTGTCACGGCTGATGTTGCCGTTCTGCCTCAAAACGAAATGGAAGTGGTGCTCGACAAGTTCAAATCTTACGGGTTGAGAGTAGAGAGTTGAGGCAAGTTATTAGGTTACTCACATGATGTCTTGTCGGGTCAGGATGTCATAAACATTCATTAATAGCTTTATAAGGTACGAATTATGGAAGATATTGCTTTTCGTCAAGTTCACCTTGACTTTCATACCAGTCAACATATTCCTGATGTAGGCGGCTCGTTTGATAAGCAGCAGTTTGCGGATATGTTTGTTGATGCGTGCGTTAATTCAGTGACATGTTTTGCCCGTTGCCACCATGGCTATATGTACTATCCATCAAAGTGTAATTCTGAACGGATTCATCCCAACTTAGTCAATAAGAACTTATTAGTAGAGCAAGTTCAGTCTCTAAGAGATAGGGGTATCCGGGTTCCGATTTATACTACTGTTCAGTGGGATGAGTACATCTCAATGCACAACCCGGAATGGCATGTCGTTGGTGAACAGGGTGAGATGACCGAAGGTTTATATGAACCAACATTTCGTCGTGCACTGTGTGTAAACACGCCATACAGAGGATGGTTAAAAGAGCATATTTCTGAGTTGTTTGGCACGTTTCCGGTAACGGGCTTGTTCCTTGATATTGTCAAAGTTATTGACTGCTCATGTCGCTGGTGTCGTGCAGATATGAAAGCGCAGGGATTAAATCCCAGTGAAAAAGATGATCGAATGGTATTTGCCATTGAGATGATGAAAGGGTTTAAAAAGGAAATATCTGCACATATTCGTGGTTTTAATCCACATTGTGAGATTTTCTATAATCAGGGCCATATTGCTCCTGATACAAGAGACTCGATTGAACACTATAGTCATCTGGAAGTTGAATCATTACCAACCGGAGAATGGGGATATGGACATTTTCCGGCGGTTGTACGTTATGCCAGAACATTAGGTTATGACTTTATAGGAATGACAGGGAAGTTTCATACCTCTTGGGGTGATATGCATTCGTTTAAGAACCAAGCTGCATTGGAGTTTGAAGTATTCCATATGCTGGCAATGAATGGTAAGTGCTCGATAGGTGATCAGCTACACCCTGATGGTCAGCCTTCAAAGGCAACCTATGATCTTGTCGGTGAAGTCTATCGTCAGGTTAAAGATGTCGAACCATGGTGCGTTGCAGCAAAAGCCAAAACAGATATTGGTGTTCTTAATCCGGAAGAGTTTACTCTGACCGTTGAGTTTTGGGATCAAGCCAAGGTGCTCCATGGTGTGACGCGTATATTAGTAGAAGGAGGGCATCAATTTGACATTATCGATAGTAGAGCTGATTTTGAACAATACAAACTGCTGATACTGCCTGATGAAGTGCCTGTCGATGAAGTTCTGGATAAACGTCTTCGTAGTTATTGTGAGCAAGGAGGTAAGGTTCTTGCTACCTATAAGTCAGGTTTGAAACCAGAGGAGGCCAGCTTTAGTAGTGATTTATTTGGAGTGTCATATATCGGAGATGCGCCATTTAGCCCTGACTATTTGCTGCCTGGTGAGTCAATAGGTAAAGATTTACCGAAAACTGAACATGTGATGTACCTAAAAGGGCTCGAGGTATTGCCGTTACCAACTAGCAAAGTTTTGTGTAATGTGGTGAAGCCCTATTTTAATCGTACGTGGCAGCACTTCTGTTCGCACATGCATACACCTTCTTCTGGTCAGGTGGGTTATCCAGGTGTAGTTCAAAGTAGTAGTGGTATTTATTTTTGTCACCCGGTTTTTAATCAGTTTGTAAAAAACGCACCTATTTGGGTTAAAAAAATGGTATTAGATGCAATTGACATGCTATTACCAGAGCCTTTGTTACGACACAATGGTCCCGGTAGCCTTATTACTGCATTAAATGCTCAACAAATAAAAAACCGGGATGTGTTACATCTATTGCATTACATTCCTGAACGTAAATCTGATGAAACTCTCATTGTTGAAGATGTTATTCCCATTTATAAAGTGGACTTCTCTATAAAATATGATGTTGATGTTAAATCAATAAAACTGGTTCCACAGGATATTGAGGTTGAGTTCAAAAAGATAAGTGACAGAGTTTATTTTTTAGTGGAAAAAATAATAGGTCATCAGATGATAGAAATTCAGTATTAATTTCCATTAATTTATTTCTTATAAAAATCAATTAACATAAAAGGTAGTGGTATGAGTGCTATTTCACTAAATACCAAGCTCGCCTATGGCATAGGTGCGTTTGGCAAAGATATAACTTGTGGTGTCGTATTATTATACGCAATGTTCTATTTTACAGATATATTAGGAGTGTCACCTGCGTTTGTTGGTACCTTGTTCTTGGTGGCAAGAATATGGGATGCATTTAATGATCCTTTGATGGGTATACTGGTGGATAAAACTAAAAGCCGGTTTGGCCGAATAAAAGTATGGCTTTTTACCGGTGCATTGTTTAACACGATATTAATTATAGCCATGTTTAATGCTCAATGGCTTGAAGGCAGTATGCTGTATTTTTATATCACAATTACTTATATATTGTGGGGTATGGCATTTACAGCAATTGAGATTCCTTTCTGGTGTATTTTGCCAAATGTTGCCAAGTCAGATGAAGAAAAAGCCAGCTTAGTAATTTGGCCACGCAGCATGATTAGCGTCGCATGGATGGTGATTGGCTCATTCTTTTTTGTAGCAGTAGATTATTTAGGTGACGGGGATCAAGGGCGAGGATTTAGCCTGACTGCAACATTTGCAGCAGTACTGTTTTTTCTAGCTATGATGGTGCTTTTATATAATTTTAAAGAGGGAAAGCAAGCAGAAGATAAACCCCAATACACTTTAAAAGATTTCTGGAATATGCTGAAAAGTAATGATCAACTAATTATCATATTCTTGGCGTTGTTTTTCTTTTTTAATATTGTCGGGACTATTCTTTACTTTGCTGTCTACTATTTTACTTATGTTGTAGAAAGTCAGGAGCTTTTTGGTACTTTCATGTTAGTTGCTGGTATAGCAGAAGTGATAACACAACTTATTATTCCTTTCGTCCTGAAAAAGATAAGCCGTGAAACCTTAACTAAAATTGCTTATTTGCTACCTATTCTGGGGTGTGCCGTATTAGCCTATTCCAGTTTTTATGCATTACATAATGTTGTGCTAATTGCTATTGGTTCAATACTTGTTCGTGCTGGCCATGGCTTCATGTTGGTATTGATGATAATTATGCTTACCGACTGTATGGATTATGGCGAGCTTAAAACTGGTAAGCGGGCAGAGGGAGTAATATTTGCAGCAATGCCTATGCAGTTTAAATTGGGTAATGCAGCAACGGGATTTATTATGGGCATAGTATTAACTGTTAGCGGTTATGTCCCTAATGAAACCCAATCACCAGAGACAATAGCAAGTATGCGGTTTCTCTTCCTAGTTTTCCCTGTCATTGTCGCAGCTATCTCATATTACATTTATTCCCGTTTTTATAAATTAAAAGGAGACTATCTTGATGAGGTAAAACAATCTCTTGAAAGAAATAAAAATCATCAGAAGAAAATGGCTTGCTCAGCAGAAGTTAGTAACGAAGAAGTCACTGTGTGACTTGAGTGCAACTGACTATCAAAAGGTCGCTGTTGCGACCTTTTGGCTAGCTGACTAACTGATTAATGGCGTTTCGTTGTGCCGGGAAGTTCAACGAGATCCAATAACATATTAAGCCGCATCTGTCTCGATTGATAACTGCATAAGCTGATATTCCAGCTCTGAGTTTGTTACTATTTCAAAATCTGTAAATACAGCAACTGGCTTAACTGTTTTTCCTTTTCCTTGTTCAAGGCGGATAAAGCCTTTTTCACTTAATGCTTTAAGTGTGTTCGACAGGTTTGATTTTGCCCGTCCGGTCAACTCTGAGAGTTGGGTTAAACTTTCAGGTTGTTCAGAATCGATTAGGCGAAGCAGTTCTATATTTTCCGGCCTAAGCAGTTGAGAAACAGTGTTGAAAGAGGTGTACCATATCTTAGGCTCATTCTCTTTAGGTAAGTACTTACCTTGAGCAACGGCTAGTAATCTTACACGAATCAGTTCTTCTGACATAATTCCGATTCTTGCTTTCATATTATTTACCTTCTATAACCTCTATCGTTCTATCTATCCCTTCAAAAAAATCTTGCAGTAAAGAGTAGCAATCTGAGAATTCATAAGGTGTTCCTTTATCTACTGCAGACTTATGTAGGTGGTCATACTCATAACGCTTGCCGCTGTATTTACTCCGTTTGGGAGTTTTCACTGCATGGGCATTGTCATGACCAAATACTCGTTTATTGTATTTATTGTGCAGTGTCAGGTTGTAGCGTATACCGTGAGGACGTTCTTTTGTCGGAGGAACTTTCCAAACTTCTATTTTCCACCAATATCCATCGTCTCTGTGGACTTGCTCACCATGCATATTGAGTAGAGCTTCAAATCCATCCTGCGCGTTCACTTTAATTGAGTTATGGTCTGAGCATAACATAACAGATCGCCTTGTGTCTAAAGAATCTCTGGCAGGAAATGATGCCATATCATTAAAAGCGCATTGGCTGATATTTAGCGTGAAATTGAGTGAAAATAACGGTTTGTGTTGGAGTTTTGCTTGGTATCAGAAATGAAAAAGATACGTCACGGTTAGCGACGTATCTTTGCTGTTCTTTACACGCCCATATATTCAGCATGAAACTCAAGATGTTGCTCAATAAACGTCGAGATAAAGAAGTAACTGTGGTCATAGCCGGGTTGCATTCTTAGGGTGAGTTCAGAGTTGTTGCTTTCTGCAGCCTTAAGTAGCAACTCTGGTTTAAGCTGCTCTTCAAGAAAATCATCGGCATCACCCTGATCAATCAGAATTGGCAAAGTGGCTTTTTCCTGCTTAAGCAGTTCACTCGCATCGTATTTCTTCCAGACAGAAAAATCACTGCCCAGATATGCGGTAAATGCTTTTTTGCCCCATGGGCATTGCATCGGGTTACCAATCGGACTAAATGCAGAGATTGAATTGTACCGCTGAGGATTGTTAAGTCCGATAATCATAGCGCCATGGCCGCCCATGCTATGACCGGCAAGAGACTTAATGCTAGTTACCGGGAAGTTATTTTCAATAAGTTGCGGAAGTTCTTTAACCACATAGGAGTACATATGGTAATGCTCAGACCACGGTTTTTCTGTTGCGTTGACATAGAATCCCGCTCCCTTGCCTAAATCATACGCTTCATCGTCAGGGATATTGTCACCGCGGGGGCTGGTATCCGGGGCAACAATAGCCATACCTAACTCAGCTGCTTTTTTAAAAGCTCCGGCTTTTTGCATAAAGTTTTCGTCAGTGCATGTCAGTCCTGATAGCCAGTACAGAACCGGAACAGGATTCGATTTTGAGGCATTTGGTGGCAGAAAGATGGCGAAGCGCATATTGCAGTTCAGCACACGGGAGTCATGTGTATATTGTTTATGCCAGCCTCCGGCAACTTTATTCTGACTTACATTTACAAGTGTCATAGTGTTGAGCTCTTATTATTAGTGGAAAATCGCTGTACTTATGGGAAAGCACAGCGATGGTCGATACTGAACAGTAAATTACTTATCCATATGAATAACAGAGCGGATGCTCTTACCTTCGTGCATCAAGTCAAATGCTTCGTTGATGCCTTTCAGACCCATGGTGTGAGTAATGAACTCTTGCAAGCCAAACTCACCTGCCATGTAACGTTCTACAATCTCAGGTAACTCAGAGCGGCCTTTAACTCCACCGAATGCACTACCACGCCATACGCGGCCAGTTACTAACTGAAACGGGCGGGTTGAGATTTCCTGACCGGCACCGGCTACACCGATAATGACAGATTCGCCCCAGCCTTTATGACAACATTC
Organism: Vibrio sp. SCSIO 43137; assembly: GCF_028201475.1. Lineage (NCBI taxonomy): Bacteria > Pseudomonadati > Pseudomonadota > Gammaproteobacteria > Vibrionales > Vibrionaceae > Vibrio > Vibrio sp. SCSIO 43137. Next base: position 1,371,820 of record NZ_CP116384.1, on the reverse strand, counting down.
AAGTGCCTGACGCATTACATTTACGTTACCGATACACTCGAATGAGTAATCAACACCACCGTCCGTCATTTCAACGATAACTTCCTGAATAGGCTTATCGAACTTCTGAGGGTTTATTACATCAGTAGCACCAAGTTGCTGAGCCAGCTCAAACTTGCTTTCATTGATATCGATACCTATGATTCTGCTGGCACCTGCCATACGTGCACCGATAATGGCAGAGAGTCCGATACCACCCAGACCAAATACCGCTACTGTATCGCCTTCCTGTACTTTTGCAGTGTTCAATACTGCGCCCATACCAGTTGTTACACCACAACCAAGCAGACACACTTCTTCAAGAGGGGCTTCTTTGTTTACTTTCGCCAGAGAAATTTCAGGCAGAACAGTATATTCAGAGAAGGTAGAGCAACCCATATAGTGATAAATTGGCTGACCATCTTTATAGAAGCGAGTCGTACCATCCGGCATCAGGCCTTTACCCTGAGTTTCACGAACAGCTTGGCACAGGTTAGTTTTGCCTGATTTACAGAACTTACACTCGCCACATTCAGCTGTATACAGCGGGATAACGTGGTCACCGACTTCAACGCTGGTGACACCTTCACCTACCATTTCAACAATACCGCCACCTTCGTGACCCAGAATTGAAGGGAAAATACCTTCAGGATCGTCACCGGACAGGGTGAATGCATCGGTATGGCAAACTCCTGTTGCGACGATGCGAACCAGAACTTCCCCTTTTTTAGGCAGTTGTACATCAACTTCTTCCATTTTTAGTGGTTCGCCCACTTTCCATGCGACAGCTGCTTTTGACTTAATAAACTCTTGACCGGGTTTGATATCTAATGCCATTTTTTCTTCCTCAGAATTCAGTTTGCAGTATTACGTTTATTGTCTCTTGATGCGGTTATTTTATATTTTTCCTAATGAATGATAATCGGATGAAATAACAAAATTCTTTTACGTATATGTAATAATGTTCTGCCGGAGCTTATTTAAAGATAGAGGAAAAATCCGATGGCGAATTGGGAAGGTGTCTCAGAATTTGTTGCTGTGGTGGATACACACTCGTTTACCGAAGCAGCGAGGAAGTTAAAAACCTCTGTTGCTCAGGTAAGCCGGCGGGTTTCCGCCCTTGAAGAGAGATTAGCGGTAAAGCTGTTGGTCAGAACCACCAGAAAAGTCTCGGTGACCGAGGCTGGACAAACCTATTATCAGCATTGTCGTAGTCTGGTTGAAGGGCTGGAAACTGCTGAGCTGGCGGTTACTCAGATGCAAACGGTACCAAAAGGGCTACTTAAAATAACAGCACCGGTGGCTTACGGTGAGTCACATATCGTTCCACTGCTTACTGAATTTTTGCAGGCACATCCGCTGGTTGATCTGGAGCTGAAACTCACCAATAACAGGGTAGACCTTATTGAGTCAGGAATGGATGTCGCTATTCGTCTTGGCCGCCTTCAGGATTCAAGCCTGATTGCCAAAAGACTTGCAACCAGACAGCTATATGTTTGCGCTACACCTGAGTATCTTGAGAAGTACGGCATACCCCACACTTTGTCTGAACTGGAGAATCATAACTGTCTGGTTGGTTCTTCTGAACATTGGCGTTTCAGGGAAAACCGGACAGAAAAAGCGATGAAAGTATCAGGGCGTATTCACTGTAACTCAGGATTTGCCTTGCTGAATGCGGCAAGTAAAAGTCTGGGTCTGGTTCAGTTGCCGGATTATTATGTTAAACAGGCTCTGGAAAGCGGAGAACTGGTAGAAGTGCTTAGTGAATACCGCGTTGAAAGAGAAGGGATCTGGGCACTGTATCCAAATAACCGAAACTTATCGCTTAAGATGCGGTTGGTGATTGATTTCCTGGCCGAGAGGCTAAGCGATATAAAATAAAAGGGCCAAGAAAGGCTCTAAGGAGTGAGGATGGGAAAAGTTGTTTTACAAGGCTTTATCTTGGTAGCGGATGATGATCTAAAGCGGGTTGAACAAGAGCTTGATACTCATACTAAGCTAATGCTACAGGAAGCTGGCTGTATTACCTTCCGGGTAATAAATAGTTCTGAGAACCCGAGTAGATTTGATGTTTACGAAGAGTTTACCGACAGAGCAGCATTTGAACTGCATCAGTGGCGGGTGAAAGCCTCTCGCTGGGGAGAAGTCACAGTGAATGTCGAAAGGCACTATCAGATATCTGAGGCAAACTAAGACATCATTGTAAATTTCTGCGGAGTTATCGGCGAAGTTATCGAAAGAAGTTATCGGGACAGGCACCGTAACCGGGCAAAAATAAAAACCGCCAGAGAATTAAATCTCTGGCGGTTTACTCGTTTATTCGCCGGTTGCTTAGATGCAGTCTAAACGGATATGGCTGTTTTTAAGGTCATCACGGCTGATGCCTTTGCCGTTGTTCTCTGCATTGAAGTGACGTAGCAGTTCAGTTAGTGCGTGGATTGACGCCAGCAGGTCACCAGTGTGAGCAGATTCCGATGAAGTGTGCATATTACGGATTGGGTAGCCGATAGTAATGGCAGCACTATCCACACCGGCAAGCGCCGCAGCCATGCCGTCTGTACCCATATCACGACCGGAGAAATCCAGCTGATAAGGAATGTCATGCTTTTTACAGACGTTTTCCAGCGTCTGAACCAGATACTCTGAACTTACTGAACCACGGCCGATGGTGAAACCTTCACCCATCTTCAGCGGGTTCATTTTACGGTCACCGATACCCGGTGCAGCTTCATAGTCGTGGTTTACGTCAGTCGCGATTAACACATCAGGCTTAAGCTCACCAACAACCTGAGTAGAGCCAAAGCGGCCAATCTCTTCATGGGTAGCGATGGTGTAAAGCACACGAACATTATCCAGACCTTCTTTAGCAACAAGGCGGGCGATTTCCGTTACTGAGAAGCAACCCAGACCGTTGTCCAGATAAGCACCATAGAAAGTATCTTCTGATACGCCACGCTTAATAGGACGATCGAGCAGGATAGGGTCACCCGGGCGAAGGCCTAGTGCTTCAATCTGCTTTTTACGCTCTTCACCATGAGTGTGCAGTTCAAGATAAATAGATTCTGGTTTAATGCCCTGCTCACCGGTACGTTGTGCCGGAGTAGAGAAGTGAATAGCACCCAAAGCTTCAACGGTTGCACCTTCGATAACCTTGTACTTGCCTGTGTTTTCAGGATCCTGACAGAAGACTTTAACTTCGTGACCAATCAGCGTAGTCGGCAGGAAAGAGTCAGTATTAATCCATACTTTACCGTTATCATCGATTTTGCGAACCTGCATACGAATTTTATCAGCATGGCCGACAATCATTACGCTGACAAGATCATCACGACCCGGATGCGAATCAAAAACAAGTCCTGCATTACCTTTAAATTGGTGAATGCCCCAGCCTTCAGGCATAAAAGATTCAAACTCAGGTTTGATGATGCCGTAGCTCATGGCTGCTTCAAAACCGATTGGAGAAGGGGAAGCCAGCACCTTCTTCATAAATTCAAATTGATCTTGGGGCATAGCTTTTTGCCATGCTTGTTTTAGTTCTGTTTTGTTTTCCGAACTCATTATTTTGCTCTTATATTTTGATTAAAACTTTGCCACTTAAGTGGCCTCAGAGGGCTGGCGAAAACCTGCCCCTGAAGTATTGGCGCATATACTAGCAAAAACAGTCAGTTTTGTTTGATTTTTCAAAGTGTAATTAGCTTGAGAACTAATGCCTTGGCGATGTTAGCATCGTTCCAAGATTTGCAGACTCTTATGGATATGCACAACTAAAAATGACGTAGCGGTGGGAGTCTGAGTAACAAGTCGAAGTTAACTAATGTTATGCAATCTATCATCATGGTAGCTTTTAAAACTTCACGATACTCAGAAACAAGTGAGCCACCCTCAAAAGGGTGGCTCTTAAACTCGCTACCTGTTGTCAATACTGTTTCCAGCGGAAGAGGACAGGGCTATCACAACAAGAGGCAATGCCTCAGTCGAAAGTAAATATACATAATAAGTTAATTAAGGGCAATTCCTTTGGATTTAAAAGAGATTAAGCAAGGTCTATCTACAGAAAAACTTGAGACTTATCGTCAGGCTCTTAGTTGCAAGTCAGATGCAGAACTTATCGCTGTATATATGGCGATGCAAAGTATTCAGAGTCACTTTTTTGTAGTTGTTCAGTTGCTTGAGGTGACGCTCAGAAACTCTATTCACCAGTCAGCTACAGAGTGCTTTGGAGATGATGAATGGTATAAAAGAATCCCGATAAGTGCGAAGTCTAAAAAGCAAGTTGATTTTGCGGAGCTGCAATGTCTTGAAGATGTAGGTTACAAGTATACGAGTAATGATCTAGTGTCTCGTTTACCCTTTCGTTTTTGGGTTCATATGCTGCACAAGAGTTATAACAACCCTCGTGACAAAGAACGTAACCTCTGGCAGACCCAGTTAGATAAGTGCTTTCCAAATGCCAGAGAGCAAAAAGTTAAACTAAATGCTCTGTTCCAGAAAATAGGCTCATTAAATAAGTTTAGAAATCGGTTGTTTCACCACGAGCCAGCATGGAAAGGTCGGTGTACTAAAGACCGGGAAAGTGCTATTCGGTACTTACTGAAAATGTATAAAGAGCACCTGGCTGCCATATATCTACTTTCAGCCAGTAAACGTGAAATGATTGCTGTATTGAGATTTGAGGCCAAATTTTCTGAAGAGTGCGATACAAAGAGCCTGCAGAAATTTGAGTTGATACTCGCGACCAGAGACAATGAAAAAGAAAAACACCGCTAGTGCTATTTGATGGCTATGTTGATTACAGAGTTTCAACTGTAACGATCTAAAATTAAGCTCATTTTAAAATAAGATACATCGCTTTTATAAAACCGCTCTCCTTCTGTGTGCATTCCGAAGCGTTGATAAAAACCAATGGCTGACTCTCTGGCGTCACACCAGAAAACAGTAACGTTATTTTCATTCAGATAGTTAAGAGCGTATTGGATAAGCGCCGTACCTATACCTTGATTCTGAAACTCTGCATAGGTGGCAAATTTTCTTAATCGTGCTTCACCATTAACTATGTACAACGACGCCACAGAAACGATTCTGCCATCAATTTCTGCCCCTAGATGAATGCCTTCGTCATCGCCCTCAACAAGACAGAACTCCATCGGTTTATCTGGCCATAACACCTGATGACGTACAGGAAGGGCTTTTTCCAAACTAATTTGTTTTATTTTCATTGAGTTGCTACGTGAGGTTTCGAAACATAGTTATCACCAGTGTACACGATTAAGGTATGTTCCTGACTAATATTTCATATCACGACTTTTGGACGGTGCGCGTGGTTATTTTCCTAGTCAAATAAGGTTTTTGTTTTAGCTCGCCCATAACTATCTGTTCATTTATAAGTTATGGGCATGTGAAAATATTACTCAATATTCGGAGTTATTTCGCAGAACGGTTACATACCATTCTCAGCAGATGCAACAGCCGTTAATTTTTTAGCGTCCCTGATTTTCTTCTCTTCTGCAATGGCAACGAAGGCCATGATAACCAGACACAAAACTGCGGCGGTGTTTAATGCGGTAAATGTACCGCTCCAGCCGGTTTGTCCGAAGACAGGCGTTCCGTCAGCAATAAGACCTAAACCAATTTTGGCGAATGAATCACCAATCAGGTAAGCAAATGTTCCTTTAATACCATCCGCTACCGCCACACCTTGTTTAGGTACAAAGCCTACCGCAGCTACCGCAATTAACAGCTGAGGTCCGAATACCAGAAAACCGAGAACAAACAGTGATGCTTTATAGGTAAACACGGTATCTGCATGTTGGTAGAAACCAATGGCCATAGTGATACCAATCAGGGCGATACAGGCCATAAGCCCCCGTCTTCCGTTAGCTAAGTCAGAAATATAGCCCCATAAACATGTGCCTATCAAAGCGCCTGTTTCGAACATGGTAAAGCCGGAAATGGCGGTTTCTTTGTCAAAACCAAGCACCTCATAGCCATACACGGTTGACCATTGATCAATACCGATACGGACAACATACAAGAACACATTGGCAAAGCAGAGCAACCAGATAACCTTGTTAAACAGAACATATTTTTTAAAGATCTCCATCTTGCTCATTTTCTCTTCGGCTACAAGGCGATCTTCTTCACTGATTTGCTCGTCAAATATCTCTTCAGCTGTACCCAGTCCGTATGCTTCCGGGCTGTCATTACCCATGTAGAAACCGATACAGGCGACCAAAATGGCGATGATAGCCGGGAAGATAAACATCCCTGTTACATTGCCATCGAAAAAGTAGTTAGCACCAAACAGTGCTACACCGGCCGCTGCCGCCCCGCCCACATTGTGAGAGATATTCCACGCCCCCAGAAAGGTTCCCCGGTTGTTTTTACTTGTCCATTTCGTAATGGTTGAGTAGCTGTTGGAACCGCCGATGGACTGGAACATGCCTGACAGAGAGTACAAACCAATCATCATGTAAAACGAGCCGGTACTGTCGCCCATAACAAAACCGAATCCCAGAATACAGAAGCCGGACATCAGAAGGCCGAGAGGCAGCATATTTTTGCTGTTTTTGCCGTCTGCCCAGTAGTTTAAGATGGTTTTACCTAAGCCGTAAGTAATGGAGAAACCAAGGCCGATGGTTCCTAACTGGGTCAGGCTCATGCCGTAATCGGCAATCATATCGTTTTGCGCGATATTAAAGTTTTTACGGATGAGATACATAACCAGATAGCTGACAAATACAACCAAATACGATCTCAGGAACGGAGCGAGCCACATTTTCCGCCGTTGTTCGAGTGGTATATCCAGTGTCGGTTTTCTAACTTGTTTTAAGAATGAGAGTTCCATAATTTCCTCTAAGGTTGTGAGCAACATAGGGTTTTAATACGGGCTAACTCTATAAACAAACTTGCAAACTAAATTAGGACGATTTCCTAGTTTTTCAGATTAATTGTTTGTTCGTGATTATTATCACGTTTCAGAGTTGTGATAATAAGTAAATAAAACAATCACTCTAGAAAAGGTTAATTTATGTAAATAAAAATGTGGCTGGGTATCAATTTTATATAAAAATAAAAACCAACTTGAATAACTATTTAATTAGGAGTATCTTTCCTGAAAATTTCAGGCTAGATGCACATTTATGATTAAAGTCGCTCTTATTGATGATCATGTTATTGTTCGTTCCGGTTTTGCTCAGTTACTTTCTCTGGAATCTGATATTCAAGTTTCCGCAGAATACAGCTCTGCTGTTGAAGCATTCGATAGACTGAAAAGCGGTGATGTGGATATCTGTATTCTGGATATATCCATGCCGGATAAGAGCGGACTGGAGTTATTACAAGAAGTGTCTGCCTATGTTCGCTGCATAATGCTGAGTGTGCATGATTCTGCAACGGTAATAGATAAAGCCTTGAAATTAGGAGCGAAAGGCTTCCTTAGTAAGCGGTGTAGCCCTGATGAAATGATTCTTGCTGTACGAACTGTGGCAAAGAACAAACAGTATATTCCCTCCGACTTATCTAAGAAGCTCGCAAATAGTGTAAGAAGCGATAACTTCAGAATATTAACCAAAAGAGAACTGGAAGTTGGTGAATTACTGGCTCATGGATTGGATATTAAAAAAATTGCAGAAACATTAGGGTTAAGTCCTAAAACAGTTCATATTCACCGGGCAAACGCAATGAATAAATTAAATGTGACAAATAATGTTGAGCTGGCGAAGTGTTTTGAATCAGAGTGGATATAATGCGTAATAGTATTGTTGTTAATATTTATTTATGGTTTTTTATGACATGCTGCCTATTTTGTTTGTGGATGCTGTCTAACCATTTTTTAAATGATCTTGCATTGTCTTATTTATTGTTTCCGTTTGGATTGAGAACCGGTATTGCACTCCATTGTGATAAAAAATACTGGGATTCAATATATTCTGCTGAATTAATACTAATTATTGCAGTAGGTTTTTTGTTTAATCCTTATGACTTTCTGTTCCTTATTGTAGCCAGCATTATAAGTATCGGTGTTATTGCCATTGCACAAAAACACTATCACGGAAACCAATGGAAAAGGCTCTATGTTATTGGTTTGGTTATCTTTGTTACCTCGTCTGTCAACGGGTTATGTTATTACCTTTACTACGATAGTTTATGGCTCGCCCTGCTATCCAGCGTTGCCGGTGGTCTGATGTTAGTGCCTAGTTGCTATCTGGTATGGAGCTACTTGTTTCAGAACTCATGGGAACCGTTAACAGCCACTCTGGCCGGAAAACCGGTTAACTTACGAAAGCAGCATATTCTGTTTTTTTTGCTACTGTTTACCGCCAGTATATTTGCCCAGTCAGCACTTCCAGAAGAGTTAAGTCAGTTTGCACCTTTCTGCCTTGCCATTCCGATAATATTGTTAGCCTACCACTACGGCTGGCAGGGCGCTTTATTAGCTACCTTATTTAATGGTATTGCCATTATAGCCACACATACCGGTGCCAACTTATCAACGACGGATTTATTGCTGTCAATATCGGCTCAGACTCTGACAGGTGTGTTATTAGGGGTTGGGATACAGCGGCAAAGAGAGCTAAACAGCCGGTTAAAACAAGAGTTAACCAGAAATAAAAATTTAACCAGAAAGCTGATAAAGGCTGAAGAAGGAGTACGTAGTGAGGTGGCCCGCGAGATTCATGATGAAATCGGCCAGAATATTACCGCTATACGGATAAAATCCAGCATTCTTCAGCGAATAAACAGCGATGAAAAAGAAAGTGAGTATGCCAGAAGCATAGAGCAACTCTCCCTTAATATTTACGACACCACCCGGGGATTACTGGAACGCCTGAGACCTAAATCTCTTGATGACTTGGGCCTGAAAGGTGCGGTCAATCAATTGATTAATGAGTTGGAGTTTGACTCTCAGCACATCAAGGTTTCTGTTTTATTCAAAATTGAAGAGTCTGAACTTAACGATGTTTTTAAAGCAACGCTGTTTAGAATAACTCAGGAAGCATTAAATAATATTATTAAGTACGCAAAAGCATCTGAGGTAAAAGTTTCTTTTTCAAGTCAAACAGTCGATGAGGGCAGCCATTTCTGCCTGAGTATTGCAGACAATGGTATTGGGTTTAAGGCAGAAGAAACAAAACGTGGCCTCGGACTGGCCGGAATAAAAGAACGGGTTATTGCACTGGGCGGTGAGTTTAATATTTGTTCCGTTCAGTATGACTATCAGGGCCGGTCAGGAACCAAGCTGACTGTTGTGTTACCTGCGAACTGATAAGGATATTTATGTTTGGTTTTTTTAAATCCGGGTCTGAGCAACCTGCCATCCAAAATAAACAGCAGGTCGACTCAACTTATAAGCAACTTCGTTATCAGATTTTGTTCAGCTTATACATTGGCTATGCAGGTTATTACTTCACCAGAAAGAGCTTTAACTATGTCATGCCGGAACTGATTAACGATTTTGGACTGGATATATCTGATATTGGCTTTATCGGTACATTGTTTTATATCGTTTATGGTTTTTCTAAGTTCTTCTCCGGCTTTATCGCAGATAACACTAACCCAAGATATTTTATGGGCGTTGGTTTAATCATTACTGGTGTTATCAATATTTTCTGTGGCCTGTCTGATTCAATCTTTGTGTTTTTCTCTCTGTGGATACTGAATGCTGTGTTTCAGGGCTGTGGGTTTCCCAGTTGTTCACAACTGCTAACTACTTGGTATTCAAGAACTGAGCGGGGGCTGTGGTGGTCTATCTGGAATACGGCTCATAATGTAGGGAATGCCTCACTGTCGATATTGGTAGGCTTTTTAACCCTGCACTACGGCTGGCGGGAAGGCATGATTGTTCCCGGAATTATTGGTGTTTTTATCGGGGTTTACCTCTGTTTACGTTTAAAAGACAAACCGACAAGCTTAGGCTTACCCTCTATCGGCAGATGGCGCAATGATCAGCTGGAGTTGAGTCAGGAGTTGTATGGGCAGGGGCTAAGCTACAGGGATATTGTTAAGAAATACGTGTTTGCTAATAAATATATCTGGTTGCTTGCCCTCAGTTACATACTTATCTATATCGTCCGGATAGGAATTAATGACTGGGGAAACCTCTATTTAACGCAGCAACACGGTTACAACTTGATGACGGCAAACTCCATATTAGCTCTGTTTGAAGTGGGTGGCTTTGTTGGATCACTGGTTGCCGGTAAAGGGGCGGATTCACTTTTCCATGGTAACCGCATTCCAATGACACTGCTATTTTCTATCGGTGTATTTTTCTCTGTATCTGCGTTTTGGGTAATACCCAAAGAGATATACATTCTTCAGGCAGGCTGCTTTTTCGCTATCGGTTTTTTCGTCTGTGGCCCACAAATGCTTATTTGCATGGCGGCGGCCGAATGCTCACACAAACATTCGCCCGGGGCATCAACCGGATTTATCAGTCTGTTTGCTTATGTCGGTGCAGCGATTGCAGGCTACCCACTGGCGCTCATCGTTGAAAACTACCACTGGAACGGTTTTTTCACGGTAATAGCAACCGCTTCCGCAACAATAGGACTGGTGTTATTACCATTTTTAAAAGCTCAGCTATTAGCTGATAAATCAGTTGCAATGGTGGAGTAGGGTAAAGACGGGCATCAAGAGTTAACAAAGTGCAATTAGCTCAGCCTCAAAGGAAAAGGCTCATGTTCATCACCGGCTTTCTCATTGCAGCAAACATCAATTAAATATATTTTCAAAGGCACTCTAGTATTCATCTTGAGTATTTTTTAATCCAAATATTTCCGCCGTTTATGGTCATCTATTGGACATAAATCGTTCACTAAAGGTAAATTCAAACGAAACATAATTGTCATCTTTTCCGTGAAAAATAGCTTCGAAACGAAATAAACGAACTCTGTAAGAAACGATACGAAACTACAAAACAAAGGAAAGGAATGATGAAACACTTATGGATTACCGGCATGCTTTCAGCGGCTGTATCTGGATCAGCTCTGGCGGCAACAGAAGTAACATGGTGGCATGCAATGGGTGGTCAGCTTGGTGAAACCGTTAATAAAATCGCGACTGACTTCAACGCATCTCAGAATGATTACAAGGTTATTCCTGTTTATAAGGGATCTTACACAGAGACTCTCACTGCCGGTATCGCCGCTTTCCGAGCAAGTGAATCACCAAACATTCTTCAGGTGTTTGATGCTGGTGCGGCTACGATTATGAATGCAAAAGGGGTTGCTAAGCCTGTTCAGGATATTATGCTTGAATCCGGCTACAGCTTTACCCCATCAGACTACCTTGCCGGTGTACGTAACTTCTACGCGGATAGTGCAGGAAAAATGGTTGGCATGCCATTTAACAGCTCAACCCCTGTACTTTATTTCAATCGCGATATTCTGGCTGAAGCTGGTGTTGATGCGCCAAAAACCTATGAAGAGATGGAAGTCGTTGCCAAAATCCTGAAAGAAAAGGGTTACGCTGCGTTTTCTCAGTCTCACACTCCATGGATCTTCTTCGAAAACTTTAAGTCCCGCCACAACCAGCAACTGGCTGATAAAAACAACGGATACGATGCGCCGGCGACTAAAGTGATGTACAGCACTAACAACCTGCAAATGCACTTTACCAAGATGAAAGAGTGGGCAGATAAAGGTTACTACAAGTACTACGGTAAAGACTGGTCTGCTAACCAGACCCCGTTTGAGCGTAAAGAGGTAGCAATGTGGATTGGCTCCTCTGGTTCCTTTGGCGGCCTGCGCGACCGTGTTGATTTTAAACTGGGTACTACCTTCCTGCCTTACTGGAAATCTGTCGACAAAAACGCCGGTGTCACCTTTATCGGCGGTGCAGCTCTGTTTGCCCTGTCAGGCCATAACAAAGCAGAAGATAAAGGGGTTGCAGCCTTTTTCAACTATCTGACCAGCCCTGAAGTACAGATGAACTGGCACAAAACCACGGGTTATGTCCCTGTGACCAACGCGGCTTATGAACTGACTAAAAAATCTGGTTACTACAATGAGAGCCCCGATGCAGAAGTTGGTGTTAAACAGCTAAGCCTGTCTGGTGGCGAATGGACAAAAGGTTACCGCCTTGGTTTCTATCCTCAGATTCGTGAGGTGATGTTCCGCGAAACAGACAAGATTTTCGCCGGCGAATCAGAAGTTAAGCCAAGCCTGAAGAAGATCGATGCTGAAGCTCAGCAACTTCTTAAGCGCTTTGCCCGCACAGTTAAATAATTAGCTGCTCTTGAGCCTCGCCTGAAACTGGCGGGGCTTTCCTTTTATCTATTTCTGGAGTCCACGTGGAACGTCGTCAACAATTCCGGCACTCTCCCTTGCCATACTTATTTTTGGCTCCGCAGGTTTTAATTATTGCGATATTTTTTATCTACCCGGCAGCTCAGGCGGTTTATCTCTCCTTTATGCTGGAAGATCCCTGGGGAATGTCTTCTACCTTTGTCTGGCTGGAAAACTACAGCATACTTTTTGAATCAGATGAGTACCTAAAGTCTGTCGGTTTTACCCTCTATTTTTCAGTGCTGGTTTCCTTTCTTTCACTGGCGCTGGCTTTGCTGCTGGCAGTGAAGGCCAACAATGTTATTCACGGAAAAAGTGCCTACCGGATCACCCTAACCTGGGTGTATGCCGTTGCTCCGGCGGTGGCTGGTGTGATGGGTACTTTCTTGTTCAGCCCTCATTTAGGTATTTTTGTCGATCTGTTTAAGGCACTGGGCATTGAGTTTAGTTTTCAGACCGATTCCGGCGATGCCATTGTTGTGCTGGTTATCGTTTCTGTATGGAAGCAAATTTCGGTTAACTTCGTCTATTTTCTGGCTGGCCTTCAGTCCATCCCGGGATCTGTTAAAGAGGCATCTACGCTGGATTGTATCAGTGATACAAGGCGCTTCTGGACCATTACTTTCCCACTGCTGGCTCCTACCGGTTTTTTCCTGCTGGTGATTAATCTTACCTATGCCTTTTTCGATACCTTTGGCGTTATCGACATGATGACTTCCGGAGGCCCCGGTGGCTCAACTACAACACTGGTATACAAGGTGTTTAGTGATGGCTTTGTGGGCGCAGACCTTGGCGGCAGCTCGGCTCAGTCGGTGGTATTGCTGGCAATGGTGCTGGGGCTCACTTATCTGCAGTTCCGTTTCATTGAAAAACGTGTGCACTACTAGGGAAGGTAAGATTATGAAAACAGACAGAATTAGTGACCATATCATTCTTATACTGGGAGCCGCTTTTATGCTTTTCCCTATCTGGCTTATTTTTGCCAGTTCTACCCATGATTCGGCCACTATACTGACGCAAGGCCTGCAATGGCTTCCGGGTGACAGTTTTAACGAAGTTTATGATAAGGCGTGGAATACGGATCAAGGTTTCTCTGCCGGTGTAACAGCTCAGACCATGATTGTGAACTCACTGGTTATGGGGCTGGGGTTTGCTATAGGCAAAATCCTTATCTCGATATGTGCAGCTTATGCCTTGGTCTATTTCCGGCTGCCTTACGCCAGTGCATGGTTCTGGCTGATCTTTGTTACCCTGCTGCTGCCTCTGGAAGTGCGCATTATTCCTTCTTATGAAGTAGTTTCAAAGCTGGGTATGCTAAACAGCTATTCCGGCCTGATCGTTCCTTTGATTGCGTCAGCCACGGCGACCTTTTTCTTTCGACAGTTCTTCAAAACCATACCCGATGAACTGCTGGAGGCTGCTCAACTGGATAATGCTGGGCCACTGCGCTTTATCAAAGATATCTTGCTTCCCCTCTCCCGGACCATGATGGCGGCCATCTTTATCATTATGTTTGTGGTGGGCTGGAACCAATACCTTTGGCCGATCATGATGACCACAGATGAAAGCTATAACACCATAGTGATGGGTATTAAACAGATTCTGGCCAATATCAATGAGACGCCGGATCCCAGATATAACTATGCTTTTGCCATGGTGATCCTTGCCATGCTACCACCAGTCTTGGTGGTGATTATCTTTCAGCGCTGGTTCGTAAAAGGACTGGTTGAGAGCGAAAAATAGACTGTAGAGCGAATAAAAAATGTTAGAAATAAAGCAATTGGTAAAAACCTATGAAAACGGCCATCAGGCGGTTAAAGGGGTCAATCTGGATATCGCCAACGGCGAGTTTATTGTTCTTGTCGGCCCTTCCGGTTGTGGCAAATCCTCTATTCTGCGCTCAATTGCCGGCCTTGAATCGATTTCAGGTGGAGAAATACACCTTAATAACCGGCGTGTAGACAGGGAAAAGCCGGCACAACGCGATATAGCAATGGTGTTCCAGAACTATGCTTTGTATCCACATATGACGGTGTATAACAACCTGGCTTACGGCCTGAAAAACCGTGGTGTCGACAAATCGGTGATTGATGAAAAGATCCAGAGCGTAGCGAAAACACTTAAGATCGAAGAGTATTTGCAGCGTAAACCGGCAAAACTATCCGGTGGCCAGAGACAACGCGTCGCTATGGGGAGAGCCATTGTACGTGACCCTCAGTTGTTTCTGTTTGATGAGCCTCTTTCAAATCTTGATGCCGCACTTCGTGCCCATATGCGATTAAAGATCAAGAAGCTACAGCGTGAGCTGGGAGTTACCAGCGTATATGTTACTCACGATCAAGTAGAAGCCATGACCCTTGCCGATCGTATTGTGGTTTTAAATCAGGGTGAAATTGAACAAGTGGGTACACCGTCTGAGGTATACCATCAACCGGCCAGTCAGTTTGTGGCAAGTTTTATGGGGAGTCCGGCAATGAATTTTTTGTCAGCAACCTTGGTTGATGGCATTTTATCTTTGGCCGGACACAATATTCCGCTGCCGGAGTATAGCGGTCTTAATCAGCCAGTCACTTTAGGTATACGTCCTGAACATGCAGATACCCAGCCGTTGCGTGATGGATTAGAGCTTGTGCTGAATATCAGCGTAATTGAACCTCTTGGTCCGAACCAGCTCGTGCACGGTAAGGTAGGGGAACACTCATTTACTGCCGTTACAGCTGAAACTGAGTTTGCACTGGAAAAGCCGCTTAACCTTTATGTCGATCACAGCAATCTTCACTTGTTCGATACTCAAGGAAAGCGTATTAAACCCACTCAGGCGCCAGTCAGCGTAATGGGCAACGTAATGGGGACAGGCACCGTAAGCAATGTGCAAAGCATATCGGATGCAAAAATAACCGCTTGATAAATAGAGCTTTTTTATTAGCTAGTTAAACAAAAAAGGCACTGCAGTATTTTCCCTGAGTGCCTTTTGTTTTTTATGTAGTAGCAGAAACGCTAAATCAAGATTTAACCTGCTGGGCTTTGTATTGCAGCCATGTATATAAACCGGCAAGAACCGTGGAGCCAATCATCAGGGCAACGGAAACGGCGTTAACGACCGGTGTGGTGCCTTCTCTTACCCGCTGGAACATCTCTACCGTTAATGGCGAGTCAGAGCCGACCAGCATTAAGGTGGTATTAAAGTTCTCGAACGACATTAAAAAGCTGACGATAGCAGCACTGATCAGAGTCGGACGCAGGAAAGGTAATGTAACTGCGTTAAAGGCTTTTAGAGGAGTAGCCCCTAAGTTCAGGGCAGCTTCTTCCAGGCTTGGGTCAAAGCGGCGGTAACGCGCCAGCAGAACCAGCGTGGTAATAGAGGAGATAAACGCAGCCTGACCAAGTACAACCAGAACAAGTCCCGGTCTTGCCCATTCCCACTCCCATGCCCACATATCATCAACCCAGTTAGCCATGGTACTTGAGGTCACCAGAATGGAGACACCCAGAATCACACCCGGAATAACTAGTGGGATAAGCATTAATACAGACAAAAATTCCTTAAAGCGGAACTGAAACCGGATCAGAAGGTGCGCATTACTTAGCCCCAGAAAGGTAGAAACTAAGGTCACACCTAAGGCGACCTGAACACTGGTAAGTACACTGGATAACAGGTTTTTATCGTTAAACAGCCCTATATAGGGTGAACTGTCACCCACGTACCAGACGGTGCTCGAGCCTTTCCATGGCAGGGACGGGTATGTGGCGTCATGAAAGGAGAACACCACTACAACCAATAAAGGCAAAAGTAAAAACAGGAAAAACGCAGCAATAAAGCCCTGATATATCCGTGTTTTTGAATTGCTAAAAGGTACTGAAGGGATCATAACTTCTCCTAACGTCCGACAGTGGACTGTAACGACTGACCACTGACTTTCAGCCCTATCCACACCATTGCCGATGATAATAACAACAACAATAATCCAAGTGCTGAGCCCTGTTCCCAGTTAAAGCGTGTAATGAACTGGGTAAAGATCTGCTCGGTGAACCAGAGGCTGTCTTTACCGCCCATCAGATTCGGGATCAGGTAGTTACCTAAGCTGAGCATAAACACGATAATGCAGCCGGATACAATGCCGGGAAGGGCATGTGGAATGACGATATCCTTCAGGGCAACCCAGCGGGTAGCGCCAAGATCGAAGGCCGCTTCAATATGGCTGTCGTCTAAGCTGTCCAAGGCACTGACCAAAGGAACCACCATAAACAGCAGGCCATTATAGATAAGCCCCATAATGATGGCGTAGTCGTTATACAGGAACTCAATACGTTGCTCGGTTAGGCCGATGTACATTAGGAAGTTACTTAACAGGCCTGATTCACGCAAAATGATCATCCAGCCATAGGCACGGATTAGCTCACTTAGCCAGAATGGCAGAATACACACCATTAGCAGCAGTAACTTATTTGCACCAGTTGCCACTTTCGCAATGTAGTAGGCGACCGGGAAGGCGAGTAGTAAGGTAAATACCGTCGCCAGAATCGACATCCATGCGGTGCGGACAAAGGTGTTCCAGTAAATGCTGTGCTCAAAGAAGACGTTAAAGTGTTTAAACGTCCAGCCGTCACTTCTGTCGGAAAACGCCAGTTCAACTAACTGTAGATGCGGCAGAATAATCAGCATCAACAACCACACCAGCGCCGGTGCCAGAAATAACCCAAGTGTCCATTTTTTACTCATGGGCGATCCCTAACACTATGGCGTGGCTAGGTGCCCAGTTAAGCTCGACTTCGACTTCATCAGTCTGTTCTGACTGCTGCTTAGCCTGAAGTTCGTTAAGCTGGTTCGGGGTAATAGACAGACGTAAGTCACCAAGGTTGGTGGAGACAATGGCACCACTGGCTGCACCATCAAACAGCAGCTCTTTTAGCCTGCCTGACAGCGGGTTGGCGTGTACGGCATCACTGCTCATAGAGATAGCTTCAGGGCGAAGGTAGATCTTAATCGCCTGTCCCTTGCTAAGTTCTGTCTGGCAGCAGGAGTGCGGTAGAGAAAGCACTACACCCTGATCCGTTACAACAGAGATCTCTGAATCAGTTACTTCAGAGACTTTAGCGGTAATACGGTTATTTTCACCAACAAACTCTGCCACAAATGGTGTTGATGGCTTCATATAGAGTTCACTTGGTGTGCCGATTTGCTCAAAGCGGCCGGCGTTCATCACGGCAATCCGATCCGACATCATCAAAGCTTCACTCTGATCATGGGTGATGTAGATAAAGGTAGTACCGAAAGCCTTTTGCAGGTGCTTAAGTTCGATTTTCATCTGTTCACGAAGCTTAAGATCTAATGCGCCTAACGGCTCATCCAGCAGAATAACTTCAGGCTCTAACACCAGTGAACGGGCGAGGGCGACACGCTGTTTCTGACCGCCGGAGAGCTGGTGGGTTCGCTTGTTTTCACTGCCTTTCAGATCAACGCGTTGGAGAATATCTTCTACTTTTGTTTTGATCTGATCGGCAGGCTCTCCACGCTGTTTCAGTCCGAAAGCGACGTTTTCTGCAACACTCATATTGGGGAACAGAGCAAGGTGCTGAAACACCATATTAAGTTGCCGCTTGTTGGGTGGCGTTTTGGTCACATCTTTGCCGTTAAGCACTATGCTGCCATGTGTCGGGGTCTCAAAACCGGCTAACATGCGCAAAAGCGTGGTTTTACCGCAGCCGGAAGGGCCGAGAATAGAGAAGAACTCACCGGTGTGAATGTTCAGGTCAAGGCTATGCACTGCGGTGAAACTCGCAAATTGCTTGCCTAACTTATTGCATTGAAGAATGTATTCAGGCTGGGACATAAAAAAATCGACTATGCTCCTTGAAAAACGAGGGACCTGCAGAGAAGAAACAGCAGGAAAAGAAAACTGCCATACCGAAGTATGGCAGTTGCAAGATGAGATTAGCGGGAAGCTTTAACGCGGTCGAGCGTCATGCCTTCCATCTCTTCCAGACCAGCAGGAACGGCCGGATACCATTTAATATTATCGATGGCGACTTTAGGGAAGCTCTTCTGGAACAGTGATTTCGCTTCGGCGTTCACATATTCATCGCTACCCTGAGATGCTGTGAAGTTACCAGCAGATTCAGTGATTTTAGCTGCAATTTCAGGACGCATTACAAAGTTGATCCACTTGTATGCAGCCGCTTCATTCTTAGTTTTACGCGGCAGTGCGAAGGTATCAATCCAGCCCAGAGCACCTGATGCAGGAGCTATGTACTCGATGTCTTTGTTTTCACGGCTTAGTTTCCAGCCGCCCGCATCCCACGCCATACTCGCCACAACTTCTTCCGTACGTAGCAGGTTCATCAGGGCATCAGAGCCACTCCAGTATGTCTTGACGTTGCTCTTACACTCAATCAGTTTTTGTTCAACCTTAGCAAGGATCTTTTTGTACTGCTCTTGATCGCCATAAGCGGCAAACGGGTCTTCACCCAATGCAAAAGCAAAACCAATCAGAGTCGGGCGCTTAAGGCGGTAGCTGACTCTTCCCTGATAGTCGGCGCTACAAAGGTCGGTATAGTCCATTACCTTAGGTGCTTGTTTTGTGTTAACCACCAGGCCGCTGGTACCCCAGATATGAGGAAGGCCATATACCTTGCTGTCTACGCTGGTAATGGTTTTAGTTGAATCCAGCATAGAAGGAATAAACTGCGTGGCATCGATTTTAGATAAATCCAGAGGTTTGTAGATGTTAAATGCGGCTTGTGCACCTGCAATCCGGTCTTGAGATGGTTGAGCCAGGTCGAAACCTGAGCCACCTGTAGCACGAAGCTTGGAGATCATATCTTCGTTGTTAGAGGTGGTAACCTTAACGTCAATGCCTGTCTCTTTTTCAAACATATCGATCACTTCGTCAGGCGCGTAGCCTCCCCAAGTGAGTAATCGTAGAGTTTCCGCTTGTGCCAAAGCAGGAAAAATAGCGCTGGTCAATGCAACTGTAGCAAGTGTGCGTAGCTTAAATTTCATATGGTTTTCCCTAACTGAACTGCGATTGTTTGGATGGTACTTACGTGTGTCGTGATGACTATGTCACAGATATGTGACTAAAATATAAACAAATTATTACATGATAAATGAGGTCGAACAAGTTGATACTATGCTCAGAAGAATGACGCGGTTATCAATTTTTGACAAAAAATGGAGTGTGTTTAGTTGCGTATTGACGATGAAAATGCCGAAAAAAACAGAAGAATTATTGGTTGGATAAATGAGTCTTGAAACGTATTTTTTGCACAGATTTGCCAGATCTAGCCTGTTTCTGGCTGAGCTGAGGGCTGTTTGGCTTGGGTCAGCATGGAAGTAAGCTGAATGCCGTTAATCAGTTTTAAGTTTTTCCCCCGGGCGAACCGGTAAGCATCCAAGGTAAACTCTCCGGACGTTAATATGACTATTCTGTCTGCCTTTCGGTTCAGAAGTTCATCATGCATTTCCCTGATAACCTTTACCCCGACTTTGCGGCATTTCCAGTGTTTACATTGCACTAAACTGACTTGAGCAAACTTGGTTAGCTCTATGCCGATACCAGAGTCTGCCTGCAGGCTCTGCTCCTGATTCACCTGATAACCCAACTGGCGATAGTAATCTGCCAGCAGTTGTTGAAACTCAGCTAAGTTAAGCTTAGTCAGATCATCTTTATCAGAAGTTGTCTTATAGTGTCTGGTTAAGTTAAATAAATGTAACACAGAATCAGAAAAGAGCTTAAGCAACTCGTTGTTTTTTCTAGCCATTACTAACCACATTATTTTTGTGCTTATTAAATCACTTGCATGGCTGAAAAGAGAAATGTTAATAGCAACTTTGGGAACAGAGTGGCAGCTTTGCTGCAGAATCAATGTGTCTGTTTAGAAAACACATTGACTCTGAAGTGTGATGTACAGTTTATGCTGCTGGAGCCTGATGCGCTGTAGCAGTAAACTCCAAGAGGCGGAGGCTATTGACCTTCTAGTGTGGCTAGCCTCTCAAACTGTAATATCTCTTGATAATAAATCTGAGCCCGTGCCTGCGAAAAGTGGTCGATTACCAAGGCGGATAAAGCCAGAAACATGAGTGCCAGCGCTATCGCATGTAAGGTTGAACTGTTACTCAGCCAAATAGCGCCAATACTGGTAATCAGCAACACGGTCGCAATAACTCGTACATATTGGTACCAGGGCATAAATGCTTCGACTCTCTGTTTTTCCTGCAGGATAAATTCACGAACCGGCTGGTTCTGATTTTCTGACAGTTCTGCCATCCGCTTTTGATTTGAAAGAAAAGTCGAGGCACCACCGGCACTCATTATCAAGCCTGCTATAAGTAGAGATAATATAAGCCCCCTAGCCGCAGCAGATACTCCATATTTCCATAATAAAGCTGTCCCTATTAGTACCAGAATACCTGCAATGGTCGTGAGGGAGGCTTCAAAGATCTCGCCCTGAATCCAGTTTGTAGTGTGATCGATAAAGTTCATGCTTTCCCCTAATGCAGATCTCTGAACTGTGTCGGGCTATACGCCGTGAGTTTTTTAAATAGTTTGCTGAAGTGTGGTGGATATTCAAAACCAAGATCATAGGCAATTTTACTGACAGTCTGGCTGGAGCTAAGCAGTCTGTTTTTAGCCAACTCTACAATAAATAGTTGTATATGTTCTTTGGCTGTTTTGCCGGTTTCTTTCTTCAGTAAATCGCTTAAGTATTTGGGCGAAAGGCCTAACTGTTTACCACAATGCGCGACGGTAGGAAGCCCATGTTCCAGCTGTTGTTCATTTTGGAAGTATTGCCTTAATAGTTGCTCAAATTCGCTAATGGTATCCGAGCTCAGATCTGAACGCGTGTAAAATTGTCTGTCGTAAAAGCGGGTACAGTAATCAAGCAGCAACTCAATACTTCCGGAGATTAAACGGCCGGTATGTTGGTCAATATTCTGCTCAGTTTCCCGTATTACCTTTTGTATCAGTTCAGTCACTGTCTGTTTTTCCGTTTCTGACAGGTGAAGGGCTTCATTAACCTGATAAGAGAAAAAGGAGTATTGGTTTATTTTCTGCCCAAGCGATGTGCGTCTTATCAGATCAGGATGGAACAATAGTGTCCAGCCTGAAATATCTTTGCTTTCAACCGCATCGACCGGAGCAATGACCTGACCGGGGGCAATAAACAGCATGGTTCCTTCTTCAAAGTCATAACTGCTACGACCATATTGCATGCTGCCGGACATTCCGTTTTTTAGCGTTATGGTATACAAATCAGTAATATAACTTGTTGGTGCCGCATCAAGATCAATACAGTTATTGGGGATGACCATAACGAGTGGATGCTTAGGTTTGCCCAACCCCAGAAATTTATGCACTTCTGATATGGATTTAATATGAAAAATATTGTTCATAGATGAGTTCTTATCCGATCTAGTACAAGTAGTAACGTATACCAAGTGTAAACAGAGTTTGGTACTTAGTGCCCGGTTCAACAATATAAGTGGGAATCACTTCTGCATATATTGAGATATTCGATTTATGTATCATCTCTAACCCTAGCGGAAAGCGAGCTCCCCAGTTTTCTTCGTAATGATCAACACCATGTTTGTGAACATAATTGTCTGTGTCCTGAATATAGATGCCTCCTATGCCTGCGTAAGCGAAAGTCTGGAAACCTCCCCATTTATTTGGCATCTGTGTATATAAATGAGCATCTAAGAACAGCATATGGGATTTGTTAAAGTCGGAGTACAGACCTAAATCCCAACTGAAGGTGTCGTGATAACTTTTATCATTGTAATGCACAATGTCGTCATAAACGCCTATACCTAAGCCAAAGTGCGTAGCGGCTGACGCGGGTGTATTTAGCATAATAGCTAACAAGAATATCTGAGCCAGTTTCTTCATGGTTTTGCCTTATCAGTGAGCCCCGTGCCTACATATTGGTAACCTAAGCATAGGGGCCGGTGTTTTTGCCGGTCTAAGCGTGTGTGATTAATTGATGGTATTCGTCAAGAGGACAAATTGTTTATACAAATTACGGAAATGCTTATTGATTTTGCTGATCAACTCACCGAGAAAAAACGCAGGTCTTGATGAGGTATGTTGAGCCGTAAATTGAGGTGTGTGTCCCCATTAGACACTATTAGACAGAGGATAAAAAGCCGGCGATTGCCGGCTTAATTCGGATTGAATCGCTGTATGCTTGTTGCTAAGTAATTATGTTTCTTGCAGATTGGATAATAACGCGGATAGAGTCTTGTTCGACTTGCTCCGTTGCAGAGTCTGATGGAGTGTCTGTTTTGCAACGATTAACAATGACACCAGCCAGACAGCCTGCTCGAAAACCGGAGCTTGCGCACATGGCAAGTAGTGTTGCTGATTCCATCTCAAAGTTCAGCACCCCCATTTCCCTCCACTCTTGCATGGAGTTTTGTAAAGATCGACGAATACGATCATTAAATTTTTCGGTTCGTTCCTGCCCCAGATAAAAAGTGTCACTGGATGCCGTCACACCAGCATATGATTTAATGCCACACATTTCAGCGGCGCTTTGCATTGCCGTAGCAACTTTAAAATCGGCTACTGCCGGAAATGCCATGGGACAGAAATGAAGACGTACACCATCAAGTCTTACAGAACTGGTAGTAACAATCATAGATCCAACATCAATATGTTCCTGAATGGCTCCTGTAGTACCGATACGTAAGAAGGTATCGATACCGCATTGTGCCAATTCTTCGACAGCGATTGTGGTTGAGGGGACACCGATACCTGTAGAACAGACAGCAACCGGTGTTTGGTCGAGATAGCACAGGTAGACATTAAACTCACGGGATTTCGCTAACTGAACAGGGGCTGATAACTCCTTAGCGATTCTGTCCACTCTATTTGGGTCACCCGATATAATTGCAATGGTTGCTCCTTTAAGATCTTCTTTCGAAATTCCAAGGTGGAAAACTTTTTCCAACATTATAATTACCTTCTTTTTCATTATAAAAGAATAACTTTACTGACAATTACCAAAGCAATATATAGTGAATAAAGAAAGCAGTTTTTCTAGAGAGATATTTGTTTCTTAGTAATCATATCTGACTTTATATTATAGGTTCAGTCGTCTTTTTCCGCTGGGAAATGGTGTTTACACTAACAGTGAAGTATAAAAGCAAACGATTTAGGTATAATGACTATACTTATATTTCATCATTACAGTAGAGTTACTTCATGCAACAACGTGCTAACCAAATGGTTATATTTCATGTCCTTGAAACTACAGGTAGCTTTACTAAAGCTGCTGAAAAACTAGGGGTATCTATATCTTATGTCAGCAAACAACTTAATATGCTTGAGGCTGATCTGGATGTTCAGTTAGTACACCGGACAACACGTAGTTTGCTACTGACAGAAGATGGAAAATGCTTTGCATTACACTGTGCCAATTTGTACTCCGTTATTAATAATGCTGAAGCACAAATGATTGACGCCAGAGATGAAGTATCAGGTACAGTAAAGCTGGCATTGTCACGTTCATTTGGCACTTTACACGTGATACCTGCTATTGATCTGCTGCAGAATAAATACCCAAAACTTAATGTTGAGATTGCACTTTGTGATCATAAAGTAGATATGCTGGACGAAGATATCGATCTATGGATAACCAATCACGAGAACATCTCAGAAGGCTATATTGCCCAACGCGTGGCAGATACTAACTACATCGTTTGTGCCTCTCCTCACTACCTGAAAAATACCCAAACGCCTGAGCATCCGGATGATTTGCTTAATCACAATTGTGTTATCTACCACAGTAAAACCCGTAGCTACGGACACTGGCGGTTTAAACGCAGAGATGAACAATTCAGTATTCATGTTACCGGAAACTACCGGGTTGATCTTGCAGAAGCAGTGAGAGATGCGGTTATAGGCGGAAGGGGAATCGGCTATATAGCGACTTATCTGCTGTCGGATGAGTTTGAAACCGGAAAATTAGTTCGGTTACTTCCAGAATGGAAGCCAACATGTGAGCTGCCGGTTTATGCTGTTTACCCGCGAAAGAAGCACTTACCTGCCAGGCTGTCTTATATTATCAATTATCTCAAGGATTATATTGGTTGCCCTCCATACTGGGATAAAAACCTGAGATCTTGTCTGGAGTACTAAAATAGAGTTTTTAAACTAAATTATTTAATTTTTTCTGAAGAAGTGAAAGTTAATTATGTAATTAAAAATTCGTTGTAAAGTACCGAAGCTATATTTATGGGGTGTAGGTATGTGATCCCCGTTACATTACGAGCTATTGGTGAATAAATTTATTAGTAGACTGCGAACTATTAAATATTAATACGCATATATCTAGTGAGGTTACACAATGTTTTTTTCCAGAGAAAAAGAACCTGATGTTAAATCCAGTCACAGTGAAGATATATTTAACGCCCTTAAAAAACATGTTGCATGGATAGAGTTTGCTCCTGAAGGGATTGTTGAGGATGCCAGCCCGTTATTTTTAAATGCTGTGGGCTACACATTGGATGAAATAAGGGGTAAACACCATAAGATATTCTGTTGCGACAGCGATGTAAGCTCACCAATTTATCAAAGCTTTTGGTGTGATTTGGCAAATGGTATTACCAAAGAAGGCACGTTCAGAAGAAAGAGTAAAAGTGGTGAAACCCTTGTTCTGGAAGCAACTTACTTTCCGGTCAAAAATAGTCATGGTGAGGTCACCGGAATAGCAAAGATTGCTTCTGACATCACGGAGCTTTACTACAAAAACCAGAAAAACAATGCGCTTTTGTCTGCACTGGATAAGTCGCAGGCCATTATAGAGTTCGATCCGAAAGGAAACGTCCTTGCTGCAAATACCAATTTTCTGACTACTTTAGGTTATAACTTGCAACAAGTGGAAGGTCAGCATCATCAAATGTTCTGCTTTGAAGATTTTTACCGGGATAATCCGCATTTCTGGCAAGAACTGCAAAACGGGCAGATTAAATCAGGCCTGTTCAAGCGCCGTAGTTCCAGTGGTGAGAGCGTCTGGATTGAAGCGACTTATAACCCGGTTAACGACGAATCCGGCAGGGTGATTAAAGTGGTCAAATTTGCCATTGATATTACCGAACGGGTGGAGCGCAACCGCGCAGTTGCTGAAGCATCCGAGGTAGCATATTCAACGTCGGTTGAAACAGCTCAGATTGCTCAACAGGGTTCAAAACTTCTGGCTGACTCTGTTGAAGTGTCATTAAATGTATCTCATAAAGCGGCTGAAACCGCACAAAAAGTTGAACTACTCAGAAACAGCTCACAAAACATTCAGAATATTGTAGCAACCATTCAGGGTATCGCTGATCAAACGAATCTGTTAGCCCTAAACGCGGCTATCGAAGCCGCCAGAGCGGGCGTGCACGGCAGAGGTTTTGCGGTTGTTGCAGACGAAGTTCGTCAGCTTGCTTCGCGCACTTCTGATTCCACAGATGAAATTATCAAGGTGGTTGAAGAGAATCAGCATCTAATTGATGATGTTACCGATAGGATGACGGAGATGTCAGCCATCTCAGCACAAGGTAATGCCAGAATTACTGAAGTATCTCGTGTTATGGATGAAATTCATAAAGGTGCTGAGAATGTTTCAAACACTGTGATGAACCTGTCAGAGAGCCAGTCTTAATGGGGTGAGTGACATGCACGGGTTCAACTGCAGCGGACGTTATAAAAACCAATTACTGGCTAGTTTCTAAAGTTTGTCTTCGTGAATAAGGTGATAGCACTGTACCAATAGAGGCAGCAACAATAGCCCCGATGCCGAAACACTGAATAATGGTTAGCTGTTCTCCAAGAATAATAAAGCTAACCATTGCCCCGATGACAGGTTCCCCGCTGGTCAGTACGCCATAGGTGTTGGTGCGAAGAGTACGTAGTGAAAATATCTCTAAGCTTAAAGGGATGGCACTGGATAGCAGAGCAATGGTGACAACTAATAGTGTTACTTCGGTGTTCAGGGAGCCGAGCATAACGGTATAGTCCCCGACAGGCAGGACAAGTAGTGATGCAACAATTAAACCTAATGCGGGGATTTTACGGCCAAAGTTGCCTGCCGCTTTTTTGCCCACAAGGATATAAGCCCCCCAAAAAAATGCAGCTACCAAGGCATAAAACAGACCTGTCATATCTAAGTCACTCATATGCGAAGAGGCCGGCAATAACAGATAGATACCTAACGCGGCTAATGATCCCCATATGTAATCTGAGCGGCTCTGAGAAAAGAAGGTAGCAACACATAAAGGGCCGATAAGTTCGATAGCGAGTGCTACACCAACAGGGACAGTTTTTATTGCCAGATAAAAAAACAAGTTCATTCCGGCAACCGTTGCGCCATAAGCAAATACAACCAATAAGCTCCTGAAATTGAAACGAACTTCCCACGCTTTCATTGCAAAAAACAAGATGGCCGCAGAGACCATCAGGCGAAGCACTGTCACATTTTCCGGCGTTAACGTCGAGAACATGGATTTAGCAATAGAAGCACCCGCAGTAACGGAAATCATCGCCATAATAATGGCTGCGACCGCTGAACCTGTTTCAAACTTTTCCGGTAGAAGATGCATAGACCTGTCTCTAAAAGAGTAATTGCTGGAGATAAAGTTTATGGACTATTAGTGTACATACTCATCAATAATCGCCTGAACAGAGCCGTTATTGATCATCTGGGAGATCTGTTCGTTAAAGCGTTCTATGAATGGCTGGCTCTGTACGTCATTCCAGAGGGCAGAAGTTGCCAGATAGCCGGCTTCTTCAGCGATAATTTTTGCTAATACAACGTTATCTTTATCGTTGTGGTGTCGCTCCTTCAGATACCACTCTACGGTTACCCGGTCGTTAATATGGCAGTCCCTTCTGCCGTTAACGATCATCTTGATTGCATTTCTCGGGCCGTTAACTTCAGTGACATCCACTTGCCTCTGTTCCACGGCGTGCCAGAACTGATCGCCACCCATTTTAACTCCGCGGCTTAATACAAACTTGGCCGGCATAAGATCATCCGGCCATTGCAGGGAGTCGCTCAGTTCTATGCCTTTATTCTCTAGTGCCTTACGGTTACAAAATACCGAGGTATACTCAACCATTAATGGTTGTGAGTAAAGGGACAGATAGGGACGTTTTAACGGAAAGTAGTGAGGAGGAAATATCGCGTTTGCCCGGCCGCTACGAACCATTTCAATAGACCGCTTCCATGGATAGAGTTCGATAATAACCTTGTCCTGCGGCTGCATTTTTTCTAACGCCATACGCACAATATCGGTGTAGATGCCTTTGGGCTCACCGTTATCAAGGTAGGAGAATGGAGGATGCTGAGAATCACCGACAATTAAAATGGTATCAGCGCTGCGGGCAGCAAAAGTGAACAGCAGGCTCAGACCTAGCATTAGGTGTATCAAGTGTCGGTGCCATGCCATCTAGGCCTCCCTGTAGATTATGAACCAGTTGCTTTCAGATTAAACGTCCGCTTAATATGCCTGAAACTGCGTGCCTTTATTGCCAATGGTTATAAAACTAATGTAAAGAACAGTTTGAATCAATCTTGGTTTACGAAACTGCGCTTTGGGAAAATTAATTTATCAGACAAATCAAGTGTGATTGACAGCTAACCATATGAAAACATATCCTTACCTCGCATATTAGTTCACATCATATTTGTCGAAAAGTAGAGAGATGAGAGCGTATATAGTATTAAGGTTTTTGCTATGCGTGATGATTACAATGCTGAGAGTTGTTTAACGTGTTAATCGGAGTTCTCGCCAGTTTTCTGGGGGCTACTTTTCAGGCGCTGAACTATGCGCTTACGCAAAGCTGCCAGCAAAAATACAGTATTGACGGCGTTAAGCTATTGGTGGCCGTGCATGTCTGTATGGGCTTTTTGGCACTGGTTCCTACAGTGCTGTTTGGGTACTGGCAGCTTTTTGAGTTAGATCTGGCGTGGGACTTTTTTAAGATCAATGCGCCGTATCTGCTAGGGCAGTATCTGCTGATTAATGCAATACGCCTGAGTGATGCCTCCATCGCTTCACCTCTGTTGGCTCTTAAAATTCCTGTTCTTGCTGCAATTTCTATTCTGTTCTTCGACGCAGAGTTCACCGCAATGCAGGGGATATCTATTGGTTTAATTCTGGCTCTAGGTTGGTACTTCTCAGCCATGTCAGGAAAAATCAACCTGACACCTTTGTTATTGATTCTCAGTGCCAGCCTCTTCTATAGCTTGTCAGATATGGCGATTACCGAACTGTCACATAACCTGATACAAGCATCACCAATAGAGCAATCTTTTGTCACCATCTGCCTTAACTACACAGTTTGCGGTCTCTTTTCTATTCTGTTTATGAAGCCGATGAAAGTTAGTTTTAGAATGACTTATCAGGCGAAGTGGGTAGGGCTGGCATGGTTTGTTGCGGTTATTTTCCTTATTATCGGATTTAATATATCCGGGGTTGTGTCGGGGAATGTAGTGCAGTCTCTGCGCGGAGTGATCGGTGTGATGATCGCTTTTCTGTTCTTCCGACATCAGGTAAATCAACCGGTATCCATCTGGTATAAAAAATTGATTGCGGCGGCGGGAATGGTTGCTTCAGTAGCGCTTTTTTATCTCTGATTTCCTAGTGGCGGGCTATATAGATAGCTCGCATCTTTTCGCTTCTACTTTTCGACATATAACTCTTTCATTCAATTTCAGGTGTGTGTCCCCGATAGAAAACTCAGTTTTAAACGCTGTTTTGAATAGCCTGCTGAGACATCTGTAAACCAACTCAAGTAGTTTCAATACCTTACATCCAAGAATGATTTTCATTCGCTTCTGTTTTAATCAATTTTAAATTCGTGTAGCATGCATGGCGCTCTATAATAAAAAGGAAAATAATATGAAACTAAAGTTAGCGGCTCTGTTACTTGCCGTCTCCAATATCGCAGTTGCAGCAGACTCAACACTGGTTAAATCTGTCGATAACTGGCAGAACGTAATGAACAATAAAGATGCTGGTGCCCTTTCTTCGTATTACGATGAAGGTTCAGTAGTGGCTCAGTTTCCGTACAGTAGTGACAAAAATCTGGTTGGTCTGGACTCAATTACAGGCATGTTTACTAACGGTCCGTTTAACCTGAACGACCTAAATGTAGAAGTAAAAACCATCGCACTGGATGAAAACCAAGATATCGGTTTATTGCTAAAATCGTGGGATATTAAGTTTGATAAAGGTGGCTTTAGTGGCCTTGCGCTTGAAGTAATGAAACAGAAGCAGGGCAAATGGATTCGCCAGATCGATGTTGGTGCTGGTGGTCTGAAATCCGCGTTCGGTTTTACCGCTCAGGATCTTGAGAAAGACAACAGCGCCTTTAATGATGCGATTAAGTCCCTTAAGCAGGCAAAACGAACCAACATCGATTCTGCGGCGGCTAAGCTGAACTTAAGTGACAAAGGTGTTGAACTGGATAACCTTGTGGCAATCGAAAACCAGAATACCGGCCTGCTAATCACTAAGATCAGCGCGGCGGGTAAGAACTACGTTACTCTGAACGCATTGGAAAAAGGCGCATCAGGCTGGGCTATCAAGTCTACTCTGGTTGCCAGCGAGAAATAATTCCCCTTCACTTACCATTATAGTGACTAAATGAAAGCAGGCTTCGGTAGCCTGCTTTTTTGATCTAGTACCCTGTCAACTCCATATATCCTTCACCAGAATGACTGCCTGAGAAAGTCACAGGCCCTTCCCAGTAAGCGACACTTAAAGGCATTTTTGCGTTGTCATTAAGGGGGAATATTTCAACATCTATCTGCTCTGACGGGATCTGAATCCGCCAGCCTACCGGGTAGTTGTGCTCTTCTATTTTATGCTGCCGGATTGCTGTTAGTGTGATTTGCTGACTGGCGATATTGCGGCCGATGCCGTCCGGATACATTCTTCTGCCGCTGTAAAAGCTGTTCTCTTTATCATCGCTGTTTCGTAACTGGAACAACATTAATGCCGAGCCGTCATTCAGACGCAGGGCAAACCAGTCCCAGCCTTGCTGGCTTTTACTAAGAAACTGCGAGCTCCACTCCCTGTCCAGCCAGCCTTTGCCTGTGACCTGTTGTTCTTTGCCGTTGATGGTGACGTTGCCGGCAATCTCAATAAAAGGTTGGCTGTAGTAGTAAGAAGCCATATCACCTTTGGCGTTTTTCTGGCTGTAGCCTTGCTCACCCTGACGCTGAAAGGGTTTATTGCTGGTGAGTTTTAGCTGGTAACTAAACTCGTCACTGGCAGCAGTCAGGCTGGCGGGAAATAGGTTTGTTCCTTCCGACTGCCACTGCCAGTTATCCAGCTTCACTGAGAATGGGATTTTTGTCACGCCGGCCAGTTGCGGATGCTGACGTGACCATTTCTCTTCAGCCAGATGTTGTTCTCTGGTGGTGATGGCAGTATGAGCAAAGTAGATTTGATTGGTGGCCCAGCCGTCCTGCTGTGACTTTTCCGGTGAGACGGCTATGCGAAACTGAGTCCACTGTAGTCCCAATGGCTGATCTTGATCTGTAGTCAGGTTGGCAGTGAGATACCACCACTCCTGTCTGAAGTCTGGGTGAGGCTGGTGATCTTGTGGAAATTGGATCTCTTCTCCTTTTATCACTTCGGCATAGCCGCTGGTGGTTTGCCCCATCAGGCTGCTCATAGATTCGGGTTTTTCAGCGTCAGAGCAACCGGCTAGCAGAACTATAGCCGTTAGCAGAGAAGCCGAGTTTATTGTTAGTTGTTTTATCATAGTTCACTCTGCAGGCTGGACATAATTGGGCGGCGTGTCTGGCGGTAGAGCGGAATGCCGACAGCGAGAAAACTGGCAACCAGTGCGGTAGCAATGACCTCAACATAATTGAGCCAGTTCCACTGCATGGCAATAGTCCAGCCAAACGCCTGTAAGGTGACATGATTAATAAGCAGGTAGCCGAGAATGGCACCAAACGGTAGCGCCACTAAGCAGGTAAGCAATACGATACCAAGCATCTGGGTTATCACCATAATGGTAAGTTGCTTGCGGCTGACTCCTAAGCTGTAAAGTCGGGCAATAGGAGCAGCACGTGCCTGAGTCAGCATAAAGCAGGCACTAAACAGACCGACGGCGGCAACCAACAGAGTCAGGCTGTTAAGCACTGTGGTGATGGCGAAAGTCTTGCTAAAGATAGAGATAGCCCGCTGCTTTATCTCCGCCTGATCGTACATAAGGTTATCCGGCAGTTTCAGGGTCTGGTTTAGCTTTTCACGTAGCTGATCCGGTGTGCTGTCAGTGCTGACACCAAGGCTGGATGGGGTATCGGTAAATCCGTACTGCTGCCAGAGCTTAAGAGGCAGCAATACCTCACCGTATGGATTGCCGTAGTCGTAAAAAATTCCGCCTATGGTGAATTGACGATCGTTGATCGCTTCCAGTCCTAAACTGTCTCCGACAGAAAGATTGAGTCGGATAGCCATAGGTTCGCTGATGATCAGCGCTTTTTCACGATAAAAATCTTGCCAGAC
Source organism: Vibrio sp. SCSIO 43137 (assembly GCF_028201475.1). Taxonomy (NCBI): domain Bacteria; kingdom Pseudomonadati; phylum Pseudomonadota; class Gammaproteobacteria; order Vibrionales; family Vibrionaceae; genus Vibrio; species Vibrio sp. SCSIO 43137. Next base: position 1,340,005 of record NZ_CP116384.1, on the reverse strand, counting down.
GTTGTCGGAAGAGGCTCTGAAAAGAGTGGTTTCTTCCAGTGTCTTATTGTCTTTTGTTACCAGATAAATAGGCAGGTTCTGTTGCGTACTTTTTTACAAAATACTGCTTATAAACGGAGGTAATCTCCGGTTGTTGATGTAAAAACTGCTCGACCTGAACCATCTCAGACTGAGCCGGGCGGATATAGAGATCCGCATGCAGACGGGCATCCAGCCATTGCTTTAATGTGATTTCAAAACTGCTGACTAAAGTATTCATGGAGACATTGGCGGTGACCGCCAACAGTATGGCCATCATGGCCGAAAGTGGCGGCAGCAGCTCTCTGGTTTCTGCAATCAGATAACCACGAAGACCACCGAAAGGCAGCTTTTGTAACTGGCACACTAAAAAGCTCAACGCTACCGGCAGGAAGAGGGGAATAGCAATCACCACCAAACCCAGCAATACCATGGTCACTTTATAGTTGTGGGTGAGAGGGAACAGAACGCCTGCAACCAGCAACAGAACCAGCGCCGTAACAAATTGAACCTTGTGCACAGCAGCGGCATTTTGTTGTATCTGAAACTGGCCGAGGCTACGTGCCAATGGCTGACGTAAAAGCTGATAAAACAGAGAGCTACAGGCCAGAATTGAAGCCGCTAGGGTGAGAGCGATAGACTGCAACAGCCAACTCCAGCGCCAGCCTGTTGCGAGAATATTGGCATCATACAACTGCTCAAGCGTGGTGGAGACCATAGGGTGCAGCCAGTGGCTAAGCTGCAAGCCAAAGGTAAAACCCGCCACGGAACCGGCTGCTACCAATACTGAGAGCTCGATGCAGAGAGCCAGAAGCAGAGGCAGTTTTAACATGCCAATCTGGCGTAACTGGGTAAACAAACGTTGCCTTTTCAGCAGGCTGTAGCGCACACCGTTATAAGAGATAAACAGCCCGACAATAAAGGCCAGCAGACTCATTGCCGTCAGGTTAAGGTGAAAGCTGTCCGTCAGGTCACTCAGATTTTCTCCCTTGTCACTCTGTACCAGACGTATATCGGGAGAAAGCTGTTTAAGTTGTTCAATTTGAGCCGGAGTAAGCTCATCAAATAGCGCCACATAGCTGATTTTACCTTCTGCCGACAGCAGCTTCTGGGCGAGGGAGATATCCGTCAGCAAACGGCTGCCAAGGGGGAAGTCGTCATTCAGGCTAACAACATTTAACCTTTGGTTTGAAATGGTCAGGCTGCCGTTTGTTGCAAGTCGGTCGCTCTGACTCTCTGCCATAAGAACATAAGGTTCACCTGCCAACATTTCTGCTAGCGGCAGGGGCTGGCTAAACAGAGAGCTATCTTGTTCGCTATTCTGACTGGTATTAATAGCAGTCAACCCTGCGGTTAAATCACTGCCTTGTAATGACCAACGCTGACCGGATTCTGATAACACTCTTCCTTCCAGCACCGCCAGGCTGCGGTTATGCCCCAGTTTTCTGACCTGAAAATAGATCTGCTCCGGCAGATATTTGGTTCCGGTTTTGGGCACTATCTGCCATAAGGCTAACTGATTAAATTGTTCCGAGGTGACATTGTAACTATTTTTGGCGTTTTCGTTCACGGCCCTGACACCCGTGAGAAGGGTCACTGCCAGTACAATACCCAGCAGAATAGCGCCAGCCTGAAGAGGTGCCTGCCGATAGTGAGCTGCAAAGACCCGCAGGCAAAGAAACAGGTGTGCAGGAAGGGAATTACTCATGAATCTTACCCTGTTCCAGATGCCAGCGGCGGTTCATAAAACCGGCACAGCTCTGGCTATGGGTAACCAGCAGAATACTGGTCTGGTTTTCAGCCGCTAACTCACACAGCAATGGCATCACCTCAAGGCTGGTTTGCTCATCTAAATTTCCTGTGGGTTCGTCAGCCAGTAATAGATCAGGTTTATGAGCCAATGCCCGCGCAATGGCGACTCTCTGTTGCTGGCCACCAGAAAGGTGTTCCACATGTCGGTTAAGCAAATTGCTTAGCCCCATTTTCTCCACCAGATAATCACACCAGTCATTCCAGCCGTTTTGATTCAATTGCAACGGGAAGGCGATATTGTCTTTTACGTTCAGGGGAGTCAGCAGGTTAAATTGCTGGAAAATCACCCCGAGATGCCGGTGACGAAAGCGGCTCCAGTGTGTGTCCTGCCAATATTTTGTTTGTTCTCCCAGTAAAGAGAGTGAGCCTGAACTGGCGGGTTCAAATCCGGCGATGATATTTAGCAGGGTACTTTTGCCGCAGCCACTGGCTCCGGTAAGGGCAATGGTGTCACCCTGAGAGAGAGTAAGATCTAGCTGTTGCAGCACTTTATGGCGCAGATCCCCATCGTCAAATTCTTTGTTTATCTTTTCCAGCCGGACGATGTGATTTGCCATAAACAGATATCCTAAGGGTAAAAATTTAGCTAATTCATAGCATTATAGTATACCAACTAACATAACTGGTGATGTATACCTTATCGTCTCCTAATGCCGCTAAAATAAAAATGGCTGGCGGATTGCTCCGTCAGCCATTTCTATAGGGGGTTATTTTTGCTATTAAGCGGTAGCAACTTGTGCGTTAGCCTGCTTTTTTTTCTGACGTGAACCCAGTACAACAGTCAGGGCGAACGACAGAGCAAATGAGATAGCCATACCAATCACATACACAGTGATGCTGTCAGGACGGATAGAGATAATACCCGGCAAACCTGCTGCACCCAGTGCTTGTGCTTTTACGTTGAACATAGTCAGGAAAGCACTAGAGATAGCCGCTGCAATTACTGCTGCGATAAACGGATAGCGTAGTTTCAGGTTAACACCGAACATTGCCGGCTCAGTAATACCCAGGAGTGCAGTCACACCTGAAGGCATTGCAACACCTTTGGTCTTAATGTCTTTTGTTGTGAAACCGACAGCCAGTGCAGCACCACCCTGCGCAATGTTAGACATAGCAGCAATAGGGAAGATGAAAGTACCGCCAGTCACTGCGATATCAGCAAGAAGCTGTGTCTCGATAGCGATAAAGCTGTGGTGCATACCAGTAATTACGAACGGTGCGTAGATAAGACCGAACAGAGCACCACCAACAAAGCCGGCAGAGTCATATAGCCAGTTCAGGCCGTCACCAAGCAGGAAGCCGATATCACGGGTAGCAGGACCAACGATGGTGAACGTCAGGAAGCCGGTGATAAAGATAGCCAGCATTGGTGTCAGCAGGTTATCAAGAACAGAAGGGATAAACTTACGCAGGCCGTTTTCTACCTGAGCAAGAATAAAGGCAGATACCAGTACCGGCAGAACAGAGCCCTGATAACCCACTTTCTGGATCTCAAAACCGAAGATGTTCCATGTAGGGATAGTTCCCGCTACGCTTGCGCCACCGAAGCCCCAGCCGTTAAGCAGGTCAGGGTGAACCATAAGCATACCCAGAGCAGCACCTAGGAATGGGTTACCACCGAATTTTTTCGAAGCGGAGAAAGCTAACAGAACAGGGAGGTAAACAAACGGTGCGTTAGCAAATGTATTGATCATGCTGGCCAGATCAGCCATGCCCGGATACGCTTCGATTAGTGATTGGCCTTCAATAAACAGACCAGTTGCTGTCAGCAGGTTGAAAATACCCATTAACAGACCACCCGCTACGATAGCAGGAATGATCGGAACGAAGATATCAGACAGACCCTTAATGGCACGTTGCAACAGGTTTTGTTTTTCTGCACCTGCAGCCGCTACGTCACGGGTAGACATATCGGCCATACCGGTCAGTTTAGCCATTTCAGCATGAACCTGGTTTACGATGCCTGAACCGAAGATAATTTGGTACTGGCCGGCCACTTTGAACTGGCCTTTCACGCCTTCAAGGTTATCAATCTTATCTTCCTGAATCAGAGATTCATCAGCGACAGACAGACGTAGACGTGTCGCACAGTGTGCTAATGCCTGAATGTTCTCTTTCCCGCCAAGTAGCTCTAGCAGCTCTTTGGCAATGTTTGGGTAATTCATAGTTTACTCCGGGTATGATTCGCAATTCTAAATTTGTTTTCGGGAACGTTTGCAAAGCGGATTCTTGATAAATTATTTAGTAAGGTCAAAAGAAATAGCCAATAATCGTGATATTGATCTGGTTTTGTGCTGAGTTTTATGTTGGTTTTTCTAATTCAGGTGCTGTCATTCTGCCTGTTTTCCTGAGAAAATTGGTAACAATTGCAATAACAACAAATCAGGTTAGCTATGGCAGGCTTACACGACGTCGCGAAACTGGCCGGCGTATCAAAATCCACCGTGTCACGGGTGATAAACAATGAATATGGCGTAAAGCAAAGCACCAAAGAGTTAGTACAAAAAGCCATTGAAGAGTGTGGCTATGTGGTCAATCAGGTGGCGAAAGATCTTAAATCTCAAAAGACCAATCTGATCGGGGTGATTGTGCCTACTCTGTCGTCAAATGCGACGGCAAAAGGGGTGGATGGCCTTAGTCATATCTTTGATCAAAAAGGAAAAAATGTCCTTCTTGCCAATAGCCAGCATAAACACGAGAAAGAGGTGGAGTATATCCGCCTGTTTAATCAGAAGCGGGTTGAAGGGATTATTCTCTATGCGACCCATCTGGACAATGAGCTGGTCAGCGTGATCAATCAGTCTTCAGCACCTGTGGTTCTTGTCGGTCAGGATGGCTCCATCTTTGATATTCCCAGCGTAATACACGACGATATTAAAGTAGGTTTTTCTGCCGGTCAGAGGCTACTGAAAGCCGGATGCAAAAAGATAGGTTTTATAGGTGTCGGCAGTGAAGATATTGCCGTTGATACCATGCGTTATCAGGGGTTGAGCCAACAGCTTACTATGGCCGGCATGGGGGAGCCTATGTTCCATAGCCGCGGTGATTTCTCTATTGAGTCAGGCTATGAACAGATGAAATCTATACTCGCCGGTCAGAGTGATGTTGATGGTGTGTTCTGTGCCACGGACCGGATTGCTATCGGTGCTATCAAGGCTATTGAAGAGAGTGGCAGAAATGTCGGTAGTGATATCCGCGTACTTGGTGTCGGTAACGATGAGCTGGGTGTGATTTCTACCCCTTCCCTTTCAACCTTCCACTACGCCTTTGAAGAGGCCGGCGAAACAGCAGCTTCTGTTGTGCTTGATTTAATTGAAGGTAAACAGCAACTTATGAGTAAGTTGGTGTTAGGTTTCCAGACGGTCGAACGCCAGTCCTGCTAATTACCTACCTTGAATTGTTCCCTGTTTTAACCATATAACTCGGTCATCTGAGCTGAGTTATATGGGGTTATTCTGACCCGGTAAGGCGAGATTTGTTGAGTTTCCTGATAATTTTAATTAGTATTGCAAACGTTCCCGAAAAAATTGAGGCCCTTAAGCCATGTTACAAGCCTGCATCGAAAACTGTGGTGGTATTTCCAATATAACCCGAGTTCTGGTTTATCAAGACCAGCTAATCTTTGAGGTAAAATCAGCAGATTTGATTGCTGACTATCTGCGAAAACACCAGTTTAACTCAGCCTTGTCGCAGATAAGGGTAGAACGCGATAAATCTGTGGCCGATGCGCAATTGGCGGCTCTTGGGGTAGTGATTAAGCAAGAGCAGCTTAAGGCTCTGGCAAATATCGAGGTCAAAAATGGTGATACTTTCCGCCCTAATTGGCATATCGCTCCGCCGTCAGGTCTGCTAAATGATCCCAACGGCTTTATCCATCATGATGACCACTATCACCTGTTTTATCAGTGGAACCCGTTTGCCTGCGAGCATAAAGACAAGTATTGGGCGCATATGACCAGTAAAAATCTGGTTGACTGGGATTTTCAACCAGTGGCGCTGACTCCATCTGACTGGTTTGACAGCCATGGTGTTTTTTCTGGTCATGCCATCAGCCATAACGATCAGTTGATCGCTTTTTACACCGGCAATGTTCGGGTAGGTGAACAGCGGGACAGGCTGACTAGTCAATGTATGGCGGTTTCACACGACGGTATCCGTTTTGAAAAGCAGGGGCCTGTGATTCCTTGTTTGCCTGAAGGGGTAACACCTCACTGCCGTGACCCTAAAATTATAAAGCTGGGTGCAAAGTGGTTGATGTTACTGGGTGTTCAGACTGAAGAGCTACAAGGCCGGCTGGCGGCATATCAGTCCGATGATCTGAGAAACTGGCAGTTCGACAAACTGTATGGTGAAGAGCTGGGTGACTTCGGTTATATGTGGGAGTGCCCTGACCTATTTGAACTTGATGGTCAGAAGTTTGTGGTGATCTGCCCGCAAGGGGTAAAACCAGACAGTACCTATCACACCGTTGAGCACAGTAATGGCTATTTGAAAGCTGAGCTTTCGCCTGAGGGAGAACTACAACTGTCTGATTTTCAGATTCTTGATCACGGCTTTGATTTTTACGCTCCCCAGACACTTGAAACAGCAGATGGCCGACGGGTGCTTTCTGCCTGGATGGGCCTGCCTGATGAAGTTAATCATCCTTCAGTCGATAATGGCTGGATTCATCAGATTACCTGCCTGAGAGAACTTTGCCAGCGTGACGGTAAAATCATTCAGCAGCCGGTCAGGGAACTGCAATCACTAAGGGGCGACGCGGTTTCTTTTAACCTGAATAACGGCAGCTACTTACCTGAGAACAATAGCTATGAGCTTGAGACGGAGCTGGAGTTGGAGTGGGGGACTACCCTTAAGCTGTTTAAAGGCAGCGATCAGGAAGTGATTATTTCTTTCGATTCCGGCCTGCTGAAACTAAACCGCAGCCGCACCCTGACACGGGAAGGCGACAGAGTAAGAGAGCTGGCTCTGCAGTCTGACAAAGTAAAACTGCGTATTCTGGCGGACACCTCTTCCCTTGAGATTTTTATAAATGGCGGCGAGTACGTGATGAGTAGCCGGGTGTTTGTTGACCCGGATGCATGTGCGATATCGCTGGACGGCAAGGCCGACTTTACCTTGTGGCCGCTAAACCCGGCATCCATTACATCTGCACAGAACAGTATCGAACTAATTAAAGAGGGCTTATAAAATGAATAGAGTTTGGGTTTCCGGTGATGCGGTTGTCGATCTTATTCCTGATGGAGATGAGCGTTACCTAAAATGTCCCGGCGGAGCGCCGGCCAATGTTGCCGTAGCCGCAGCGCGTCTTGGCTCTGATTGCGCCTTTTTTGGTCGTGTCGGAAATGACCCTTTAGGTCGCTTTATGCAGCAGACCCTGAACAGAGAGCAGGTAGATACTGACTTTTTGAAGCTGGATGATGAGCAGCGAACCTCAACAGTAATTGTTGATCTGGATGACAGTGGCGAGCGCAGCTTTACCTTTATGGTTAAACCGAGTGCCGACCAGTTTATGGAGAGCGGAGATATTCCTCAGTTCGCACAAAACCAGTGGTTGCATCTCTGCTCTATTGCCCTTGCTAATCAGCCAAGCCGAAGTGCCAGCCTGAAGGCGATGGATGAAATTAAGGCCGCTGGCGGTTACACCAGTTTTGACCCTAACCTGAGAGAAGAGGTGTGGGGCAATCCGTCAGAGATCATTCCTGTAGTAATGCAGGCAGTTGCTAAGGCCGATGTGGTTAAGTTCTCCGATGATGAGTTGCTGTTTCTGACTCAGACAGAGTCTCTTGAGCAAGGTATTGATGCCCTGAAACAACTTAATATTCCGCTGATTCTGATTACTCAGGGTGTTAAAGGTGCGATTGTTATTTTCCGTGGTGAGCAACAGAGAATCACTGGTAAGGCGGTGAAACCGGTGGATACGACCGGAGCAGGCGATGCTTTTGTTGGCGGTTTGCTGGCACGTCTGACACAGAGTGATAACTGGCCTGAGGCGGATGTTATTGAATCAGCAGTTCACTGGGCAAATGGCTGCGGTGCACTGGCAACCACACAAAAAGGTGCCATGACGGCTCTGCCGACACAGCAGGCATTAGCGGATTTTATCAGCTAAGTTTCCTTAATCGGTTGAAAACTGAACCAAGCCGCGGTGTTTATAACGCTGCGGCTTCGTTTTATGCTTTTCACAGGGTAAAATGGCGTAATGCTGATCAGTTAAGAAATTTAATAGATCAGTTGAACGATCCTTAAAAGGCTTCAAAATCCGGTATCAAGTAATTGATGCCGGATTTTTTATGTCTATTCAGTCCCTCCTTGATACAACTATTTCCTCTGTAAAAGAGCTCACTTCATTAGACAAGTTGAACTCACTACTCTCTCCTGAGTTGCTTGCACAAGCATTTGAAAAAGCGGGGGTTGCAACTGTACGCAAACGTCGCTTGCCATTGGAGGCTGTGGTTTGGTCAGTTGTAGGAATGGGTTTATTCCGACAAGAATCCGTCTGGGATATAGCCAGTAAACTTGATGTATCTTTGCCTGGAAAACGTCATTTAGTTGCACCAAGCGCATTAGTTCAAGCCCGGCAGAGGCTAGGTGTGGAAGCCATGCAGGAAACATTTCAGGCTCTGGCTGCTCATCACTTTAATAAGCAAAAGTTTGAAGTGTGGCGTGGACTTAACCTGCTTGCAGTGGACGGTGTCGTTTTTCGTACCCATGACAATGCCGAAAACCGGGACTTCTTCGGCTCCGATAGCAATAAACAAGGGGAAAACAGTTACCCTCAGGTGCGCATGTGCTGCTTGATGGAGCTATCAAGTCATCTGCTTTTGGACAGTGCCTTCGATGCCAGAAAGATTGGCGAAATGACTCTTGCCGAAAGGCTGATTGAACACGCACCTGATTACTCACTAACCCTATTTGACAGAGGTTACTATTCACTTGGCCTGTTAAATAGCTGGTCTCAGGCGGGAACAGAAAGGCACTGGATGATACCGGCTAAAAAGGACCTTGTTTACACTGAAGTGCATAAACTCGGAAAAAGAGACAGGCTGGTATCAATCAAAACATCTCCTCAGGCACGAAAAAAGTTCTCTGACTTAAATGAAGAATTAATCGTAAGATTAACAAGTTATACCATTGATGGTCAGGAGTATCGTGTTTTAAGCTCGCTGACAGATCCGCTGAAATATCAATATAACGAGCTGGTAGAGCTTTACCAACAGCGTTGGGAAATTGAGCTTGGCTATCGAGAAATAAAACAAACCCTTTTATTGTCTGCCCACACACTAAGAAGTCGAAAGCCAGACATGGTTCGGCAAGAGCTATGGGGAGTACTTGTTGCCTACAATTTGGTTCGTATAGCGATGATCGAAGCTGCTTCAGGCATGGATGATGTTAATCCAAATAGGTTAAGTTTCTCTCACTGCGCGAGACATGTAATGGTTTATCTAACTACTATACCGATCAGTAGTCCGGGTAACCTTCCGAAGCACTATGCTACGCTTCTGGAAACGTTAAGAATGTTTGAATTGCCAGACAAGGTACCAGATAGAAAGTATCCTCGAGTGATGAGGAAAAAACCTAAAAAGTACCCTTACAAAAAATGCCAGTCAGCTTAACTGACTGGCATTAGGGTAAAATGGCGCGTCTTTTTACTTATCTGGAAATCACCCGCGTGAAAGCAAGTTCACCCGCCAACACTGTTGTTGTTCTCGACTTTGAAACCACCGGCTTGTCACCTGTTCAGGGCGACAGAGCGATAGAAATAGGTGCCGTAAAACTAGAAAACGGCCAGATTACCGATCGTTTTCAGCAACTAATGAATCCGGGGTTTCGTGTCAGTCGTTTTATTGAAGGCTATACCGGGATCACTAACACCATGCTGGCCGATGCTGATGACTGCGCTTCGGTAATGGATGCTTTTGCCGACTTTATTGGCGACGCTAATCTGGTGGCGCATAACGCCTCTTTCGATAAACGATTTCTTGATGCTGAGCTGGAACTGATTCAGCGTAACTACAGTGGTGAGTTTGGTTGTTCTCTGCTGGTTTCACGTCGTCTTTCCCAACAAGCTTCTTCACACAAACTGGCTGATCTTGTGGCTTATCACCAGATTGACAACGATGGCGTATTTCACCGGGCGTTAGCCGATGCCGAAGTAACAGCCTCTCTCTGGCTACTGCAACTGGAGATGCTTAGAAACGAGTACGGTATTGCTGAGCCGGACTTTGCCTTAATGAGCAAAATTGCTAAAACGCCCAAAGCTTCCGTCGCTAATATGCTTAAAAAACACGCATACTAAAGATGTGTGCGGTAATAGAAAAATTTAATTAGTAAGTACTCGCTTATACGTCAGTCAATAACAGGCTGACGTTTAACTTTCTAACGTACAACTTCTTCTTGTGCTTGCTCCCGCTTCTCTTCAACTCCGTTGCAATTGATTTTTGAACGTTTGATCACACATTTCAATTCATAGTTATCTTATATGTGTTTTAGGTATAAATAACATTGTATTATCAGAGTTAACTTGATGATAACATCTCAAGCTAGGTATCGATCTCTGTTGCAACAGTACTTTTCAACACTTTCTTTTGAAACTTTCTCTTTGGAATTTTTCTTAAATCTTTTTAGGAACCTTTCTTTGAGATAAGTTGCGCAGAGCTATCGGATAAAAGATTTTGCAGATTTATAAGAGGTGACTGTGAATTACTTATCTACACTAACGGTGCGTAGCCGCTTGGTTATAGGCTTTGGCGTCATTCTCGCCTTTATGGTATTGCTGACGGTGCTCGGCATTCAGAAAGTTAACTTTATCGACCGCTCCCTGTCTGAAATTACCGATGTCAACTCAGTAAAACAGCGTTATGCCATTAACTTCCGTGGCAGTGTTCACGACAGGGCAATTGCCGTGCGTGATGCCGCTATGGCCAGAACACCTCAGGAGCTTGCCTCTTTTGAGCGAACTATTCGTGAGCTTGAAGAGTTCTACAGCATCTCCGAACAGAAGATGAATGAAATGCTTCGCAGCGGTACGCCTTTCTCTAATCAGGAGCGCGATATACTGAGCCGTATAGAACAGATTCAGAGTGATACCCTGCCACTGATTAATCAGATCCTTGCCGATAAGAAAAGCATGATGGAGCTGACAGACACTATTCTGGATGATGCCCGTCCGGCCTTTATCGCATGGCTGGATACCATTAATGAGTTTATTGATTATCAGGAACAGCAAAATCAGGCCTTAACGCCTGAAGCCAGAATGGTTGCCGGTGGTTTTCAGGAGCTGATGATGATCCTGAGTGGTATTGCTTTGGCTGTTTCTATCTTAATTGGCCTTGTGATCGAAAGAAGCTTCAGAAACTCTCTGGGTGGTGAACCTTTCGAGGCACAGTCACGAATCAGCAAGATGGCGCAGGGTGACCTTACCCAGCACGATAGCAATAGCTACAAAGGCAGTATTCTGGACTCCCTTTCCGGAATGGGCGAGAGAATCACCAGCATTGTCGGTAACATTATTGGTGCTTCTAACAGCTTAGGTGTTCAGGTGGAAGAGGTGTCTAAGGGATCTTCTCAGGTACTTGAGTCGGCACAGCAGCAGGCTGTGCTAACTGAAGAGACAGCGTTTAAACTGGATGATATGCGTAACAGACTTGATCAGGTAGCGGATATCGCCAATCAGACGGAAGAGAACTCCGGCAAAACAGCAGAATATGCCCGTCAGGGACGTGAAGTGGTTAACGAGGCGGCTCAGGAGATGGAAAAAATCTCCACAACCGTTAACACCACCGTTGAGCAGATCAAGCGACTGGAAGAGCGCACCAAGCAGATTGGTGGTATTGCCAATGTAATCAGCGAGATCTCTGAGCAAACCAACCTGCTGGCACTAAACGCAGCCATCGAAGCCGCCCGTGCCGGTGAATCAGGCAGAGGTTTTGCTGTGGTAGCTGACGAAGTACGAAGCCTTGCACAGCGTACCGGTGATGCCACTGCACAGATCGACACCATGATCAGTGAAGTTCAGAACGAAACCGCTGCATCGGTAGAAGCGATGAACACCACTCAGCCACAGGTTGAAAATGGTAAAGCTCAGACTGAACGCGCTTCTGAACTGCTGCAAAACATCGAACAGCAGGCAAATGACTCGCTACAGAACGTGAAAGAGGTAGCAACTGCTGCTTCTGATCAGGTTGTTGTGGTTGGTGATATTTCACAGGCGATGGGACAGATTTCAGAAATGTCTAACCAGTCCATCGGCCATATGCAGCGCAACGAAGGGGCAACACAGACCCTGAACGAGCTGGCTTCACAGCTTAAGCAGGAAGTCTCCTTCTTTAAGGTGTAACCACTTAAAAACTCAACTGATAAAGGCGCCTTGAGCGCCTTTATTTTTATCTCAATACCCTGAGTATGTTGGCTTTTCTCGCTGCCATGGGCTCGCAACCTTCATCTATTCGTTGCGATGCTGTGCGTTGCAATGCATACCTGACGTTAGGTTTACTATTTGACGTTGATTAAGTCGGGAATTAAGGATGACTGTCCCTTTATTTTTTCACCGCTAGTCGCTATACCTGAGCTTAAATTTACTGTCAGCTATTTACCCAAACCAGCTCTTTAATTGGCTCATAAAGCCGGTGTTCTTTTTCCAGATCCAGTAAATTCCCTCTTCCAGCTCAGTCGTTGTCATATTTTTTGGTTGATAGACGGCATGGCTGCCATCATATTCTGACCAGTCTTTAGTCAGGATCCGGCCATCGTTATCCAGTTTGGTAAACACCTCAGAGCCCGGAAATGGGATCATGTAGTGAGGGATAACTTTGTCTACCTTAATATCGTCGATAAACTTCTGAGTCTGCTTAAAGATCTCTGGTGTATGCTCATCAAATCCAAACAGGAAATCGCCCCAGACTTCTATGCCATGGCTTCTGATTTTCGCTATATACTCTTTCATCTTGGCTGGCTTTACGAACCCTTTTTTCTGGGATTTAAGCGCCTCTTCAGAGGGGGTTTCTATCCCCAGCAATACCGCCTGAAAACCAGCTTTTTTTGCTGCCTTTAGCAGTTCTTCGTCTCTGGCGATAAGTACCGTTGTCTCACCATAAAATTTCATATCTAAAGGGGCGATAGCCTCAAATAGCTGTAGCGCATACTCCCTGTTATGAGTCAGGTTATCCGAGTGAAGCTCAACCCAATCAATGCCTTCCTGCTTTAAATGCTTAAGTTCAGCAACGATGTTCTCGATAGGACGCATCTGAAATTTATTGAAAAACTTGTGCACCAGACAGAAGTTACACTTATACGGACACCCTCTTGTGACGACAACTGACCATGTATAGCCATACTCTGAAGGGGAGATGATGTTGGTCGGGTAAGGATTTAACTTACTAAGATCCACAGGCTCGGTGCTCTGGTATTTTTCTTTTAGAAGACCTTGCTCAAAATCCGTTAGCATCTGTTGCCAGTAATTTTCCACCTCACCAATGATCAGGCTGTGGGCATACTCTTGAGCTTCATCCTGGTTGAACTGAGTGTGAAGCGCTCCGAGAATGACGGTTTTTCCCTTCTGATAGAAGGTGTCTGATATCTCGTAAGCGCGATAAGCATCAGGAGTAGACATAAAGATGACGATCAAGTCTGCATCGGAATCGAAATCGGTGCTCATTCCAATGGTTTCATCGGTCATTTCTAACTGATAGTGCTTTGGTGTTGCCGCTGCTGCTGCAAAGATATTCTGAGGAGGCCCGCCTGTTTCAGCTTTGTATTTTGAGTAATCACTGCCGGATGAGGCTTTAATCAAGTAGATTTTCATTGTTGCTATCTCCGTCATGCTCGGTTTATCAGGTTGAAAATGGTTTCATCTATGTAGAAGTAAAAGGCTCCCAACACTAACCAGACTGCGATGATTATCCAGTACAAAACAGGGTCATCTCTTCTGGTAACCCTTTCAACAAAGTAAGCCTCTCTTGCACGGATGTTCTCCACTCCCCAGAACAAGCAAAACATCCCCCAGACAAACATCAGGTTAAACTTGAAGGCAAACGCAGCCAGTATGAGGGCTAATAGGGTCTTCCAGCGTTTAGGAATGTACTTACTGTTCATCGCATTTCTCCAGAGTGGAAACTAACCGCTTAGCGGCGCGTTTTGATGCAGTGCGAATTTCAGATATATCTCCAAGCGGTGCCAGAGATTCACAGTTACAGTAGATACCAGTGAGCCCGGTAGCTACCTCATGACAGGCTTTTTCAGAAGCACCTTTAAAGGATAGGCGAAGCTGGCCGGAAATGGTTTTGATGAAGTTAGCATTCCAGTGTTGCATCCGGTGCTGGATGTTTGTATCACTTGTTGCTGCGAAGGTAACCGCAAGGGCGACTAAGGTTAGCTGGTTATTGGCATACTCTGCATCAAACAAGAGGTCGAGAAGAACGGTTACCCGGTTTTCCTCTGGAAGATAATCCAGCATTTGCTGTGTTTGATGATCGGATTTCACAAAGAAACGATCCAGAAAGGCTTCGATCAATTGCTCTCTGTTGCCTATGTTGTGTCGCAGCAGGGTACGACGCATTCCTGCTTCTTCGGCAATTTTTTCTAGTGTCACTCCGCTGATACCGTCACGGATAACAACTCTCTCGACAGCATCCAGAATCGCTTCTGTTCTTTCAGCTTTTAGGCTAGGACGTGGCATTGTGGTTTTACACTATAAATAATCAATAATGACAATTTATAGCAAAGTGCTCAGATTGTAAATAATCAAAGTTGATTATTTATGCGCTCGCTCCCATGTTTTACGTGGGAGTGTCTACCTGAGTTTAAATGTACTGTCGGAGGTTGGTTAAATCTGTCATTTGGACCTGTTTTTTTGTTTCGCCCATCTCTTTGCAAAAAGACGGGCGAGTAACTTTTGTCAACAGCTGCAAAAGTCACCAAAAGAGCCGTGGTTTTCTCTGTTACTGTGGCTTTCGTACCACTGTTTTGTAACTCGCCTTTCTGGCGAGAGACTCAGACAGGACAAAACTTGTTAGCTTGGAAGCACTCTATGGTAGGATTTTACAAGGACAGGCACAATAAAATGCTTAACACAAAGTAAGGAAGAACATTTGAATCATCCTGTTTTATATATATTTTCTGGCCTTCCTGCTTCTGGGAAGTCGACTCTTGCCAAGCTGTTAGCCGCAAAAGTAGGTGCAGCGTACGTTCGTATTGATACGGTAGAGCAAGGGCTTCAGGATCTTTGTAATTTCAAAGTTGAAGGTGAAGGCTATCGGTTAAGCTACCGCATCATCAGAGACAACTTAGAGCTAGGTATTAGTTGTATCTCCGACTCTTGTAATCCTATCGACCTGACGCGGCATGAATGGCAAGAAGTGGCTGAAAGTGTTGGAGCCAAGTCCATCAATATTGAGATTAGCTGTTCGGATACCTATGAACATGAACAAAGAGTTATCACCCGTAAAAGTGAAGTAACAAACTTAAAGTTACCTGACTGGAAACAAGTCCAGAACCGTCACTACGAAGTCTGGAAAACGGATGTCATCAAAATTGACACGTCAGGTAAAAGTATCGAAGCGTCATTTGCAGAACTCATTGAAAAGTTAGGTGTTTGAAATCAGGAGCACTAAATGGACTTAGAAATCTATCAGATTGACTCATTTACAACCGAAGCGTTTAAAGGCAACCCTGCCGGAGTTTGTATAACGGAAAGTGGTTTAAGTGAAAGCCTGATGCTCTCAATCGCTGAAGAGATGGCTGTATCGGAAACGGCATTTTTATCACTTTCTGATATGTCATTAAGGTGGTTTACACCTGAATCAGAGGTGAAACTGTGTGGTCACGGGACACTTGCTGTCGCTCATGTTCTCAAAGAAAAAGGGCTGGCAAGTTCAGGCGATAGCGTTAAATTTAAAACTCTGTCCGGAACCTTAACGGCGCTAATCAACGAATCTACAGTCGAGTTAGATTTCCCATCACCAGTTATCGATTTTGCTCTTCCTCAATCCCCTGAACTACTGGCTCAGCTAGGTATCGAAGTCAGCAAGGTTGTCTCCTACGGCAGCTTTGATAGCAAGGTTTTAATTGAAGTTTATAGCGAAGATACGCTACTGGATCTTAAGCCAAACTTTGAAGCCATGAAGCAGACCAAAGGCCGTGGTGTTCTGATTACCACACAGTCAGCTAGTGGCGAGTTAGATTTTGTTTCCAGATATTTCGCCCCTTGGGTAGGTGTAAATGAAGACCCTGTTACCGGCTCGGCACATTGCGCTTTAACCGTCTATTGGTCAGAAAAGCTGGGTAAGTCTAAATTGCAAGGTTATCAGGCATCCAAACGCGGCGGGTATGTCGCTACTGAATTGTTATCTAATGGGCGTACCAAGTTAATCGGTTCGGCGGTAACGGTAGTTAAGGGAGTTATGCGGGTTCCTTTCTTATAAATTGCAATTTAACAGAGATTTACAAATCGTTACTCTTTTCATAGGTCTTATAGTTTTGCATCTATACGTTGATTACGTATATTTTTCAAAACAACTAAAAGCTTTTATGGAGGCGTGGCGTAATGAGCAATCGTGACCTATTTGCAGAGTTAAGTTCAGCTCTTGTTGAGGCGAAAGAACATTCAGAAGGCAAGCTAACTCTTAAAACTCATCAAGTTAATAATATCAGTGAGTTAAATATCTCACCTGATGAAATTGTGAGTATCCGTAAGCAATTTAATATGTCTCGTGGCGTGTTTGCTCGTTTGTTGCATACATCATCCCGCACATTAGAAAACTGGGAGCAGGGACGTAGTATGCCAAACGGGCAGGCAGTAACTCTTCTAAAACTGGTTCAACGCCATCCGGAAACCTTGTCGCACATAGCTGAGTTATAACAAATGGTTCAGGAGTGACTTGCAGACTAGTATCTGAGGTAACCCTCCCTCATCTACAATAATCTAGCCCTTAACACCTATAGCGATCGTATTTTGCCGTAAAACGTGCATAATCGTGCCAAACCATACTCAAAGAAGAAGTTTCCTATGATTAATTTTCAATACTATTTCCATAAACTCCCTTGTTTTAACTGTAAAAAAACCACTGTAAGCACCGATCTTGGCTGGCTGACGGTTGCGATGAAAGAGAATGTTTTGGCGCAAGTGGCGGCGATTATCGAGCAAGGCAACATTGAGCCGGATCTTTCGGTGAACGTGACTTGCACAAAAGAAGAAGCGCGTGAGTACTTATTGCTGAATTTCTACGGTTACACAGTAGAAGAAGCGGATCAAATTGAAGCGGAAGACGAGCAGGAAGTCGCCGATGAAATCGCAGAGCTATTGACTGAAGGTAAAGATGTTGTTGTCTTTGAGCACGAAATCGCACTGCAAAGCTGTACTGGTTGCGGAATTGAGTAAGAGTTAAATCTAGCTTCGTTAGCAAGGACAGACGCCTAATGTACTCATTGCGACGCGAAGCATCGCAATGAGGCGTTGGAGTGGGCTGTTGAGTGAGTGACTGCTACTGATCTGGATACAGCGCCTTTATCGACTCTTTTAGCCAGCGTATTTTGCTGTTATGGCTGTTGCGTTTATGCCAGAGCATGGTGAACGGAATGGTGAGTTTATCCATATATTGCTTTTCCAGCGGGATAGGCAGGCAAACTAAATCCGGGTGCAGCTTGGCAGCATACTGTTGGCAATATTTTGGTGCGGTGGCAAACATGTTGTGGCCGGGTTGCGCAGCCATATACAGTGACTGTTCAAAGCTGGATAAATTCAGTGCCACTTCTCTTTTGGTTCCCATCTCGGCCAGTACTTCATCCAGTGCCCATGTTTCACTTTTCTCCCAGACAAGGTTGATATGCGGATAACTTAGAAAGGCGTTTAAGTCCCACTCATTTTGCAGCGCCGGATGGTCTTTATGCAAAAAGACAAACGGCTGATCGGTAAACAGCACTTCAAAATCAACAAAGTAGGGCAGGTAGTCGATAGACTCTTTTGAACGTGGATGGCTCTCTCTGCTGGTAAAACCGATATCGGCTTCGCCGCGGATAATGGCATCCAGCGAATCATACTCCCAGTTACCGGCTTTGATTTTTGCATCGGGGAAATGGCTCTGAATTTGCGGAACTACTTTCTCCAGCACCAGCGAAAGCAGTGGCGACTCAATCATCAGGTTGAACTGCATTCCTTGCATGGAGACATCACTGCGCTTTTCCAGTATCTGGCTGCTCATCTGCAGCCAGTCGTTCAGTTCCTGCTCCATACTCTGCACCATAGGAGCCGGTGCCAGACCTGTCGGCGTTTTAATAAACAGCGGATCGTCAAACCAGTCGCGCAGTTTATTGAGCGATTTACTTACCGTGGAAGGGGTAACGTTGAGTATCTTGGCAGCTTTCGACACACTCTGCTGCTGCAACAGCAGTTGCAGAGTGATCAGCAGGTTCATATCAGGACGAGCAAGGGACTTTTTCATATTCAGTTCGTTGAGCCGGTTCTGGGTTAGATAGTATAAGAGCAAGGCTGGCAATACTACCTAATAGCAGAGATACGAACAGAATATTTATCGCGCTCAGGCCAATCAGACCCATCAACCAGATATAGAGGGCAGACACGCAGAGCTGACAGACGCCGAGCAGCGAGCTTGCCGCTCCGGCACGTTGAGAGAAGGGGCTGAGTGCCTGACTCATGGCTGAGCCAAAACCAATTGAGAATCCGGCACACAACAGCCCGAATGCGATAAACAGCAGGCTTGTATCGAGTGAATATAACTGCACTAACAAAATGGCAAGGGCTGATGACGCAAACAGAAGCTGAGAGAAAATCATCAGGGTACGTTGGCTAAATATTGAAAGGGCAAACGGAGAGCTAAACGCCGCAATCATGCTGACCAGCGCTGTCAGCGACATCACTTTGGAGTAGCCCCCCCTGTCCATACCTAGATCGCCCATAATCAGCATCGGAGAGACATTTACATAAGTGAGTATAATGGTGCAGCCAAGGGCAGTAATGATCAGGCGACTGATAAAGAAACGATTCAGGAAAGACTCCTTGTTATCCGTTTTGCTTAGTAAATCTGAGTTGCTGTGAGATGCTTTAAGCGGATGTGACTCTTTTAATACCACCATAGAAAGCAGAGCGACCACAACACCGATACCAGCCATCAGGTTAAACAGGCTCTGCCATGGAAAGCGCAGCATAATCAAATGGCCGATAACAGGTGCCAGTACCGGCATAACACAGGTGATGCCGTTTATCATTGAGAGCACTTTTGCCCGCTTTTTATCATCAAGGGTGTCGCGTAGTATGGCAAATGCCACCACATAGCAGCCTCCGGCTCCCAACCCCTGAGTAAATCTTGCCGTCAGAAAGCCGTTTATCAGTTCCGCTTCTGCTGCGTACCAGGAGGCAAAAATAAAAAATAGTGCACTGACGATGGCTACGGGTTTCCTTCCAACTGAATCTGAAAGTCTTCCCGCCAGTAACATAGCAGCCACCATTCCAGCCAGATAGATGGAGAAAGCGGTATGGAGCTGAGCTTCACTGGCGGACAGATCGGCCGCAATTTGCGGCAGGCCGACAAGATAGAGATCAATAGCGGTCGGGTAGAGAAGAACCAGAGTAAAACTGCAAATTAGAAATCGAATCATAAATCCTCACTGTTGTTAGTGAAGATGATAGAAAGGCAAGGACCGGCAGACGAGTGAAAGCTCCGACATCAGTAATGTCCGTATACGACATATCGGTTACCGGGGCTCAAAAAAAAGCCCGGCATTAAGCCGGGCAGGGATTCGATTCAGCAGGGATTAACGTTCGCCCTGAACCTCGAAATCATCGCTGATCAGACGGGCGCGGCCATCTTCTTCAACCAGCCAGTGTTCTCTGTGTACTACGCCGAAAGCTTTGTTCATGGTCCAGCTTGAAGTCAGGATATAGCCACCTTCTTCCGCTTCTGTCCACTCAACATTGGTGTAATCCACATCAGCAAAACCCTGATCCATAATGTTCTGCCAGAATGCCTGAATCGCTTCGCGGCCTTTAAACTCACCGAACGGACGAGCCTGCATTACGGCATTTTCATTATATTGCGCGGCGCATCCTGCTGCGTCCTGACGGTTAAAGGCGGTTTGCCAATCTGCGATGCCTTGCTTACATGCGGTTAGGGTTGCGTTGTCTGACATGCTTGTCTCTCCGGTTGAATAAGTGAATACCCCGTCAGAATAGCCCTGTAATTGAATTGGAAAAACAGATATATTAGAAAGGATTGTTTAATTTAACAGGACAATAAAATGAACCGTTTTCGGCAGATGTCGCTGTTTGCCCAGATTGTTGAGTCGGGATCCATTACCGCAGCGGCTGACGAGTTACTGCTCTCTAAGTCGGTGGTCAGTCAGCATCTTAAGTCTCTGGAAACGGAGCTGGGAATTACCCTTCTGAAAAGAACTACCCGCCGTCAGACCTTAACCCCTGCCGGACAAGAGTTTTATCACAGTTGCAAAACCCTGAATCAGCTGGCTGAAAGTGCATGGGCTCAGGCTCAGGAATCCCTTGATGTTCCTAAAGGTGTTGTCAGAATTACCGCTCCTAATGCTTTGATGGAAACCTTAGTGACTCCTGCGGTTGCTGAACTGATGCGTGACTATCCTCAACTAGAACCTGAGTTGATTAGTAGTGACAGCCAGTTAGATTTGGTGGCGGAAAATATCGATCTGGCCATACGGGTAGGGATGTCGAAAGAGAGCAGTCTGAAGCAGCGTCGTATCGGTGAGTTCAGGGATGTGCTGTGCGTTGGAAAGAGCTATAAAAATAGCTCAGATAATAAAGAGCTGAGCTATATCGCCAATAGCTGGCAGGGACGAAATATCAGCCACACACTACAAAAACCATCGGGTGAAGTGCAGGAGCTGACTTACCGTGCAAGATGTATCACCAATTCTTTTCATACCACTGTCTCGTTGATTCAGTCCGGTGCCGGAATGGGGTTGATTCCCGATTTTTATCTGGCGATAGCTGAGCCTATGCTTTGTCCGGTATATCCCGGTGATCAGCTTGCGGTGAACCCCGTTTATGCACTGCATCCATACAGCCAGCAAGTTCCGTTGAATGTGCGGGTGTCACTGGCAGCCATTGAGCATCAGCTTAACAGGCAGGTGGTAGTGTAGAATGTATAAAAAACAGGGCAGTAATAGTTATACTGCCCTGCCGCTATGTTATTTAGAGAATTTGTAGGGAATTTGATTTCAGGGGCTAACTGGTTTCACTTCTGAGGCGTTGGTAGAGATGGTCTTTAAGCATTGCTCTGTCATGTTTCAGGCCATGCATGGCTTCATCGTCGATGGGGGCGGCGTTGAGCTCTAATTCTCGTATCTCTTTATCTATGGAATTGTAGCGCTTGGCTTCGCTGGCAAAATGTTCGTCCTGTTTGGTTAACTGAGCAATGGTATCTTTGTAGTTGGGAAACTCGGCAAGTAGTGAGTGATCTTCGCCTAACATAGAAACTCCTTTTGATCTGCTAGTGATAAACGTAGAAAAATCATCAATCAAAGCTTAGCAGTAGTTTGTCTGTTTTTTGTGCAGATATTCACTTGATTTCGTAAAACACGGCGTAGATCAATCTATTCACTTCGACCTGTTTAACTTTTGAAATCTGTGTCCCAAAAATGGCAGATTTACACGTTTTTGGTCAGCCTCTGATAACCCTTTCCTGCCAACACAATAATCACAGCCCCGGCTAATACTGGCGTAAACAGAAACGACCAACTCTGCCCTGTCAGCATAATTAAAAGCGGGTTGGCACCGGCCGGTGGATGAGTGGTTTTACTCAGCAGCATAGCTGTGACTGCCAGCCCGCTGGCTATTGCCAATGTAAGGGGGCTCACCTCAAACAGGCTGACAAACAGCACGCCAATCAGAGCGGTAATAAAGTGTCCGGCAATGACATTTTTTGGCTGTGCGAGCGGGCTGTCCGGTACACCAAACACCAGTACAGCCGTTGCACCAAATGGCGCCATTAGCAGAATCAACCCCGGTTCCACTTGTTGGAAAAAAGCGAGCAGCCCGATAGCTATAGCGGCTCCGAAGCCGGCAATAAAAGCGTGACGAATGTTTTGCATAGGGTATAAATCCTGAAAATATTATGTTGAGAATAGGTAGACCAAGTTGTCTACTTTTCTATGGTAGACAGAGTGGTCTACCTGTGTCAATATCTTTTCCGGAGGTAGAGATAATGAATGACAAACGAGCACTGCTGGTGGAGACTGCACTGGATCTTTTTTATCGAAAGGGCATTAATTCTGTCGGAATTAACGAGGTTTTGACGGCATCAGGCGTAGCAAAGAAAACCTTGTATCACCACTTTTCCGGTAAAGAGGCGCTGGTACTTGCTACGCTGGAAGAGAGAGATAAACGCTTTATGCTGTGGCTGGAATCACAGTTGAAAGATGCGGATTCTGATCAGCAGTTGGTTAAAAAGCTTTTCGGTGCGCTCAACGATTGGTTTCACAATAAAGCCTCTGAATTAGCTGATTTTCAGGGCTGTTTTTTTATTAATACCTCTGCGGAAATTCCTGAGCGGGAGAGTGAAATTTCCGGCTATTGCGCCAAACATAAGCAAAACGTACGTCAGCTAATCAGCCGCTATTTATCATCGGATAACCCTGTTCTGCTGGATATGATCTGCACGTTAAAAGAAGGCGCTATTGTTTCTGCTTATACCTGTAATGATCTTAATGCGGCAGAAAGGTGTATTGATATTATTCTTGCGTCGGGAATGATGCAAAATAAGCGCGGCTAATACTGTCGCCTGTAGAGTGTGCTTAAAATAAGGGGCATTTGCCCCTTATCCGCATTGAGTGAGAAATTTGTTCAGTCAGTGTTTTTTTACCTGCCTGCATTTCTGATAGACCTGCCGGTTATGCTTCTCTGCTTTCGCAACCTGCTTTAAATAGTGGTTGAACTTATTGTCATTCTCTATTGCATCACTTATGCCTTTAATAATTTGTGTACCGCACAGTTTGGCTGCAAATTCTCTCTCTTCGGGTTCTATACCGGGAAGAACCATTCCCCTTCCCGGCACCTGATACAAGCGATAATCTGCGTTATTGCTGTTATCTGCGCATCCGGCCAGTAATACCGGCAGGAGTATTGCTGTTAGTTTCATCCGAACCGTCTCCTTGTTACTGCGGCAACTGACATAACTAATAGCCATATCAGTGTGATGCCACCACCACTTGCGCCAGAGGTAGAGTTTTCATTGTTTTCGTCTATGCTGTCCTCTTCGCCTGAAGGGTCGATAGCAAAGCGATCTGACAGGGCGAAAAATACATTATTGCTGCACTTCACCATCATAAAGGCGTCTGAAACAGAAATGTCCGGCAGGGTTGCCAGATGTTGACCGTCATTGTCGGTTCCGGACTCCAGAATCTGGGTAAAACTTACCCCGTTATCATCTGATAGCAAGATATCAACCTTGTTACAGTTTATCGGTGATTGTTTTGTTCCTTCCGGTAGCCATTTAACCAGTGCCTTTTTATAAAGCATTGAACCGGTAACCGGTTGAGTGACTCTGAAAGGTTTGGTTGAGCCGCTAACAGTCAGGGTCATTTCATCACTATCTACACCGCCTTTCCCATCTCTGGCGGTTAAACGAAATGTTAGCGTTCTGTCGGTTTTTGCATAGGTTTCTCCCTTGCTCAGTGTGCCGTTAATCAGATCTTGTAAACGGGGCAGGTACCTGTCAGGGGAAGGTGAGGGTGACCATGAGCGGAACAGAGGACCGTCACCAAGGTCCAGATCAAGTTCTGAATTAGCAGGGCCGGTATCCATCTGTTCCCAGATATAGGATAGGTTATCATTGTCAGCATCGGTGGCGGAGCCGGAAAGTACAAAAGGTGTTCCCTCCGGAATAACATAGTTACTGCCGGCGTCTGCAACAGGATCTTGATTAACCAGTTCCATGGTTGTTCCGCAGGTTGGTCTTGAGTCTATTAGTTTACGTATCTGGGCAATACTGGCGGTATGAAAGTAGGCGTTACTGTTCCGCTGTAAGTTATCTTTTCCGCAAATTCCGGCGTAAGCCATAATGGTGCTGCCGCTTCCCGGTTCAACAGCGGTTTTACTGCTGCGGTTTCCACCGCTGCATGCTGCAATGGTTCCGTTAAAGGTATGAGTAGCTCCGAGTTGATGACCGATTTCATGGGCAACATAATCGATATAAAAACTGTCTCCGACGGGAGCTTTTTTGCCTGTTACTCCGTGACCTTTCACATTATTTTGACAGACCGAGCTTATTCTCGCTACGCCTCCTCCTCCGGTACTAAATAAATGGCCGATATCAAAAGCGCCAACGCCGATTTTGTCTACTAAGCTAATATGATTATGCAGCATATCTGCACCGCCGTTGGAGTTCTCAAAAGGGTCTGTGGCTGCATCGGTATAGATATTAAAATAAACCAGCTCAAACTCGATAGCGAGATCAGTACTGTAAATCTGATTAACCCGGTTAATGGCGGTGGTTATAGCGGCTTTTGTTGCATCAAACGTCCCCTCAAAATAATTTGCATACTCACCAGTGGTGGATATAGCCAGACGAAGCGTTCGCTTCTGAGTTGCCGCTCTTGCTGATATAGCCTGTTTTGGGTTGATAGCGTTATCGGATGGTACCCCGGTTACTTGATCTATAAAGCCTTCAGATGGTTTGGCATAGTAAGAGAGATAACTTCCGGGCTGATTTCTGACCGGATCGACATAAACCATTTTGCCATTGTAGTGAAACATGGCGTGAAAGCCCTGCATTGTGTAGTCAAAGCGCCCT
Organism: Vibrio sp. SCSIO 43137; assembly: GCF_028201475.1. Lineage (NCBI taxonomy): Bacteria > Pseudomonadati > Pseudomonadota > Gammaproteobacteria > Vibrionales > Vibrionaceae > Vibrio > Vibrio sp. SCSIO 43137. The sequence continues at coordinate 1,315,403 of NZ_CP116384.1, read as the reverse complement.
GAGTTTTCAGGCTGGTTTGCCTGAGTTCCTTTATAAGTTATGAGTTGTGGGTTTTCTGCCTCGAGTTGAGGGGAGAGGATAGAGTCGTACTGTAAATTAAACTCTGCCAGCTTACCGTCCGGCAAAGGCACTGTCACTGTTGTGCTGCCGGAATCTCTTCCCTTTAGCATAGCGTTCTCAAGTGCTGCACGGTTTGCTGAGTAGTTTTGGCTGGTTAATTCCGTGGAGGTTTCAGAACGTTCTGAAGAGGTTGCTGTCCATAGCTGAGAAGCGTTGACGATAAAAGAAGGGCCTACCATTAATAGAATAAATATAGATTTATATATCTGCATAACATTAAATATCTAGCTGTTGAAATATGGCAGAAATCGTAATTTATTTTTTAATGAACGTTCAATCTGGTAATTTTTAAAAATTAGATATTAATCGCATAAGCTTTTTTTTTAATTTTTATTAATTGATGCCTTATTGGTGTTGAATATATGGGTGTAATAAATAAATATAGTGTGATTAATTGTCTGTATATATGAAGCTTCAAAGTGCTGTATGGTTTTCGTTTGGTCTTGTTCGTATAACATGTTGTATTTAGCGTGATTATTTGCCTTGGTGTAATTCTTTCTTCGTGAGAGGGTTTATTTTTGAGATGCAGATATAAAATGGTTTATTTTGATGAGGTGTATAGCTAAACGGATGAATTTTATTGTAACTAATTACTTATTTTTTCTGCTTGGTCATTAATATTAATTATAGTTTTTATATTTTTCATTTATATTGAAAATAATGGCTGCTTTAATATTGCGGCCATTATTTTTCTTGTTTATTTAAACCTAATGATTAAATCATTTTATAAATAAGTTCAGCCAAACGACGAATAGCCTGTTTCTCTCTATCTCCACACTCAAATGACGCATTCATACGGAAACAGTTATTGAATCGCTGGTTAAGGGAGAACATCTTACCCGGGGCGATACTGATATTTTCCTTAATGGCCAGCCGGTAAAGCTCGGCAGCGTCCAGATGATCCGGCAACTCTACCCAGAGAAAGTAGCCGCCGTCGAGATAATGAATATCAACTTGTTCAGGAAAACAGTTTCTCGCCTCCTGCCAGATAGCAAATTTGTTTTGCTCCAGTACTCTTCTCATTTTACGCAGGTGGTTTTCGTAGTTTCGGGTGGAAAGGTACTCTGCAAAGGCTTGCTGTATTGGTGTGCTGACCGAAAGGGCACTCATCAATTGTAATTTCTGTACCGGAATGGCCATCTCTCCGGCGGCGACCCAACCTATGCGGAATCCGGAAAGCAGCGTTTTAGAAAAAGATGAGCAGTGCATCACTTTGCCCGCTTTGCTGAAGGCTTTTGCCGGTAGTGGCTTTTTATCAGAGAAGTGCAGCTCGGCATATACGTCGTCTTCAATCAGGTAAACATCGTGCTTTTCCAGCAGAGAGACCAGCTGCTGTTTTTTCTCTTCCGGCATAGTGCAGCCAGTCGGGTTCTGGCTATTGGTCATTAGCCAGCACGCTTTCACCGGATAGTTTTCCAGAGCGGTTTCCAGTGCCTGCAGATCGATACCTTCACTCGGGTCTGTCCTTATTGAAAGCGCTCTTAAGTTAAGCCGTTGTAGAGCCTGCAAGGCTCCGTAAAACCCCGGTGATTCAATAACAACCCAGTCACCCGGTTTGGTAACGGATTGCAAACTCAGGTTTAGTGCATCCAGCGCTCCGGCAGTAATCACAATCTCATCGGGGGAGATATTCATACCTTGTGCAGCATAGCGTTTGGCGATGATCTGTCTTAGCTGATCATTACCCGGTGGGAAGTTATATAAAGCACTGGAAGTGGGCATAGTGCGGGTAACCGAGGCTAAGGCTTTGTTTAACTGGTTGCGGGGATGGACACCGGTATCCGGATAAACAGAACCAAAGCTGACAACGTGGGGCTTGCGGCTCTCTTGCAGTACCTCAAAAATAAAGTCATTGATATCGATATTTTCCGATGACTCGATGGCAGTTTTCGACGCTTTTGGGGTTGAGCTGGTTACTTTTGGGGCGACAAAGTAGCCGGAACGGGCATGAGAGCTGATCCAGCCCTGACTCTCTAATACTTGATAAGCCTGCATAACTGTCATCAGGCTCATATTTGAAAGTTCAGTCTGTTTGCGTAGAGAGGGAAGTTTGTCTCCTACCTGCCACACTTCATTTTGAATCTGATCACGAATCTGATCGACAAGTTGTTCGTACTTTGCCAAGGTGGTGCCTTTTATTTCTTGATAATCAATGGTTTACATAGTGCTTAGATCTGTTATAGAAAAATAGCACAAATCTGTATCTGTCATATTGTACAACGGATTCTAATAATGATCCTTAGCAGAAACCGCAGTCTTATACAGGCTGTTCAATATATGATGGTTTGGTCGATGATAAGTAGCAGAGAAACAGAATACTCAGATCCTTCCCGCGAGTTATCTGAGAAGCTGAAGCAGATTAAAGGCGTAAAATTCTCTTACGCTGTATTCCCTAAAGACAATGATGAGATAAGGCTGGATGACTTTCCGGTATTCTCCTGTTCACAGAACAGTGTCAATATCCTATCGAGGTTGATATACCTGTACATGTCCTGTGAGTATAAAGAGAGTTGTCTTGCTCACTTCTCAGACTGGCTAAACAGTAGTAGCGCCAGCCAGCAAAGTGCTGCCACTACAGGCATCAGGGATAGCTATGCTATTTTAGCCAGCTATCAAGTTCGCTCTTTCTCTGTTGTCTCTGTGGCAGAACCTAGTGACAACTTTGTCGGCTTTTTCTTTATCTATTCTTCACTCTATTCCCAGAAACAGCTTGAAGACAAAATGGAGCAAACCGGGTTGTTTTCCCAGCTAGAGATGTTGCATTTTTATCTGACCCGGCGATATCCCAGAATTACTAATCCTGATTTCTATAACGGCTCAATGAAGGAGCGGACGGCCGAGATCCTTCATCTGACTGCTGCGGGAAAAAGTTGTAGCGAGATTATGCAGATTCTTCCGTTGTCAGCCAATGGTGTGAATTACCACCTCGGCCGGGCTAAGTCACTGTTAAATGCCAGAAATAAGGCCGAGCTTATTTACAATGCTAAGCGGGACTGTTTTATATGAATAGACAGTTGTTAGTCGTTTTGTTTTGTGTTGTTGCTCATTTTTACCTGTTATTTCAATTGTTTAAAATTGCATTTTAAGTCTGTTATAGGTAATAAGTTAAAATCTGTATCTATTATAGTTTGTTCTGATTCTTATAATGGCCTCAAGTTTGGTAAGTAACTTTTTAACCAGGAGACTATTATGAATGAACTTCGTATCGCAGCGCAGCGCGCAATTAACCTTATGGATCTTACAAGTTTGAATGACGATGATACCGATGAGAAAGTGATACAGTTGTGTAAAGACGCCAAAACTGCTTTTGGCAATACTGCTGCAATCTGTGTTTATCCCCGTTTTGTTCCGCTAGCAAAAAAGCAGTTGCGTGAGCAGGGAACACCAGAAATCCGCGTTGCGACTGTAACTAACTTCCCCCATGGTAACGATGATATTGAGATAGCAGTTGCTGAAACCAAGGCGGCAATTATGTACGGTGCGGACGACGTGGATGTTACTTTTCCTTATCGCGCTCTAAAAGCAGGTAATAAGCAGGTCGGTTATGATTTGGTTTTACAGTGTAAACGCGTTTGTCGTGAAGCTGGTGTACTGCTTAAGGTGATTATCGAATCAGGTGAACTGACGGAGTCTGAAATCCGCACGGCTTCCGAGCTCTCTATTGAAGCCGGCGCTGATATGTTGAAGACCTCTACTGGTAAAGTGCCTGTAAATGCGACACCAAGAGCTGCTGAGATTATGCTGGAAACCATTGAGCGAATGGGCGTTCAGGACCGTGTAGGCTTTAAGGCATCTGGCGGGGTAAGAAATGCTGAAGACGCGCTGCTGTACCTTGATATCGCTGATAGCTTGTTTGGTCTGGGCTGGACAACGACTCGCACCTACCGCTTTGGTGCTTCTTCACTACTACCTAATCTGCTGGCGACGCTTGAACAGCAGGAAACTGAACAGCAGCCAGAACTCAGTTACTAATATTTTGTAACTAATACTTTGTAATTAATACAGAAAAGGCAGATAGCTTATTCCAGTTATCTGCCTTTTTCTGTTCAGCGGGTGGTAAGAAATCTTCTCTGGCTGGTGGATCAGCTTCGCCTTCTCAAAACAGGCAATTAAAAAGGTGCTTTCTGAAAATTGTATTACCTTTAGTTAAGAGGGCTGGTTGTCTGAGTCCACAGGGAATAATTAACATAAAAATCAATAACTCAGTAACGGACTAGGGTATGAAGGCGATAGCAAGAAGATTGGTTACCATACGTGTGACCGTGGTGTTTATATTTATCATTGGTATTTTGATCACTTCCATGTCGGCCGTGATCTTGCAATATCTGTTCTCCAGCAAGATAGCCACACAGGCCGCGACAAGCAACGCAGCCAATATTGCCAATAACACCATTGAAAAGGTAGCAACCCTAAGCCAGAAGGCGGAGCACTCTGTGGAACTACTGGCCAGAAACTCTGCTCTGGTGAGTGGGAACCATGTCGGTCCTGTGGTGGATGAGCTGTTTGCTAATCTATTGGATAACAACAATGAGTTTTACGCGGTCTATATCGGTCTGAAGAACGGTGATTTCTACGAGCTGATTAATTTGGAGGCGAGCCCGGCCATAAGAAGGCAATTGGGTGCAGCATTAACTGACCGTTACGCCAAAATCATTATCAAAGATATTGATGGTAAACGGATGAAGCAGACGCTGTTTCTGACGGAGCAGTTCACTATCAGCAATAAAACCGAACAAGAGACAGAGTATGATGCGTCATCAAGAAACTGGTTCCGCATTGCTAACGATATAAAAGCCTCCAAAACAGCACCTTACCTGTTCCATATCCTTCAGGCTCCCGGCCAGACTTATTCCATGCGCATCGAAGGTAGTGATGCCGTTATTGCTATTGATATCGCGTTATCCACTATGTCTGAGTTTCTCACTAAACAGATCTCCAATATTACTGGTATGGAGAATGGTGAAGCGTATCTCTATAACGCTGACGGAACTCTGATCGCGTCAAATACTGAGGTGATTGCCACAGAAGAGTATCAGTTTGCCCCTGTGTTTCTTTCTGAACAGGAGCAGGTTTATATTGATAGCCTGAATGTTATCCGTGTCTCTAATGAAATGGACTGGGCACCTTTTGATTATTCGATTTCCGGCCAGCCTAGAGGTTATGCCGTTGAGCTGACTAGCTTGCTGGCGGAGAGCCTGGGTTTGTCTATTGAGTATGTTAACGGGGTTTCATGGTCGAAACTGACGGATTACTTTCAGCAACAGCATATTGAAGTATTGATGCCCGTCTATGCAACAGAGAGTAATAAACACTGGGGCTTATTTTCGGACCCGATACTTGACCTGCCAATGACGCTGGCAACCCGTGATGATGCCAGACGCTATTCGAGTTTGAGTGAACTGAACAATAAGGTGCTGGCTATTCCTGCGGGCTGGTCGATTATTCCGGCTATAGAGGCGGTATATCCGGATATTAAAATTCTTCAGGTCAAGTCTATCTCAGATGCTATAAAAGCGGTGATTGACGGGCGTGCTGAGGCCACTATTGAGAGTAAGGTAATACTGGAGTACAACCGCGATATCTATTATCTGGACGGCATTCATATTCAGCCTGATCTGGATATTACTCCGGTTCAGTTTGACAGTAATTTACGCTATGTGCTGCCGGAAAAACTAGCACCGCTGAAAGATCTTTTTAACCGCGCCTTGGCCTCTGTCAGTGAGAAAGACAGGTTTTATCTGGCAGATAAGTGGTTGAAACGTTCTCCGGGAGTGGTTAGTCAGCCTTCTCGGGCGGTTCCGTATCAGGCGTTGATTGAGAAAGTAGCCGACGAAAGTAACTATGGTCAGTTGACTCCGACCGAACTGAAAAGTGGTGAGCACCTTATCTACCTTTCGCCTATTTTTAACGAAACCGGTCAGTTTATTGCCATAGTCCTTAATGCTGACGATATTTTGTCTACTAGCAGAAAAGAGGTGCTGATATCCGCAGTGGTTACCGTGCTGGTTATTCTGTTGTTGCTGCCAGCCAGTTGGTTGCTGGCAAACCCTATTGTGTTACCGATAAAACAGCTGGCGCGGGAGAATATCAAGGTGATGAATCGTAAATATCATCTGGTTAACTACCGTAGCTCAGTGATTAAAGAAGTTGATGAACTTGCCCGCTCTCTGGTCAATATGTCTGACTCTATAGCCAAGCATGAGAAGCAGCAACAAGACCTGATGGACTCCTTTGTTGAACTGATTGCGCAGGCTATCGATGACAAGTCACCTTATACCGGTGGTCATTGCCACCGGGTTCCTGAGCTGGGGCTGATGTTGGCGAAGCAGGCCAGCAAGAACAGCGACCCCCATTTTGCCGGTTTCTCTATTGAGGATCGTGAAAGGCATCGTGAATTCTGGATGGCGGCATGGTTACACGACTGCGGCAAAATAACCACGCCTGAGCATGTGGTGGATAAAGGCAGTAAACTGGAAACCAGTTATAACCGTATCCATGAAATCAGAACCCGGTTTGAAGTGCTGTGGCGCGACGCTGAGATCGAGTACTGGAAAGGGGTTGTGGCTAACCCGCAAAGAGAACCTGAGCTTAAGCTGCAAATGGAAGAGATGCAGCAAACCTTGCTGGAAGAGTTTGAATTTGTCGCAAAACAGAATGTCGGCTGCGAGTATATGCAAGACAGCTATGTGGAAAAACTGCGTCGTATTGCTGCCAGAACCTGGGTCAGACATTTTGATGATTGTCTGGGCTTGTCTCCGGCAGAAGAGAAAAGGCTGAAACAGAAGCCAACTGAACTACCGGTAATTGAAACCCTGATAAGTGATAAACCAGCGCATAAAATTCGCTGGGAAAGAAAGCCTGATTATGATGAAGCTTTAGGCATAAAGCTTGTGCCTCCTCAGTTACAAAATAATCAGGGTGAGCTGTATAACCTGCTGGTGAGAAAAGGCACGTTAAACAGTGAAGAGCGTTTCCGGATTCAGGAACATACTGTCAGCACCATTAAGATTCTTGAGGGCCTACCGTTTCCTAAAGAGCTGGAGAATGTGCCGCGTTATGCTTCGACTCATCATGAGAATCTGAAAGGAACGGGCTATCCGAGAAATATTCCCGGAGAAGAGTTGTCTATTGGTGAACGGATACTGGTTCTGGCGGATATATTTGAAGCACTGACCGCTGATGACCGCCCTTACAAAGAAGCCAAGACGTTAAGTACTGCTATCGATATTCTGTTTGAGTTTGTTGAGATGCAGCATATCGACCCTGAGATATTCAGGCTGTTCCTAGTCTCTGGTGTCTATAAAGAGTATGCCAACCGCTACCTGACAGAGGTGCAGATGGATGAAGTTGATATTGATAAACAACTGAAGAAGCTGGATAAATTCCAGAATGGTATAGAGAAGGTTTCTGAAATTAAACAAGCGGTTTAGTTTAAGGTGTAACCATAAAAATAAAAGCCGGCAGAGTTAGTGATTCTGCCGGCTTTTACTTCATTGTACTTTGTTATTTTATTAAGCTTTGGCGTGCAATATGGCCAGTGACATTGGCGCCAGCTGCATATCGTACTCAACAGTTTCGTGACACACTTTGTCCTGATTGGTATTACAAACCGTCACCCACTGCTGTTTTCTGTCAGAAGGGAGCTTAAACCGGGCCGGTGCACTTGATTGGTTGATTAAGTAGATCAACTCCTGACCCTCTTGCCCTACTCCCAAGTGCAGAGCAACGGCACTCAGGTTGTTCCAGTCATCATGCTCCATATGCTCTCCGTCGGCACGTCGCCAGCCAACACGGTTACGGTTACGCTGATCACCACTGAATGCTTTAACAAAAGGCAACATATACTGCTGACGAGCCTCAACCATATCGCTGAGCCACTTCTGGAATAACATTTTTCTGGAGGTGAGTTGCCAGCTTGACCAGCTTATCTCGTTGTCCTGACAGTAGGCGTTATTGTTGCCCTGCTGAGAGTGGGAGAGGATATCGGTAGTAAGAATATGCGGGATACCAAAGGCAAATAACAGGCTGGCAAGGAAGTTACGTTTCTGCTTTTCACGCAACGCCTTAATCACCATATTGTCGGTTTCACCCTCTTCTCCATAGTTGTCAGAGCGGTTATCACCGTGGCCGTCGTGGTTATTCTCACCGTTAGCTTCATTGTGCTTATGTTTATAAGTCACCAGATCCTGCAGGGTGAAGCCGTCGTGATAGGTAATGTAGTTTACCGTCAGTTTTTGTGGCCAGCGGCTGGCGCTGTAGAGATCCCTTGAGCCCATCATGCGGGTGGCAAACTCTTTCAGGAAGCCTTGATCGCCCCGCCAGAAGCTGCGTGTTATATCTCGGAACTTATCGTTACACTCATTCCATCCGTCAGGGAAGCCACCGACCTGATAGCCGTTAGGGCCGATATCCCAAGGTTCGGCAATAAGTTTAACGTTGCGGAGAACAGGATCCTGAGCGACAGCTTTGAAAAAGGCAGCATGATAATTGAAGTTGTCGCCTTCACGACCTAGTGTGGCTGCCAGATCAAAGCGGAAACCATCAATATGATACTCCTCTACCCAGTAGCGCAAGGTATCCATCACCAGGTTCAGCGTAGGCTGATGAGTCAGATCTAAGGTATTTCCGCAGCCGGTAAAGTTAGCAAAATGATTACCGTGCTTAATATAGTATTTACTGTCCAGTGCCTTAAGGTTGAAAACCGGGCCGCCTTCACCGCCTTCTGCCGTATGGTTATAAACCACATCTAACAGCACTTCTATGCCGTTGGCATGAAGCTCGCGTATGGTGGTTTTCAGCTCTTTTACTGCGTCTCTCACCGCATAACGCGGGTCTGGAGCCATAAACAGATAGGGGTTGTAGCCCCAGTAATTGGTTTTACCCATTTTTAGCAGGTGCTCTTCGTGCATACAGGCAGCAACAGGCAATAACTGAATGGTATTGATGTTTTGCTCTTTAAAGAATTTGAGCATGGCATGGCTGCTAAGACCGAGATACTTGCCCTGTTTTGCAGGGCTGACATCATGGTTTAACATGCTGCACCCTTTGACATGGGTCTCGAATATTACTGTCTCTTCACGTGGTATTCCCGGCGGGGTGGTTCCTTTCCAGTCGAAGCGGCTATCGACCACAACGCACTTGCTCATTGCCCAGCTTTTTTCTCGGCTGAACGGCGCCTTATAGGTCAGCGGTTCTGCAATCCCTTTAGCGTAGGGATCTGACAACAGCAGAGGGCCTTCTTCAGTATCAACAACATAGCCGTATTTTGTTCCGGCTTTTATCTTATCCAGATAGATATGCTTAATACCCGCGTACTGCTGAGTGAGCGGATACAGTGTGTAATCAGATTCTGTTTCAAAAACGGCAAGTGAAACAGATTTGTCGTTGGGCGCATAAATAGAAAAATTACATCCGTTGTCATCTAAGGTCGCCCCTAGCGGATATGGTTTTGAGCGCATTTCATTCATTATTAAGATTCTTAGATATTTTTTATTTACCTTATGAACATAAAGGTAATTGGGATGCTCTGTAAAGGCAACATCCCTGTTCGCAAACGATTCAAAAAAAGATTAAAAAATTTTCAGCGCAATTTGGTACTGAAACTTTAAACTTATTGATAACTTCTATAGCAGTTTAGCCTTTTTAACCCCTTTAAGCCGCTGGGTTAGTGACAAATAGCACAAAAATAGCGACTACTCCCTGTTCTACGCCCCCGGTTATCTGCGAGAACTGTCCGGGGAGGAGAGCGGACAGTCCCATCTCTGCACAGCTTGTTGCAACAGGCTGATAAACAGCTCAATCTTTTCGCTGCTTATGCCGCTTTTGGTGTAAATACCGATATTGCCAACCTTCTGGCGGTTAACACAGAGTGTCGTTATCCCCCGTTGCCCCAACCAACCGGCTAGCTTTTCAGTATAGGGCATGATTGCCTGAGACATTTTCAGCATATCGATACTGGCAGTCAGAGAGTCGATATCGTAGCAGACCCGGTTAAAGGCACGTTCCTGCTGACTGATAATGTTTTGTCTGGCACTTTCTGACGACAAAACCGCCTGATGCCTCTGATGAGAGGGCGTTACCCGTATAAGAGGAAATTGTTGTAGTTGCTGCTGAGCATCAGTAACTGAAAGCAGAGGGTGATTGTCGGCGACATAGATGGCTTCGTGATCCTGAAACATGGGATGGAAGGTGACCCGTGTCTGTTCTGCTAGCCCGGTAAGCTCATGGCCAATCACCAGATCCAGCTCTCCCTCAATCAGATGGTGAATCAGGGTTTGATTATTGCCGAATTCCAGATGAAATGAGCTGTCTGGCTGACTTTGCTGATATTGGGCCACTACTTTTCTTACTAATAACTCCCACCATGCTTCACCTGTTCCCAGCTTTATCTTGCCGTGCACCTTTTGCTTTATATCTTCGATTTGATGCATCAGATGCAACTGCTTCTCCTGCTGTTCAAGCGCGTGTTGTTTAAGCAGAACGCCATATTCTGTAAGTTCTACCCCTTTTGCATGGCGGTGAAATAGTGTGACTCCCATATGATTTTCAAGCTTTTTAATCGCCACGGTTAATGAGGGCTGGCTGATAGAAAGATGCTCTGATGCCTTTTTAAAGCTGCCTGATTGAGCAATGGCAAGGAAATATCGCTGGCTTTTGTCCATTAGAAGATCGATTGACGGTTATTGGGCTGTTAATTTTATCTTGATATAGAAAAAAACTATAGCTTAATGTTTGTTATCTATTTCTTTTGGTTTAATTTCAGGGGTATATTTTTTAAAGGGTTAGTTTTTGTTTAAGGGTGAAAATGGAAAACAAGTGGTGGCACAACGCTGTGGTGTATCAGATATATCCACGCAGTTTTTGCGATTCTGACGGTGACGGTATTGGTGATATTCCCGGTATTATCAGTAAGCTGGATTATCTGCAAAATCTGGGGGTGGATGTTATCTGGTTATCTCCTGTCTACCGCTCCCCAATGGACGATAACGGCTATGATATTTCTGACTATCAGGATATCGCACCGGAGTTTGGCACGCTGGAGGATATGAAACAACTGCTCACAGAAGCTGAGCAGAGAGGGATTAAAATAGTTATGGATTTGGTGGTTAATCACACCTCAGATGAACATAGCTGGTTCCTTGAGTCGAAAAGCAGCAAAGAGAATGCTTACCGGGATTATTATATCTGGCGTGATGCAAAGCCGGATGGCTCACCACCCGATGATACTCAGTCAATTTTTGGCGGCTCAGCGTGGCAGTGGGATGAATCAACGCAGCAGTACTATTTCCACCTGTTCTCTAAACGTCAGCCTGATCTGAACTGGGAAAATCCGCAGGTTCATCAGCAGGTCTATAACATGATGAACTGGTGGATTGACCTTGGTATCGGCGGCTTCCGATTGGATGTAATTGATTTAATTGGTAAAGAGATCGATAAAGGTATATTAGGTAACGGTGAGCGTCTGCACCCCTTGTTACAGCAGATGAATAAGGCGACTTTCGGAGACAAAGACCTTCTGACTGTGGGTGAAACGTGGGGAGCTAACCCCGAGATCGCCAGACTGTATAGCAACCCGCAGCGGAATGAGCTGTCTATGGTGTTTCAGTTTGAACATATCACCCTGACATGGGGCGATGGAGAGAAATGGAATCCTTTACCCCTTAACCTGCCTGATTTTAAGCGAGTACTGACTAAGTGGCAGCTAGAACTGGCTGATGAAGGCTGGAACTCCCTGTTCTGGAACAACCATGATCTACCAAGGGCGGTGTCTAAGTACGGGGATGACGGCAAATATCGTGTTGAATCCGCTAAGATGCTGGCGATAGCATTGCACCTGCTGAAGGGGACTCCTTATATCTATCAGGGAGAGGAAATAGGGATGACCAATGTGGCATTCGATTCCATTGATCAGTATCGCGATATAGAAACCCTTAACTTCTACAAGATGAAAACAGAGTCCGGCACTTCGCACGAAGAGATGATGGCTGCCATTTATGAAAACAGCCGTGATAATGCCCGAACCCCAATGCAGTGGGACGGGACACACACCGCAGGGTTTAGCCAGTGGGGTGAGCGGGATGGGACACACACCGTACGGGGCAAGCCATGGATTGACGTGAACCCGAATTATACACATATCAATGTGGGACAGGCACTAGAAGATAAAACCTCTATCTTTTATCACTACCAGAAACTCATACAACTGCGCAAAACGTATCCGGTGATTGTCTATGGTAGCTTTGTTCCATTGTTTGCTGAACATGAACAGGTTTTTGCCTACCTGCGTCAGGATGAGTCGCATAACATAGCTGTAATCAATAACTTCAATAGTGAAATCGTGACTATTGAGACACCTGAATGTTTGAGGGACAAACCTCTTGAGCTGCTTATTTCAAATTATGACTGTGATGGTCAGCTTGATGAGCAAATAGATCTTCAGCCATATCAGTCGATGGTATTTCTTTTGTAAGGACAGGCTCCATAAAGAGTGGAGAGTTTTTTCTTAGGATAGACACCATAAGATACTATGAACTATAGATAGGTTTTATTTGTTGATCAGTAATATTGTTTCCAACTGAATGTTAGCAAGTAATGGTGATAGTAAGCTTGAACTGATTTATACGCTGAATAGAAACGGGTGGAGTTTGCCCTTTAGAGGTAGTTGTGACGGTATTTACATGAGTTAATAGGGGCAGAGCTAACCATCAAGCCGAAACAATTGTACCCGTTTCTTTCTGAGTGCTTGTCTAGTGTGTTTTGCCCGACAAGCACATCCAACAGCGGTGCTGCGATAATGCTCAAGTCTTGTGCAAGCCTTCAACCATATAGTTTGGTTTATACTGAGGCGCTGTAAAATAGGCGGAATGGAAGAGCTTAAAACTGCTTTATTTTCTTGGTACTGTCTGGCAGTCCAGTCGACCAACTCAATATAATCCATTAACCTGAAGGGAATACCTATTCCCATTTTTTTGACTGGATTGCCGGTAAATGGGTGGAGACATGGTGCCGTTTCCAGATCGCTTGTTAGTGCTTCTAATCTAGCTTTAATCGAAGTGTATTCTGATGACTCTGGTGTTTTCGCAGCCCCAGCCCTAAGTGGGTTTAAATCAACATATGTCATTGCAGCTATTAGGGCTTGTTTATCGAGCAGCGCTTGGCTCTTAAAGCGACTCTCCCAAAAATGCCCTTTACAAGAGTCTTCCTGATTTGCCCGGCAGGCGATATCAAAATTAAGCTCTTTCATGAACCAACTCAGATCCCAGAGCCGCTTTCGCCAGCTTTCAATAATTGTAGATACAGCCTTTTTCTCTGCATCACTACTCAGTTTACCTTCCAGCCAACTCTGTACCAGAAAAGGGAGTTTATGAAGCTGTTGCCATCGTGCAATCACTTCGCATGCACTGAGTTTTGAGGCATTTTCCTTATTGATATGAAGCACAAGGTGGTAATGGTTACTCATCACTGCATAAGCACAAATATCAATACAATACACTTGAGATAGTGCATAGATTTTATGTTCAATCCAATCTCTGCGGTGCTCGTAGCTTTTTTGAGTAACTGGGTCTTCACCGCATAGGAAGCTGCGCCTGACACAACGGGAAACGCAGTGATAATAAGGTGTTACATCGGCTGAGACGAGCTGTTTTCTGGCTGTTGTCATAATAAGTAACCAAGTTAAGGGAACAAGCTTAAGTTACGCATTTATGTTTCAGCAGCAAATGAGGTCGTAGCTATAGTTCGACAGATATATCAATGTGTAATATTGAGTTTAATACTTTGCGGTATTTTTCGGTGCGTGTCCTCGCAAAAGGCAAAAGGTGAACGTGATAGATGTTACGGTGCATGTCCTCGTTAAAAGATGAAGGTGTATGTCCCCGTTAAAAGCAAACGTTCCTGCGGGTAAAGTTTTACGCTAGAATGCCGCTATCATTTCTGATGCTATTAGCCTTTCCTCGGTGGTTTGACCGCTTTTTGTGAGCGCCTTATGTAGCCATTTCAAGTAATCGAAATTATGCAATGGAAGCTGCTTAGGAGCTCAGTTAATGTATCAGCTTGCGGGAAGTGATTTTCTGACTAGTCAGCATTTCTGACGGTGAATGCTTATAATTATAATCAGGTGAAATAGTTACCTGAGTTTTAGAGACGTATTTGTATATTAATTTATGAATTTTATGACGATTGCCCTAGGGGCCACGGGTATCTCCCTACTGTTAATTTTTTTGTGGATGGCAACGCTGTCCGCAAAGAAAAAGCGTCTTGCTGCTGAAAAAGAAGAGCGCGAAAGAGCCTACAGAAGGGCAATTGAGAGACAGCGGGAAGAAGAGAAAAAAGAACGGATCTTTAAAGCTGAGACAGGGCATATTCCGACTCAGCTATTTCTGGCTAAAGAGGCCGAAGTTCATAACCCCAGAGAAGCCCTGTATTGGTACGAACAAGCCGCACTGCAAGACAATGAGATTGGTATGTATGGTGTGGTTCGCGTTTGTGCCAGAGCCAAGGAAGACGTTGTGCTGAACGAAAAGTCTAAATTCTGGCAGATCGCTATTGAGGCACATAATGGCAGTGCAAAAGCCAAGCTCGAGCTGGGTAAGGCATTTCTTGGTGGTAAAGGCATAGATCAAAATGTCGACAAAGGGATCGCTACCATTGAAGAGGTTGCCGAAGAGGGCAATATCGAGGCGCAGCTGTTTATTGGTGATTGGTATATCGCTGAATCGAATATGAATCCGAATCCTAAATTGTCGGCAGAATGGCACTTTAAAGCGGCGCAGCAGAACAGTTCTGAAGGCCAGTGGAAGTTAGGTATCCATTATCGTGACGGCAAAGGAGTAGAGAAGAACTTGACCAGAGCGATATATTGGTTCGAAGTCGCTGCGGAACAGGGTAATGCTGAAGCTCAGTATCTGGCTGGTGATGTATGGGTTGGAAGAGGCTCAAAAGGCAATGCCATTGCATATCTCTGGCTATTCTTGTCTGCTTATTTTGGCCATGAGGCCGCAAAACAGAGACGGGATGATGTGGGTAATATTCTCGGCGTGGATGCTGTTGTAGGTTTACAGGCCATGGCAAAACCTTTACTGCGTAAGTTAACTGATGGAGCGCTGATGAAACACTCCATGATAAAAGCGCTTAACCGTCTTTATAAGCGTGAGAGTTATTTCCCTGAGATAGACGGTAACGAGTTTATGGTTTATGAACCGTCTGAGATCGCCGAAGATGAAACTGAAAATCCAGAGAATGAGCTGAATTTTAGCTACTCACCTATGGATAAAAATCAATAACTCCTTTCTTAAAGTAACAATATAGCTTCTATTCTGCTGAAGAAACTACTGGCAGTAATCTGAAGCAAACTGTGAAAAACGGATACAAAAAAAACCAGTCAGTAAACTGACTGGTTTTTTAACATTGGAAGAGTGCTTAATGATTAAGCATCTTGCTCTGACTTACATACCGCAGCAGTGAATACTACGTCAGTTGAGCTGTTCAGTGCAGTTTCAGCAGAATCCTGAATCACACCGATGATAAAGCCAACACCAACAACCTGCATTGCAACGTCGTTAGAGATACCGAACAGGCTACACGCCAGTGGGATAAGAAGCAGAGAACCACCAGCTACACCAGAAGCACCACATGCAGATACTGCAGCAACGATACTCAAAAGAAGAGCTGTTGGCAGGTCAACGTTGATACCCATAGTGTGTACCGCTGCCAGAGACAGAACGGTGATAGTGATAGCAGCACCAGCCATGTTAATGGTTGCGCCTAGTGGAATGGATACAGAGTAAGTATCTTCGTCCAGCTTCAGCTTCTCACAAAGCGTCATGTTTACCGGGATGTTCGCAGCACTTGAACGAGTGAAGAAGGCGGTTACGCCACTTTCACGCAGGCACTGGAATACAAGCGGGTAAGGGTTTTGCTTAGTTTTTACATAAACAATGATTGGATTAACTACAAGGGCAATGATCAGCATAGCACTTAGCAGAACCGCCAGAAGCTGTGCGTAACCTGCAAGGGCAGAGAAACCTGTTGTTGCAAAGGTAGAAGCTACAAGGCCGAAGATACCAATTGGTGCCAGACGGATAATGAAGCGAACGATTTGCGAAACGCCGTGGCTAAGGTCTTCAAACACTGCTTTAGTGGTTGCAGAAGCGTGATGAAGGGCAAGACCAAGACCAATAGCCCAAACCAGAATACCGATATAGTTAGCTTCTTTCAGAGCGTTGATTGGGTTATCAACCAGTTTGAAAAGAAGAGTGTGCAGAACTTCACCAATGCCTTGCGGAGGAGTTGTACCTTCAGCACCGGCAACCAGTGTCAGAGTGGTAGGGAAAGCAAAGCTCAGTAGTACCGCAGTCAGTGCCGCCGAGAAAGTACCGATCAGATAAAGAACGATAATCGGACGCATATGGGTATGCTGACCTTTCTTTTGGTTTGCAATAGAAGCAGCGACTAAAATGAATACTAAAATGGGAGCTACAGCTTTTAGAGCACCTACAAACAGGCTACCGACTAAGCCGGCGTCTTTTGCACTCTCAGGCGAAATGACGGCAAGAAGTACACCGAGTACGATACCGCCCAATATTTGTAATACAAGGTTGCCGCTGGCGACTCTTGCAATAAGTGTGTTGTCGTTTTGCATGGGATTGTTACCTAATAGATATAATATTTTTTAATGTCAGAACTGCAATTTTACTAATGCGTTCTGTGTTGCTTATATTAAGCAATGTAGAGGATGTGTCTATAGATAAGTCAAATTTTAATGAATAAAGAGAAGCTTGTGGAGAAAAATAGATAAAAATATTGATTAATTGTTAATAATTGGTGTTTGATTTGTTGTGCAGGGAGCGAAATGCTCCCTGCAAACGTTTACTATCGTCCCTTCTTCAGATAGCGGCTCTCGTTCTGTACAGAACGCACCATTTTACCAAACTGTTTGCTTGCAGCTCTTTGCTCTGCCAGAGTGGCGCTGTTTCTTGCCTGTTCACGTAACAACTTGAAATAATTGTTTAACCGCCTTTCATCAATGGTTCCCTGAGAGAGTGCAGACTGAATAGCACACCTGGGTTCGCTCTGATGCTGACAATCTGAGAAGCGACATTCCCGGGCGATCTCTTCAATATCAGAGAAGGTTTCGCTGACACCGGCTTCACAGTCGGTTAGCTGCAACTCCCGCATTCCCGGAGTATCGATCAAAAGCCCTCCGTGAGGTAGTTGATGCAGTGAGCGTGAAGTGGTGGTGTGACGCCCTTTGCTGTCATCTTCACGGATACCACCGGTAAGCTGGGTTTCTGACGCCATTAATGTGTTCAGCAGAGTGGATTTACCCACACCGGATGACCCCATAACCGCAACAGTTTTTCCTTGCTTACACCAGCCGGAAAGTTTATCGACACTTTCACTATCAAGAGCATTGACAGTTTCAACCATCAACATGGGATCAAGTTTTTGTACCTCAGCCTTTTGTGTTTCAGCGTCTTTACACAAGTCAGCTTTGGTCAGAACAACCACGGCTTCTACCTGTGCTTCATTCGCTAATGCCAGATAACGCTCGATCCGGTTAAGGTTAAAATCATCGTTGAGAGAGCAGACGATAAACAGGGTATCAATGTTCGCGGCGATAAGCTGATAACTGGCCTTAGTGCCGGCAGCTTTTCGCTGAAACAGTGAACTTCTCTCTAAACATCGAACGAACTTCTGTTCTTGGTCCAGAAGAATCCAGTCTCCCACCGTCATAGGCGGAAAATTAGGATTTTGTGGCAGTGTTATGGTGCCTGTCCTTGTTAGCAATTTCTCTGTAAGTAATTGAAAGCCGGATCTGTGCTGCGCTGCAATACGGGCAATCGTTGTTGATTGATACTCTTCAAGTGTTAGTTGTTGTTGAAAGAAAGCCTGCCAACCCATTTGTGGCAAAGATAAATTTGAACTCATTTTAAAAACCCCAGACGAAAACTCGCCGAATATGGATATTCAGGGTCTAAACGATATGAATAGCCCCGGTAATCTGATATCACCGGGTAACAGAAAGGAAAGGCCTTACTCTAAATAAAGTGCTTTAAGTAAAGTGCGTTATTGGTAGATAAGGTTATTTGGTTGCTACTAAATTAACGCCTGTCAGCCTTTCACTGTTACCGGGTGGGTGTTTAATACAATCATGTTGTTCCTCCATTGGTTTTAGTTAACGGGGCTAGAGTAACAAAAAAGAGGCTCCGGAAGGAACCTCTTTGAGACAAAATATACTTAAAATCCAGTTACTATATTTTTAAGTTTTGTATATCAAATCACTGATAACTGCTTAGGCACCTAGCTCGTTAGCTACCAACATTGCAGCAAGTACCAGTTCAGGTGTTACTTCGAAAGGCATGTTATGGATGGTTTCACCTTCCGCACAAGATGCCTCAGCAACTTCCATCATCTTATCGCGTTTGATCTCCGTTACACCCATCTCTTTAAGGTTCGTTGGCAGGCCGACAGACTTACAGAAAGAGATCACTTCTTCAATCTCTTGCATTGGTGCGTTTTCCAGAACTAACTGAGTAAGGGTACCGAACGCAACCTTCTCACCGTGGTATAAGTGGTGGCACTCTTCCAGCTTGGTCAGGCCGTTGTGAATGGCGTGCGCAGCAGCCAGACCGGAAGACTCAAAACCGATACCTGAAAGGTAAGTGTTAGCTTCAATGATGTTTTCTACCGCTTCGTTAGACAGGTTCTGATCACAAGCGATTTTTGCTTTCAGACCATCAGCAATCAGAGTTTCATAGCATAATTTTGCCAGAGCCTGTGCAGAACGGGTCGGTTTACCACCAGCCATAGTTGATTTACCAGAGATACCATTTGCACGGGCTTCAAAATAGGTAGACAGAGCATCACCCATACCCGCAACCAGAAGGCGAGTAGGAGCTGAAGCGATAATCTGAGTATCCATAATAACCATGTTAGGGTTATTCGGAATCATTAAGTACTCTGCAAACTCACCTTCTGGTGTGTAGATAACTGCCAGTGCTGAGGTTGGTGCGTCTGTTGAAGCGATAGTAGGAGCAACAACCACAGGTACTTTGTTGTAGAATGCCGCTGCTTTTGCAGTATCAAGAGTTTTACCACCACCGATACCGATAACTACTTCCGCACCTTCTTTTTTGGCGATTTCCATAATACGCTCAATTTCAGGGCGACTACATTCACCAACAAACTCAACCATAGTGATTTCAACGCCGGCCGCAGCGCAGCTAGTTTGTACCGTATCACCTACCAGACCGGTGACGAACTTATCTGCAATAGCCAGTACTTTCGTGCCTAGTGGTTTTACATATTCACCAATGCTGCCTAAAACATTTGCGCCTTGAACATATTTGCTTGGAGAAATAATAATTTTGTCCATAGTTACAATCTCTGTGTAGTAGTTATTGAATTAAACAGGTGTAAATAAGCGGTAATTACCGCAACTGTTCGCTGAAATTCACATTAGAGTTGTTAAAACTAAAAGGAAATGACTTCTTGCTGATTAACTTGTAATTCATGAAGACATACACAAACAACCAGTTATTAAAGAAAAATTAAATCTATATATTGATCAGCTTCACAAATAATCGCTGTTAGTGGATAGCTGTTCCAAGGTGAAAAATAAAAATATATTGTTGAGTTTCATTCTGAAACGGTTTTTCTCTGTGTTGCGCAGAAGAAAATTAACCTGATACTGAATAGCGTTAACGAATAACTGAACAGATTGATGAATGAATTAGCGTGGTGTTTTTATGAAAAAGTTAATTAATAAAGTAGAAGACGTTGTAACTGAACAATTACAGGGCCTGATTAAAGCACACCCTGAACTGAATGTGTCATTTGAGCCAAGATTTGTATGGCGGAATGATAATCAGGGTAAGGTTTCGTTTTTATCTGGTGGTGGTAATGGCCATGAGCCTATGCACGCTGGCTTCATCGGTAAGGGTATGCTGACAGGTGCCTGTCCGGGGGAAGTATTTACCTCTCCGACACCAGATCAAATGTATGAATGCGGAAAGAAAGTTGATAACGGTAACGGCGTTCTGTTTTTGGTTAAGAACTACACCGGCGATGTCTTAAATTTTGAGACGGCCGTTGAGCTGCTGCATGCCGATGGTGTTTCTGTCGGTTCTGTAGTGGTTGATGATGATGTAGCAGTAAAAGACAGTTTATACACGGCCGGTCGTCGTGGCGTTGGTGCAACAGTACTGATTGAAAAGATAGTTGGTGCAGCTATTGAAAAAGGCTTCAACCTGCAAGAGTGTGAAGAGTTAGCCAGACGGGTTAACAATAATGCCCGTTCGTTCGGTGTTGCGTTATCTGCCTGTGTAGTACCTGCAGCCGGAAAACCATCATTTGTACTGGAAGATAATGAAGTAGAGTTTGGTGTCGGCATTCACGGTGAACCGGGTATTGAACGTCGTGAGTATACAGATGTAGATAGCTTGGTAGAGCAAATGTTTAGTGAGTTAATCGATAGCGCACCTTACACACGTTCGTTAAATCGCTGGGATCGTATTCAGGGTTGTTGGGTAGCTGAAGAATCCACAACAGAAGAGTTTGCACCAGGAAGTGAACTGATTGTAATGTTGAATGGTTTGGGTGGTACACCAGAGTCTGAGCTATATGGTGCCTTTAACAAGGTACACCAATGTATTGAAGCGGCAGGCTTTAAAGTGGCTCGCAGTCTGGTTGGTGATTACTGTACATCACTGAACATGGAAGGTTTTTCTATTACTTTGCTTCAGGCTGATAGTGAGATGCTTGAACTTTGGGATCAACCGGTGAATACACCGGCCCTACGTTGGGGATGTTAAGAGGTTATTGAGATGACGATTGAAAAAGCACAGATTTTGCAGTGGCTGGAAGATTGCTCAGTATTATTTGCTGAGCAGCAGGACTACCTGACTCAGTTGGATGCTGACATTGGCGATGCCGACCATGGTCTGAACATGAACCGTGGATTTGTCCGGGTTGCCGAGAAAGTACCCACTATGCAAAAACAGAGCATAGGTACCATTCTGAAAACAACGGGAATGACCCTGATGTCAAGTGTGGGTGGTGCCAGTGGTCCGCTTTACGGTACATTTTTTATCCGTGCGGCTGGCGTAGTGGACGCGAAAGAGTCACTTAACAGCGAAGACCTGACAGCAATGCTGCGTGCCGGTATGGAAGGCCTCGTGGCACGTGGTAAGGCTGAAGCCGGTGATAAAACCATGTGCGACGTCTGGTTTCCGGTTGTTGAAGCGTGTGAAAACGGCTTGGCTCAGGGATCCGATGTGAATGCGTTACTGGATAATATCGTTGCGGTAGCGGAAGAAGGTGTACACGCTACTATTGCTCTGCAGGCCCGTAAAGGTCGTGCCAGTTATCTGGGCGAGCGCAGTGTTGGCCATCAGGATCCGGGGGCAACCTCAAGTATGATGATGCTAAAATCACTGCACAAAGTCGTGCTGGGGGGAAGTTAACAATGGTTGGGATAGTTGTTGTATCTCATAGCCGTCTGCTAGCTGAAGGGGTCGCCGAATTGGCGGCCCAGATGACTCAGGGTAAAGTTGCTATTGCTACTGCCGGAGGTATAGATGATCCGGATAATCCTATCGGAACTGATGGGGTTAAGGTGATGGAGGCGATTGAGTCAGTATTTGATGAAAGTGGTGTCTTAGTGCTGATGGACATGGGTAGCGCCCTGCTTAGCACTGAAATGGCGCTGGAAATTTTGCCGCCGGAAATCGCAGAAAAAGTGACACTATGCGCCGCGCCTATTGTGGAAGGTACTATGGCTGCATCAGTTGCAGCTATGACCGGCCAGCCAATGGAAGCCGTAGTGTCAGAAGCGGAAAGTGCACTGATGGCCAAATGCGCGCATTTGGGCGTTGAAGTGCCGGAATCACCTGCACAGGCCGAGGCAGAAACGAATAACAGTCTGCCGGAGCTGAGTAGTGAATGCTGGACTGTGCAAAACCCACATGGTTTACATGCCCGGCCATCAGCATCACTGGTAGCAGAAATGGCTGCTTTCGACGCTAATGTCTGGTTGGTAAAAGGTGAAAAACGAGTTAATGCAAAAAGCCTCAATGCAATCGCAGCCCTTGGGGTTGTATTGGGTGATAAGGTAACGCTGATTGCGTCAGGCAGTGACGCTCAGAAAGCGGTGGATGGATTTGTTGCGCTGGCACACAATCATTTCAATGAAGACATTACTGCACAACCTGAAAAAGAACCGGCAGAACCTGAGCAGGAGACGATTGCTGAGCAGGTTGAAGGCGCCCTGACAGGCCTTTCTGTTTGTGCGGGTATCGTCAGTGGCCCAGTGATGCACTTTGCCAATGCGATGCCGGATATTCCTCAACGCGATTTTACCTCTGTATCTGAAGAGAGCTGGCGTTTTTTCCAGGCTGTGGAAGCGGTTAAGCTGCAAATAAAAGCACAGGAAACGGAAGCGCTGAGCAAAGCGGGTGCGGAACACGCTGCTATTTTCGAAGCGCATATTATGCTGCTGACGGATCCCGAGCTTGAACAGGCTGTGGTGGAAGGGATAAGCAGTACCGTCATTGCTGAGCAAGCCTGCCTGAATGTGATTACCGATTTGGCGGCAGTGTATGCCGCTTCAGAAAGCCGTTACCTGCAGGAGCGTGAAGCGGATGTATGGGATGTTGGTCGTCAGTTGATGGTTGAGCTGTGTGGTGGTGAAACAGCAGGTCAGACAATTTCTGAACCGTGCATATTAGCCGCTGACGATTTATCACCTTCGGATACCGCTAAATTGGATCCGGCAATGGTACTGGGCATCTGTTTAAGCGGGGGAGGGAAAACGTCCCATAGCGCTATTCTGGCTCGTGCTATGGGTATTCCTGCGTTGGTTAAGGTACAAGGGCTGGAGCAGATAGAAAACGGTAGCATTGTTACTCTGGATGGCTTCGGTGGTCTTTTATGGCTGACTCCGGATGCAGACACTTCAGCTCGTCTGGAACAGCAGCGTGATGAATGGTTGTCAGAATCGAAAAGGCAGCGTGAGCTGGCGAATCAGCCGGCAGTGACTCTGGATGGCAAACGCATTGATGTTCTGGCAAATATTGGTGGTCTGGAAGATGTTGAAAGTGCACTTCAGTCTGGTGCAGAAGGTGTTGGTTTACTTAGAACTGAGTTTCTGTTTCAGGAGTGTGAGGTATTACCGACAGAAGATGAACAGTTTGACACCTATAGTGCAATTGCGAAAGCGCTGGAAGGCCGTCCGCTGACGATCCGCAGCTTAGATGTGGGTGGTGATAAACCGATGCCGGCCTACCCGCTTCCGGAAGAAGAAAACCCTTTCCTTGGTTTGCGTGGTGTTCGCCTGTGTCTGGCTGATGAAGCTCTGTTTAAGGTACAACTTCGTGCCGTGCTTCGTGCTGCAAGCCAACATCCGTCAATTCAGCTGATGGTGCCGATGATCGCCAATGTGCAAGAGTTGGTACAGGTGAAGCGGCTAATTGCTCAGTGTCGTGAGGAACTTAACCTGCCGGAACAGCGTTATCCAATG
Organism: Vibrio sp. SCSIO 43137; assembly: GCF_028201475.1. Lineage (NCBI taxonomy): Bacteria > Pseudomonadati > Pseudomonadota > Gammaproteobacteria > Vibrionales > Vibrionaceae > Vibrio > Vibrio sp. SCSIO 43137. Next base: position 1,291,765 of record NZ_CP116384.1, on the reverse strand, counting down.
AAGGTGGGTATTATGATTGAGGTTCCGTCGGCTGTATTTTGTGCCGATGAACTTGCAAAAGAAGCAGACTTTTTCTCTATTGGTACCAATGACTTAACTCAGTACGTCATGGCTGCAGACAGGGGGAATCCGGCGGTAGCAGAACTGGTCAGTTATCAGCAGCCAGCTCTTATCCGTGCACTGGAAATGACCTGTAAGGCGGCTCAGTCTGCCGGTATACCTGTCAGCATGTGCGGTGAAATGGCCGGTGATAGTCAGGTGACACAATTACTGCTTGATATGGGGCTGACTAAGCTGAGTGCAAGTGCCAGTCTTATTCCGGCACTAAAAGATAAAGTAAGAAATTGCGAAGTTAGGCCTGAAATCGCTATGGTGTAAAAAGGTAACGCTAAAATTAGCTATATATTAATACAAAATATTTTTCTTATCGAAAATAAGATATTTCTTATCCTTAATCGGTATAAATGTATTACGAATGGGCGTTTTAGCTTATAAAAATATAACCTTATAGACTGAGTAAACCTGTTATGTTGGTTTACTCAGTTTTTTATATAACTTGATCCTCAATTGGTTACGGTCTGAAACACCTAGCCACGTTAATTCAACGAAACCAGCTGTAATCCTTTTCTGTACATAATCAATTAATAACGGCCTGCCTTCCTGTTATTGCCGTTTATATTATTCTCCATGCCGGCAGTCTCATAAAAGATTTAAAGAAGCTGTCAAGGCTATCAAGGGCTATCAAGGACGGGCTATCAAGGACAGACACTTTAACCCTCCTGACACTTTAACCCTCCTGTCTTGTAAGAGGTCTTCCTTCAGGAAGATAGCAATAATTGCGTTCTGAATAGATAAAATTTATATAAAACTCATTAGGTTAGAAAATAAGCCAGTCTGGTAATAAAACAAGGCAGGAATATATAACGTTAGCCACCCAATCAGCAGCATGTTTCAAAATGAAGCATGCTCAATAGGCCATGTTTCTATTTGAAATGGAAAAGAGCGAAAACCAGAAAATATAGATTCTGATCACCTTTTGGTCTTTGTTAAAGAGCACGTTTTAGCAACTTGTGCTGGCACTCAAACATCTCTGAACAAGATAAAAGAATACCTCACGGTTAGCTGTTTCTAATTGATAAATTAGCCTTGTGAACAATAGGTACCCTATCAACAAAAATTAAAAGGAATATTTTATGTCAAACGCTATGAAAAAAGGTGCAATAGATAAAGCGGTGTTTTTCCCCGCGCTTATTGTGACCTTGATTATGGGGGTCTACTTTCTGTTTGATCCTAAAGGCAGCGCCACCCTTCTGGGTAAGATCCACTCATTTACTACCCATGAACTGGGCTGGTTCTTCCTGATCGCAACCTTTGCTGCTGTACTGTTTTGTATCTACCTGGCAATGTCTCGTTACGGCGGTATTGTTATGGGTGAAAAAGGTGAGAAGCCGGAATACAAAACCTTTACCTGGTTAGGTATGATTTTTACCTCTGGTACAGGTGGTAGTGTGCTTTACCTTGGTGCGGTTGAGTGGATTTGGATTATGCAGGCTCCACCGTTTGGCATTGAAGCGGGTTCTGCAGACGCAGCACGCTGGGCTTCTGCTTACGGCATGTTCCACTGGGGACCTTCCGCATGGGCATGGTATATCGCTGCGGCAATTCCAATGGCTTACTTCTTCTATGTACGTAAACAAAAATCAATGAAGATGAGTGAATTTGCCCGTCCGCTACTGGGTAAAGCTTCTGACGGAATCGGAGGTCATACGCTGAACTTCCTCTACATGTTTGGCATGATCGGCGGTGTAATGACATCTCTTGCACTGGGTACTCCGCTTATCTCAGGTACGATTGTTTACTTCCTGGGTTTAGAGCAGAGCAACGCCTTTATCGATACTCTGGTTATTTTCCTCTGGACTTTCATCCCGCTGGTAGCGCTTATCTTTGGTCTTAAACGCGGTGTTTCCAAGCTGAGTGAATGGAACGTGCGAATGGATATCGTAATGCTGGTGCTGATCGTTGTACTTGGTCCTACGTCGTTTATCCTTAACCAATCTGTTGATGGTCTTGGCCTGATGCTGCAAAACTTTATCTATATGAGTTTTGTAACTGATATGCTGCGCGAAACAGGCTTCCCGCAAGGATGGACAGTATTCTACTTCGCATGGTGGGTAGTATATGCCCTGCCATTCGGTCTGTTTATTGCCAAGATCTCCCGTGGCCGTACTATCCGTGAGATTGTTATGGGGGGCCTTATTGCCGGTTCTCTGGGCTGTATGGTGTTCTACATGGTGCTACCGGGCTTTGGTATTCACCTACAGACATCTGGTCAGGCTGACCTAATGACTATTATGAACGAAGCGGGTCGTGGTCAGGTTGTTATCGAAATGCTGCAACACCTGCCGGCTTCTTGGTTATTCGTACCTGCGTTTGGCATCATTACTCTGATTTCCTATATCACAGGTCACTGTGCAGTAGGCTACTCTCTGGCTGCGGCAAGTCAGGAAGAGATGGAGCAGGACGAAGATCCGGCAAAATGGAACGTGGCTTTCTGGTTGATTCTAGCGGGTGTTGTTTCTCTTGGCCTGTACTTCATTAACCCTGAGTCTCTGAAACCACTTCAGACAGTATCTATTCTTACTGGTCTGCCTCTGGTGTTTGTTTGCTATATCGTGGCACACAGCTTTATGAAACAGCTTCATCTGGATTGTCCTGAAGGCATCCCTCAGGCCGACGGTCAGGGACGTGTATATCTGGATGTAGACACAGAGACAAAACCAAAGCAACAAGAGCAGGCAGAAGAGGTTCTGGCCACTCAAAGCTAAACCCCAAGGCCTCCGCATTTTATCTACCCGTAGTGCGGAGGCCATTTTAAAAAGAATAATTTGAATTAGTGAGAGATAAACAAAACGCGCTGTATATGGTTACCAACGGTGCAGTTGCTGGAGTATAAAAGATGAAAATGATTACCGAACCGCAAAGAGAAACCCCGGTACTGGCTGAAACGGAAGTTCTTGTCATTGGCGGTGGTCCTGCGGGCCTGAGTGCCGCTATTGCAGCCGCCCGAACCGGTGCTAAGACAATGCTTGTTGAGCGTTACGGCTGTTTGGGTGGCGTGCTGACTCAGGTCGGTGTAGAAAGTTTCGCATGGTACCGCCATGAAGGTACCGAAGATTGTGAAGGTATCGGCCGTGAATATGAGCGCCGTGCTAAGGAACTGGGCTTTACCCGTCCTGAGCCACAATCCATCAGTGAAGTGATCGACACCGAAGGGTTTAAATATATCGCAGACCGGATGGCAATCGAAGCCGGAGTAACACCTTTACTTCACTCTCAGGTGGTAGACGTGATTATGGAAGGCGACGCTATCTGCGGTGTCATTGTTGAAGGTAAATCAGGACGTCAGGCGGTTTTGGCTCAGCGAATTGTGGACTGCTCTGGTGATGCCGATGTGGCCTATAAAGCCGGTGCTCCTTATACCAAGCGCGAAAAAAGCGAGTTGATGGGTGTTACCGTGATGTTCAACTGCGCAGGTGTGGATGTCGCTCGTTTTAACAAATTTGTTAAAGAGGATCTGAAGCCAACTTATTCCGACTGGGGTAAAAACTGGAGCATTATCACCGACGAAAAAGAAGATGATATGTTCAGCCCTTACATGGAAGAGATCTTCAATAAGGCACAGGAAGAAGGCGTGATCCCCGGTGACGCACAGGCGATTGGCGGAACCTGGAGTACCTTTACAGAAACTGGTGAAGCACTGCAACTGAATATGGTTTATGCCTATGGTTATGACTGTACTGATGTGCTGGATTTAAGCCGTGCAGAAGTGGACGGCCGCCAACAGGCTATCTGGGCAATCGATGCATTACGCCATTATGTTCCCGGTTTTGAAAACGCGCGTTTACGTAACTTTGGTATGACTTTAGGTACCCGTGAATCGCGTCTGATTGTGGGTGAAAGCCGTGTTGAAAAGGACTATGTGCTCAATCAGGGGCGTTGCGAAGATAGTGTTGGTATCTTCCCTGAGTTTATCGATGGCAGTGGTTATCTCATCCTGCCGACTACCGGCCGTTATTTCCAGATCCCGCTGAGCTGTCTGGTACCGCAGAAAGTTGAAAACCTGATTGTAGCCGGACGCTGTATCTCTGGTGATGTTATCGCCCATACCTCAATGCGTAACATGATGTGCTGCGCCGTTACTGGTCAGGGGGCGGGTACCGCTGCTGCCGAGTCACTAAAACAAAATGTCAGCATCCGCCAACTGGATGTTAAAAAACTGCAGGACACCCTTCGTGAGCAAGGGGCTCGCGTAGACTAGTCCGCAGTCTTACCTCGTCAGCCTGATGGTCCGTCAGGCTGACATCATCAATCCTTTTAGGAGTCCTTCCATGAAAGTTATCCAAGACACTGTCGACGTCGTCGTCGCTGGTGGGGGTACGGCCGGCCATATTGCGGCTATTCAGGCTGCCCGCGCCGGAATAAAAGTTTCCCTGATTGAAGCCAGCTCTATGCTGGGCGGTACCATGACCGATGGTGGCGTATTTATGCCCAACCATTGGCACACGCCACGCCAGGCAGTTGTGCAAGGTATCGGCTGGGAGCTGTTCAGCCGTTCAAAAGAGATCGAAGGTCTCGCCATTAAGCCGTTTACCGAGCGTCGCGCCGTCGATACTCCCGGCTATTACAGCCATATTAACGTGCCGGTTTATGCCACAGTTGCTGAGCAAGCTGCACTGGACGCTGGTGTAGAGATCCACTATCACGAATTTATCGGCGAAGTCGAAGCGGATGGAAACTGGTGGACCGTCACATCGTACGCCCGTGGTATTAAGCGCATTACCCGCTGCCGGGAGTTGATCGACTGTTCCGGGGATGCCGATGTTGTGCGGGCTCTGGACTTGCCGGTGGTGAAAGCACCTAAACGTCAGCCGGGTACTTTGCAGTACCGGATTGAGGGCATTGACCTGCAACAAGTCTGGAAAGGTGAGGCGCAGAAGCTATACGAAGAGGCGATGGAAGCGGGCCGGCTGGAAAAAGGTGACTGGGCTTACTTCGGTATCTATGAGTTTATCTGGTACTTGCAAATGGGTGGTCATAACTCGACTCATATTTATGGCTGTGACACAACTGATGCCGATGGACAGACTCAGGCCAATATCGAAGGCCGTAAACGAATGCTACGCATGTATGAGTTTGTGAAAGATAAGATTCCGGGCGCTGAAAGGGCTGTGCTTAAAACCATGTATAGCCGTGCTCTGTCCCGCGAAGGCTGCCGGATTGTCGGTGAGCACAATGTCACTCTGGATGAGTTTATGACGGCGAAACACTACAAGGACAGTATCTGCCACGCATTCAACTATATCGACCTGCATAACGAAGATAATGGCTGTGACGAGATCTTCCACGAGTCTGATGAGTTGATTCCTAAGGTTCCTCTGTCGGCTCTGGTCCCTAAAGAGAGTAACCGTCTTCTGGTTGCCGGGCGGATTCTCTCTTCAGACCGTAAATCATTGGCGGGTATTCGCGCGCAGTGTACTTGTATGGCTATGGGGCAGGCGGTGGGAGCGGCGGCTGCACTGGCGGTGCAACGTGGTGTTTATTCACGTGATATTCCGAGTTCAGATATCGTTGCAATGACGGTTGAGCACGGTGCGGTACCGGTATAACTGGAGAGCAGCAATGCAAATGATAGAAGTTCAGATGGGCTCACTGGTAGTGGATATTGAGTTAAACGGCAGCGATACAGCACAAGAATTGCTGGCAAGCCTGCCGATCAAGTCCCGTGCCAAACGCTGGGGAGATGAAATCTATTTTTCAACTCCGGTGGATATGGAAGCCGCCTATGACGCCCGTGAAATTGTAGATGTAGGCGATGTCGCTTATTGGCCGCCTGACAGAGCATTATGTCTGTTTTTCGGTCCCACTCCCTGCAGTACAGATGGCACTCCACAGGCTGCATCTGCCGTCAATATGGTCGGCAAAATCAAAGGTCGTTTGCCGTCACTGCTTCAGGTGAATGATAACAGTCAGATAGAAGTGCGCCTCAAGGTGAGCTGAAGCCTGATGCTTCGGGGAAATATAAAGTAAGGATTCCCCGAAGCAGTATTTAATTGCTGTTAAGGAATCCCATATGCAACTGTTTAATAAAACTCGACTGAATAAAATATTATTGCTGCCGATATTTGTGACCATTTTAGTTTTACTCTGTATGTCGGGTGCTTTTTATTATGAATACGACAAAATAAACACAGTAACTATATCTCTGGCTGAAAAGAAAAAAGATAGCCAGTTAATAGATTCTCAAGTAGAAAAAATAAGCCATATGGCGAATCTGGTAAATAAGCGTGCAGATAATCTGACTGAGCTGAGCACATTTGAGCAACAGTTCCTTGGGATAGCCGCTACCCTGAAAGAAACCAGTAAAAAAATAGACAGTGATCAACTGACATTACAGCAATCTGTTGATGAACTCTCTGAATTGCTGAAAGAAAAAAACCGGCTGACAGCAGAGTCGGTCAACCTGTACCTCAACCTGCCTTGGTTAGCAGACAAGTTTGCCAAGCTAAACACACCTTATTCTGATTCAGCTGCTGAATGGTTACAAAAGCGTGATCGTCTGTTAATACTAAGTTCCCATATTCAGGATAGGGTGGCTAACCTGTTTACCGTCAATATCCCTGATCCGGAAGTTAAGCTTCGCCGCGAACTGAAACAGCTATTGGAAACTCTCCAGTCTATGGGGGGAGAACGGGATTACGTACAGTTTATCAATGCCTATCAACAAGCTACCGATACTATATTAAATAACCGTTCAGAAGTAAGTAAGTACCAACAACAGATTGAGCAAGGCCTTGTTCAAATTAATAGCTTGTTGGCGGAAACACGACAGCGTAGTGAAGCACAACTGGCAGCTTTGATTGTTGATTATAGTGCCCTGTCTGAGGTGGCTCTGGTGATTAAGTTAGCAGCCGTCGCGGCTGTTTTAGTGATTACTTTGCTGCTTACCATGGCCATAAACCGCTGGCAGCTTTCCTGGATTAATCAAATCAGCTTTAACATTGACAGGATGTCGCAGGGAGATTTCACCAGCAGTATTGCAGTAGAGAAAGGTGCTTCTTCCAGTAATGAGTTTGTCGGGCTTAGTCAGGCGTTTAATAAAACAACATCCGACCTTTCAAAGGCCACCGGTACCCTAAATAAGGTGGCTGACAATGTTTCCGTTGCTTCGGATGAGTTATCGCACTCTATGCAGCAGGCTAGCAACAATGCGGTAGAAGAGGTCGACAAGATAACTCTGGTATCTACGGCGGTCAGTGAACTGTCTGTGACCGCTGAGCAGGTAAGCGCTAATGCCGCGATTGCCGATGAAGAGGCCCAGCAGGCACTTCAGCATATTTATCATGGGCAAGGGGCGATGAGTGAGTTGGGAACCATCTCCATGCAGGTAAGCGAAACCTCTGATGAAGCTCTCAGCGTAATTCAACAACTTAATCAGCATTCATCCGAGATTGGAAGTGTCATTGATGTAATTAATAGCGTCTCAGAACAGACCAACCTATTGGCGCTGAATGCCGCCATTGAAGCAGCGCGGGCTGGTGAGTCCGGGCGTGGTTTTGCCGTCGTCGCTGACGAAGTCCGTAATCTGGCCTCTAAAACCCAGCAGTCGACAGTGAACATACAGCAACTTATAGAGCAATTGCAGAGTCAGTCAGGAAATGCCAGCCAGATCATGCAGCAAAATTCAGAGCTGATTAATCAGTCGGCAGAGATTGCAGCTTCCGTGACTCAGGCCTTTGCTGAGATCAGTGCCGCTGTAGCAAAAATATCTGATATGAATACCACGGTAGCCACAGCATCTGAAGAGCAATCACGGGTGACACAGGACATCTTTGAAAACATCTCAATGGTGAATGAGCTGGTTGCCAACAATCAGAAATTTATCGCCACAGGTGTGAGTGCATGCAGAGAACTTGAAGCGATGTCCGGTGAGCAGAACAAGCTGCTCGCTGCCTTTAAATTTTCTTTATAGAAGGTAAAGCAAATAATTCCGTTTGTCGGGATAGCTGCGTTTCAAATTGAAACTCAGGCGTATCTGTTGCGATTCGATTTGAAACAAAAAGTGTCACGATTGTGCGGAAAAATTAGCGCTTTAATATGAAGAATGAAGATGGTTAATAAAGGTTCTTTCAGGTTTTGGAAATAACAGAAGTATATTTCCATGTTCACTAAATAAATAGGTTGATAGCTACCTTAAATAAACTTGCCTGAGCCTTTATTTAACTAATAATAAACTTTGGAGATTGGAATTATGGCTAGAATGCGCGCAATAGAAGCAGCAGTTCTAATATTGAAAAAAGAAGGTGTTGATACCGCATTTGGTGTACCGGGCGCGGCTATCAACCCTATGTATGCAGCGATGAAAAAGCTGGGTGGCATCGACCATGTTCTGGCACGCCACGTAGAGGGTGCCTCACATATGGCGGAAGGCTACACCCGCACCGCTGATGGGAACATTGGCGTTTGTATCGGTACGTCAGGTCCGGCTGGCACAGATATGATTACCGGCCTGTATTCAGCATCTGCCGATTCGATTCCAATTCTTTGTATTACAGGACAGGCACCTGTTGCCAAACTGCATAAAGAAGATTTTCAGGCGGTAGATATTGAGTCTATTGCCAAGCCGGTTACTAAAATGGCGGTAACCATTCTGGAAGCGGCACAGCTGCCGGGTACCTTCCAGAAAGCCTTCTTTGAGATGCGCTCCGGCCGTCCCGGCCCGGTTTTATTAGATCTGCCAATGGACGTACAACTGACAGAAATTGAGTTTGATATTGATCTGTATGAGCCGCTGGTACCTCATAAGCCTCAGGCGACAAAAGCTCAGGCTAAACGTGCACTAGAGATGCTGAACGAAGCAGAGAAACCTCTGCTCGTTGCTGGTGGCGGCATCATTAATGCTGACGCATCTGAACTGTTCCGCGAGTTCGCAGAAATTACTGGTGTACCTGTGATTCAGACTTTGCGTGGCTGGGGTGTGATTGGTGATGACCATGAGCTGATGGTTGGCCGTATGGGATGTCAGGCAAACCACAGATACGGTAACGCAACTTACCTTGAATCTGACTTTGTATTTGGTATCGGTAACCGCTGGGCCAACCGCCACACGGGTGCTATCGAGACTTATACCAAAGGTCGTAAGTTTATTCATGTTGATATCGAACCTACTCAGATTGGCCGTGTATTTGCACCTGATCTGGGTATTGCATCCGATGCTGGCTCGGCACTTAAGCTTTTCATTGAAGTGGCGAAAGAGATGCGCGACAACGGTGAATTAAAGCAGCGCACAGAGTGGTTGGGCGAATGTGTAGAGCGTAAGCGTACAATGTTACGCCGTGAAGATTTCGATCAGAAACCGGTTAAACCACAACGTGTTTATCACGAGATGAACAAAGCATTCGGTCCGGATACCCGTTATGTCGCGACTATCGGTAATGCGCAAATTGCTGCTAACCAGTTCCTTCGTGTTCAGAAACCACGTCACTGGATCAATGCTTGTCAGGCAGGTCCGCTGGGCTGGACATTGCCAGCAGCACTTGGAGTTGTAAAGGCAGACCCAAGCAAGCCGGTTGTCGCCGTTTCCGGTGACTATGACTTCCAGTTCCTTGTAGAAGAGTTTGCTGTTGGTGCGCAGTTTAACCTGCCGTTTATCTATGTCCTGATTAACAACGCTTATCTGGGACTGATTCGTCAAGCGCAACGTAACTTTGATATCGACTACTGCGTACAGCTCTCGTTCGAAAACATTAATGCCCCTGAGCTGAATGGCTACGGTGTTGACCATGTATCTGTTGTAGAAGGTCTTGGCTGTAAAGCAATCCGTGTTTTCGATCCTGAAGAGATTGGGCCTGCGCTGGAAAAAGCGAAAGAGATGATGGCTGAATTCAGGGTACCAGTGGTTGTTGAAGTTATCACTGAGCGTGTAACCAACATCGCAATGGGTCCGGACATCGATAAAGTGACTGAATTCGAAGAAGTTATTGACCTTTAATTTTCTGAACTAACCAGACCCGGATGGCTATCCGGGTCATAAAAATAGACGAGGAGAAACTATGCCTAAGATGGCTGCAAATCTGTCCATGCTGTTTACTGAAATGGACTTTATGGCTCGTTTCGAAGCAGCGGCAAAAGCAGGTTTTAAAGGTGTGGAATACCTGTTTCCGTATGACTTTGAAGCTGAAGCAATTAAAACTGAGCTAGATAAGTTTGGCTTAACTCAGGTGCTGTTTAACCTGCCTGCCGGTGATTTTGCCAATGGCGAGCGTGGTATTGCTTGTTTGCCGGAGCGCGTTGAAGAGTTCCGTCAGGGTGTAGATAAAGCGACTGAATACGCAAAAGTGTTGGGGTGTAAGCAGGTTAACTGCCTGTCAGGTCTGGTTCCGGCAGATCTGTCTATGGACGTTGCACAAGAGACTCTTGTAGGGAACCTGAAATACGCTGCCGACTTATTAGAGCAGGCAGATATCCTTCTGGTTGTAGAAGCAATTAATACCCAGGATATGCCGGGTTTTTGTGTCAGTACAACTAAGCAGGCGCTGCGTATTATCGAAGCAACGGGCAGCTCAAATATCCGTTACCAGTACGATATCTACCATATGCAAATTATGGAAGGAAACATTGCCCGCACCTTAACCGATCACAAAGCCCAGATCGCTCACGTACAACTGGCCGACAATCCCGGTCGTCATGAGCCGGGCACAGGTGAACTGAACTACGGATTCCTGTTTAAGCATCTGGATAACATTGGTTATCAAGGCTGGGTGGGATGTGAATATGTACCGGCAAACGGCACTGAAGCGGGCCTTGGCTGGCTTAAAGATCATAACTTAATTTAATTTTGGAGCAGAAAATGAAAATCGGATTTATCGGTACAGGCATTATGGGTAAGCCAATGGCAAAAAACCTGCAAGATGCCGGCTATACCCTTTACTTCTCTGAACACTTTGAAGCAGCACCTGCTGAACTGCTGGGAGACAAAGGCTATGCCTGTCCAAACCCGGCTGCAGTCGCTGAAGCTGCTGACGTCATTGTCATCATGGTACCGGATACACCGCAGGTTGAAGAAGTACTGTTTGCTGAACATGGCGTAGAAAAAGGTCTGGCGAAAGACAAGATCGTAGTTGATATGAGTTCCATCTCACCAATCGCGACTAAAGCGTTTGCTGAGCGTGTTGAAGCTGCTGGTGCATGGTATCTGGATGCGCCTGTTTCTGGTGGTGAAGTGGGCGCTATTGCAGGCACATTGTCTATCATGGTCGGCGGCCGTGATGAGGCCTTCGCTAAGGTAAAACCTCTGTTTGACGTTATGGGTCAGAACATCACTTTAGTCGGCGGTAATGGTGATGGTCAAACTTGTAAAGTGGCCAACCAGATCATCGTAGCCCTGAACATTGAAGCGGTAGCCGAAGCACTGGTATTTGCATCTAAAGCGGGCGCCGATCCTGCCAAAATCCGTCAGGCACTAATGGGCGGTTTCGCCTCATCTAAGATTCTGGAAGTGCATGGTGAGCGTATGGTTAAAGGCACATTCGATCCCGGCTTCCGTATCTCTCTTCATCAGAAAGATCTTAATAATGCACTGGAAGGCGCAAAGGAACTTGGTGTGAACCTGCCAAGCACGGCCAATGCTCAAGAGTTATTCAATACCTGTAAAGCACTGGATGGTGCTAACTGGGACCACTCTGCGATGATCAAAGCGATCGAGCATATGAGTAATCACTCAATTCGTGATTAACTCACTCTCCTTGGGCTGTTGGGTAAGACCTCAGCCCTTTTTTTAAGTTGAAGGAATATCCCCCAATGAAAGTTGTCATTTCTCCTGATTCATTTAAAGACAGCCTGAGTGCCAAACAGGTAGCAAACGCTATTGCTGACGGCTTGTCCGATGTTATGCCTGATATTGAGTGCCTTTGCGTCCCGGTTGCTGATGGCGGCGAAGGGACCATGAGTGCTTTAGTGGATGCCACTAATGGCTCGCGCCATAAAGTAAGCGTAACCGGACCGTTAGGTACGCCCGTCAGGGCTGAGTTCGGAATTTTAGGTGATGGAGTGACCGCTGTCATTGAGATGGCCAGCGCTTCCGGTATAGAGCTGGTTCCTTATGAGCAGCGTAACCCAATGGTTGCCACGAGTTTTGGTACCGGTGAACTGGTGAGTGCTGCGCTGGATTTGGGGGTAGAAAATATCATAGTGGCTATCGGTGGTAGTGCGACCAACGATGGCGGTATGGGGATGATGTCGGCGCTTGGAGTACGCTTTTTGGCGGATAACGGTAAACCAGTGTCACCAAATGGGGAAGGCTTGCTCGAACTAGCATCTATGGATGTAAAAGGACTAGATCCACGCCTTGCTGATACCCGCTTTATCTGTGCCTGTGATGTTGATAATCCCCTCACTGGAGACAAAGGTGCCAGCGCGGTTTTCGGGCCACAAAAAGGAGCTAGCCCGCAGATGATAAAGGCGCTTGATGATGCCTTGCAGCGTTACGCCACCATTATCAAGTCTGATTTGGCTATCGATGTCGAGAAACAACCCGGTTCCGGTGCTGCCGGGGGAATGGGATCCGCTTTAATGGCATTTATGCAGGCAGAGCTTAAACCCGGCATCCAGATTGTGTTGCAAGCGGTGGAGTTAGAGAGAAAACTGCATGGCGCTGATTTGGTTATCACTGGTGAAGGACGCATTGATGGCCAGACCATTCATGGAAAAACGCCGGTAGGTGTGTCGCGTCTGGCTCAGAGTAAAGGCATTCCGGTAATTGCACTGGCCGGTGCTTTAGGTGATGGCTGTTTAGCCCTTCGCTCTGCCGGAATTTATGGCTGTTTTTCAGTATTGAGCAAGCCTTGCAGTCTGGAAGAAGCACTAACAAATGCAGAGCAAAATGTACGCTACACTGCGCAGAATCTTGCGGGTGTACTTGAGCTTCTGGTTAAGTAGCCGTCTACACGTTATATCGGATATTATTATTGATGCATAAAGTAATGTCTCAAAATGAAACATTTCTAGCACGGTATTTCCGGTTCTGTCTGGTCATCACAGATCACAGACAGGGTGAGGTGTAGTTTACGATACCCGATAACTTCAGCGTCCGATGATTTTCTACCCTACGGATGATCAACTTAATGCTCTGGAGATAACACTATGAACTCAAGCGCTATCGAAAGCCGATTAACCGATACGCAAACTCGCTGGGACTTTTTCCAGAAACACCACTGGGTTGCTCCCCAGTTTTCCAGCTCGCCGATTCTTGAATCGTGGGAGCGTTGCCTGCGACAGAGCAATGCCTATGAATGGCATAAGCCGCACATTGCATCCGGGACAACGTTAGAGTCCTTTAACAAGCGCAACCTTGCGGTAACCTGCATTGCAGAAGCGGTACTGGAAGATGCCTATGAGTATATGGAGTCACGCCACTGCTGCTTTCTGGTGACCGACGAGACAGGCTGTACTATGTCAATACTAGGTCATCCGGAGCTGCTTCAGGAGTTGAGCTCTATGGGCATCAGTAAGGGCTCGTTCTGGAGCGAAGGACGTTTGGGTACCAATGCGATAAACCTCTGCTTACAGACCCATGAGACAGAGTCTATTTTTGCTGCTGAACATTTTAATACCCGCTTACATGGCTACAGCGGCCATGCCTCTCCGGTGTTTGATGAGCAGGGAAGAGCCAGAGCGGCGTTAATGATTTTTACCCGGGTGAATGATCATAAGAACTCTGATGCGTCTCTTATTAACTCATGTGCAAAAGAAGTTGCCAGCCAGTTACTGATCGATAAGACACTTACTGAGTCTAATCAGATCTTATGTCAGAGAAATGCCGTGCTTGAGTGCATGGATGACGGTGTTGTCTCATGGGACAAAGATGAACGGATTACTTTTGTAAACCAAGTGGCTTCTGAAAAGCTGAAGCTGAACAAAGACAAAGTGCTTTATAAACCATTTCGTGAAATGGTGACTTTGCCGCCGGCGTTAAAAAATGGCTGGGAGCAGCGGAAGAAGATATCTCATGTAGATGTGATTATTGAATGTCAGGGTGATTTTATTGAAGTTCTGGCGACATTACGCCCGTTAAGTGATGGCGGCTGTTTGTTGTTTATTCACCCTCTTGAAACTATTCGTCGTCTGGCTCAGCGCCAGTTAGGTGCCAATGCCGATCTTAGCTTTGATTCTCTGGTGGCACACTCGAAGAAGATGAAGCAGGTTATTACGCTGGCTAAACGTGCCGCCAAGGTAAAAGATCCGGTATTGCTGCGCGGAGAAAGCGGAGTAGGCAAAGGCCAGATAGCCATGGCGCTGCATAATTACAGCCAGAACAGTGAAGGGCCTTTCCTGACGGTAAACTGTAAGAGCATCGCTCCGGAAAATATGTTACGGACCCTGTTTGGTACTGATGAGGGTGAAGGGGCTGCTTCTAAGTTTGAGCTGGCGAATGGCGGAACCTTGTATCTGGAGCAGGTGGAATACCTGTCGGAAGAGGCTCAGTCAGCACTGTTGCAGATGTTGAAAACCAACATACTTGTGCGTGATAGCAGTAGCCGGATGATACCGGTGAACTTTCAGCTTATTACCAGTACCAATGTCGATCTTGAACAGTATGTCAGCAAGCATAACTTCCGCCGTCAGCTTTACTATGCCATTGGGGCAATCGAGTTAATGATTCCACCGTTAAGGCAACGTAAGGAAGATATTCCTGCTTATGTTGACCGGCAGATAAAGCGAATGAAGAAGCGTTTTAATGTCGATATTGTTATGTCGGAGCCTGCACTAGAAGCCTTATGTGGTTACTCCTGGCCGGGCAATATTGCTGAGCTGCAAAACAAGGTTGAGAAAATTGTACTGAACCGTCGTCGCAACCTGATCGATATTGATGATTTACCCAGCCAGTTACTCAGCAGTAAAAGCGGTCAGGAAGAGGTGTACTGGGGAGCATCTATCCAGAGTCTGGAAGAGTTAGAGCGAAAGGCGATAAAAGAAGCATGGGAAGTGTTTGACGGGCGCATTAATGATATTGCAGCGGCACTTAAAATAGGCCGTACAACATTATGGCGCAAACTTAAAAAGTACGAAATTAACAAAGACGACAGTGAGCAGGAGGCTGTTTAGCTGAGTCTGGTAATACCTAACAACTAACTTAAATTCAGGAAACAAATATGCAGTTCAATGTTTATCTTTCTGGTGAAATACACACTGATTGGCGTGAGCAAATTATAGAAGGTTGTAAAGCGCAGGGACTGAACATCGTGTTTAGTTCTGCTGTCACGGACCATGAAAGCAGTGATGCTGCCGGTGATTGTCTGGGAGCAGAAAGTTCATCGTTTTGGCGCGATCATAAATCTGCCAAGGTAAATGCTATCCGTATCCAGAACGCCATTCAGCGTTGTGATTTAGCCATTATCCGCTTTGGTGAAAAGTACCGCCAATGGAACGCTGCTTTTGATGCCGGCTATTGTGCCGCCCTTAACAAGCCTTATATCACTTTGCATGATGAAAGCCTGACCCATCCATTAAAAGAAGTTGATGGTTCAGCTCAGGGCTGGGCGACAACACCTGAACAGGTGGTAGAGATCCTGACTTATCTGACTGCCAGCTAGGGCCGTCAGATTCCATGAGCATGAAAATCTATATAGTAGATAATAAATACCGTTCTAATCTTAACTCTCCGGACATACCGCCTGATGTGCAGATCTTATTAGCGGCAGAGGAAGATTTTGCCGAAATTGAATATGTTGTTGACGGCAGAATGACCAAACAGCACTTTGATAAGATGCCTAAGTTAAAGGCGGTAGCCATTCCGTTTGCCGGAGTGAACAGAATGGATCTGGCCCAAGCCCGCAAAAGAGGGGTGAAAGTCGTAAATACCCATATTCACTCCTGTTTTGTGGCAGAAAAGGCCGTCTGTTTAACCATGGCTTTACTCGGCAAGACATTAGCCTACCACCTGAACATGAAAAGCGGAGACTGGTCTGCCCGCAATGACCCTGTAAACCGGGTAAAGTGGGACAGTCTGAGCGGGAAACGTATCGGCATCTATGGTTATGGTCATATCGGCCGGTATATTCATAAGTTGTTATCCCCTTTTGGTTGTGAGTTTTATGCTATTGACCGTGGTGAACAATTTGCCGGCATCAATCCTGTTGAGGATCTTTACCAGTTGTCAAAGGCGTGCGATATCCTATTTGTATGCGTGCCTATTTCTGATGAAACCTATGGTGCTGTAGATAAGGAAATATTAGCCAATCTGGCCAACAAGTATCTTATAAACGTTGCCAGAGGCGATATTATTGTTGAAGAGGATTTATATAACGCGTTAAATAATGAGCAGCTAAAAGGTTTTGCCAGCGATGTCTGGTATAACTATCCTGTAAATGAAAATTCGTCCTGTCTTCCGTCTCGCTTTCCGATACATCAATGTGACAATGTTATTTTAAGTCCCCATAGCGCAACCGCAACTTATGATGCCCATCGCTTAATGTTTAATGATGCTGTCAATAAACTGATTAAATTAAATAGGGGCGATAATGTTAAATTAATTAATTTAGAAGCCGGAATACTTACAGATAATAGTAATGTGGCTGCTCTTGGTTAGAAATAAATTGTATCGAGTTTTACTGTTTTCGCTAACTTAACGTTGGCGACATAATTACATTTTGGAGAAGAATATGCCTCGTATTGAGTGTCGTTCCGTCGATGAACTAACCATCAAACAAATAAGTACAGATTTAACCTCTGAGCTGGCAGATTTTTGTCAGATTGGCAGAGAGCGCTTTTCTTATGTGCCTGTGAGCGGTGAGATTATCGTTGACGGAGAGAATGGCCGTTCAAAGCCCTATATAAAGGTATTTTGGTTTAAGCGTTCGTCAGATGAGCAAAAGGGTGCCGCAGACATCATTAGTAAACACTTTAAGGCTGCCGGTATTAAGTCACTAAGTGTTTATTTTGAAAATCTGGATAGAGAGCGTACATACAAGTATTAATTGGTGTTTTGTTTCAACTTGAAATGTTGCTATTTCATAAAGAAACATGAAGTGATAAATATTGGCTATATTTTGTTCTTTATCACAATGGGAAATTTTATCAATAAATAGTGTAAGTTAGCTGTGAAAGTTGTCTATTAATCATACTTTAAATGCAGAAATAACTCTTACTGGTTATATAGAGACAATATAATTATCTGTGCCTTACAAATTAAAATAACCAAGGAATGAATTATGTCAATTGCTTCTAATAAAGGTGCAATAGATAGGGCGGTCTTTTTCCCCGCGCTTGTTGTAACCTGTTTAATGGGTATCTATTTTCTGTTTGACCCCAAAGGTAGCGCAAAAACTCTCGGCGAAATTCACTCATTCACCACACATGAGCTAGGTTGGTTTTTCTTGATCGCTACCTTTTCGGTTGTGGTGTTTTGCATATACATGGCGATGTCCCGCTTCGGCAGCATTGTGCTGGGTGAACGGGGAGCGAAACCTGATTTCAAGACCTTTACCTGGTTAGGAATGATATTTACCTCTGGTACGGGTGGCAGTGTTCTCTATCTGGGGGCAGTAGAGTGGATCTGGATTATGCAGGCTCCTCCGTTTGGCATTGAAGCCGGTTCTGCTGATGCTGCCCGCTGGGCGTCCGCCTATGGTATGTTCCACTGGGGGCCTTCCGCCTGGGCGTGGTATATCGCTTCTGCTATTCCTATCGCTTACTTCTTCTATGTACGCAAACAAAAAACAATGAAAATCAGTGAGTTTGCCCGCCCGGTACTGGGAAACGGCTCTGACGGAGCTCCCGGACATATTCTGAACTTTTTATATATGTTCGGTCTGGTTGGCGGTGTAATGACGTCACTGGCATTGGGTACACCACTTATATCCGGCGCATTGGTCTATTTCCTAGGAATGGAGCAAAGCAATGCGTTTCTCGATACCTTTGTTATCTTCCTTTGGACTTTTATCCCGTTAGTGGCGCTTATTTTTGGCCTTAAGCGAGGGGTAGCGGTACTAAGTGAATGGAACGTACGTATGGATCTTGTGATGCTTGCGCTAATCGTTATTTTGGGTCCAACCTCCTTTATTCTTAACCAGTCAGTGGATGGTTTAGGCCTAATGTTGCAGAACTTTGTTTACATGAGTTTTGTCACCGACGTGATTCGTGATACCGGCTTCCCGCAAGGCTGGACAGTGTTCTATTTTGCATGGTGGGTGGTCTATTCAATGCCGTTTGGTATGTTTATTGCCAAGATTTCCCGTGGCCGTACCATACGTGAACTGGTGATGGGTGGACTAATATGCGGTTCATTGGGGTGCATCATGTTCTATATGGTACTGCCCGGTTTCGGTATTCACCTGCAAACCAATGGAATAGCCGATCTAATGACGGTAATGAATGAGTCCGGACGTGGTCAGGTAGTGATTGAAATGCTGTCACACCTGCCGGTTGCATGGCTGTTTGTGCCTGCATTTGGTCTTATTACTTTGATTTCCTACATTACCGGTCACTGTGCGGTTGGATACTCACTGGCAGCGGCAACTCAACAAGAACTGGGGCAGGACGAAGATCCGGCGAAATGGAATGTAGCTTTCTGGTTAATTCTGGCTGGTGTCGTCTCTCTGGGCCTGTATTTTATCAATCCGGACTCTCTGAAACCCTTACAGACGGTCTCTATACTAACCGGTTTGCCGCTGGTATTTGTGGTCGGTATTCTTGTCAGATCCTTTATTAAACAGTTAAAACTGGACTGCCCTGAAGGCCTTCCTCAAGCAGAAAAAAATGGTCGTATTTATATTGAAATCGCTCACGATAACGAGCCTAAACCACAAGAAGTTCCTGAGCCGGGTTTAGTGACTCAAAACTAATTGAAGTTGTAAGCTTTCACTCCCATGCCTTTTGGCATGGGAATTTCTATCTCAAGCGTTCGCTCCAATGCTGTGCGTTGGAGTGTATACCTGAGCTTAAATTTACTATCGGACGTTGGCTAATTCTGTTTTTCTACCCCGCCTTCTTGTTTCGCCCCTGCCCGGGCGAGTAACTTTTGCCTGCGGCTGCAAAAGTCACCAAAAGAGCCGCTGGTTTTGTCTGTTGTTTTAGGCTTATTCATTACCGTTTTGTAACTCGCCTTTCTGGGGAAAGGCTCAGACAGTACAAAACTGGTTGAGTTTACAAACACTCACCTTATAACAGTCGTGAACGGGGACAAACAAAACCTACATAGTCAGATAATTTTGATTATGAAAAATAGCCTGATACCGTGAGAGGTAATCCAGTCGAAAGAGGCACTATGAAAATGAAACGAATAATAGTAACTATCGTATTTCTGCTTTGCACCTTGTCACTGTTATCATTTTTCAGTGTTGATGCGTGTATGGACGCTGGTGGCAGTTCAAGTGATTGGGGAATGACTTGTAGCGGGGCTGATGCTGACTTTGTTCCTCAATATAAGCGTTCGGCTCCGGTATTTTGGCTGGCGGTGCTATTTATTTCTGGTTTAGCTAGTTATGCAGTAAATAAACTACTAAGCAATTTCCGGTAACGATGAAGTGTGTGTCCCGAATAGCTCGAATAGCTTCGAATAACGTTAATAACGTTTCTGTCGATGAACAGCTGGATTACAGGTTTTCGGCCAGTTTTTTTACTCTCTCTAAGTTAGAAGGAGAAAGGCTTCTCTTTGTTGTGTTAAACAAGGTTTTCGCCTCTTCATGACCATCATTAGCTGCTGCTAAAACCCATGCATTACCTGAGATGAGATCTTTTTTACCACCTCGTCCGGTCATCAAAAAAACACCAAGTGCATATTTAGATTCCAGATGACCTTTTTGCGCTGCCATTCTGTAGTATTTGCGGCTTGCTTCCAAATCTTTGCTAATACCACGTTCGTTGGCTAAGGCTTCTGCTTTTTGATATAAGGCCGCGCTATGGCCTTGATTTGCTGCTTTATCAAACCACTCATAAGCTGATTTTGCGTTACGTTCAACACCCCGGCCAGAGGCATAGGCAACACCCATCATGAACTGAGCATCGATCTGGTTCTGTTGTGCAGCCTTTAAAAACCAGTCAGTTGCTGTTGCATAATTTTGTGTCACGCCAAAACCGTTAGTGTAGTCCAGGCCTAATCGGTATTGCGCCTGAGCATCACCTTGTTTCGCCATTTCCATATTGTGTGAAACACTTTTGGGTAAGGTAGTGCATCCACTTAGCATTAGTAAGATGATGATTAAAATACTGGCAGGATTTCGGTACAGAGAAATCATGGTTATGCGTCCTGGACTGAAATTAACCGTACACAGCAGTTAATAAACAGACTGTGTACGGTTTGGTTAGTGGAGGTTGCTATTCGATACCTAATAACTCTTGGGTCGCGACAATCACTTCATCGGTGATTTCCTTATTAGCTGTTGAAGCGAGAGTATCGGCTTCAATCTGAGCTGAGTTATCAAGTTCTTCCTGTGTGGTGATCTGTTCTTGCTCGGCGGCGGCCAGTTCAATTTCTAACGCATCAACTTCAGATTCAACCTGTGCCAGTTCCTGAGCAGCTGCGTCAGCTTCGGCTTGTGCGGTATCTGCGGTAACCTGAGCAGCCGCTAATTCATCAGCCGCAGTGTCAGCCGTTGTGGCTGCCGTGTCAGCGTCAGTTTGGGCAGTGTCAGCAGTGGCCTGCGCAGTATCCGCATCAGCTTGAGCGGTATCAGCACTGGTTTGTGCAGCGTCTGCATCATCCTGAGCAGCATCTGCATCGGTTTGAGCTTGAGCGGCAGCATCAGCGAGATCGGTATTTGTTGGATCAGCGTCAGCAGCAGCCTGAGCAGCATCTGCATCAGCTTGAGCTGTGTCAGCAGCAGCCTGAGCAGCATCTGCATCATCTTGAGCGGTGTCAGCAGCAACCTGAGCAGCGTCTGCATCATCTTGAGCAGTGTCTGCAGTAGCCTGTGTTGCATCTGCCTCAGCTTGTGCTGCATCGGCTGCTTCCTGTGCATCGTCCAGAGCTTCCGAAGCCTCGAGAGCATCTGCATTCAATTGCTCGCTAATTGCTGTTAATGTTGCAATATCATAACTGGCAATCTCGTCCTCTAGCCCTTGAATAGTCTCGGAAAGCTCATTTAATTTATCAGTTAATACGCTTGAAGCCAGAACTGCGTCCCGGTATTGTGCCAGAGTCCCGACAACAGATTTAGCAGATGCATGAGCTAGCCCGTTTTCTGATGCGTGTGCTGCATTCAAACGTCCTAAAGCACTTGCTAAAGAACCTTTGTTGTTACCTAATCCATTGACGTTGCCATTACCGTTGCTGCTATTTTGGCTGTTACCGTAACCTTTACCCTTACCGTTGGCACTGGCACTAGCACCAGAACTGGCGTTTTGGCTACTATTTCCATTACTCTTTTCACTACTGTTTCCGCGCCCATTACCATTGTTACTGTTATCATTTTTTGCAAATGTACTGTTGTATTTGAATGTAGCGTCGTCAAAATCGAGCGTAACCGGGGCTAAAGCCAACAGGCCAACGAAGGCCGAACCAAGTAAAGTCTTTTTAACTAACAGTGAAAGTTTCATTGCATATCTCCCAAAACACCGAACCGTTTTACTCACATAAATCGTTATTGAGTATTTTGTTAGTATAGCTCGGGAATTTATCAACCAATGATGTTTGCAAAAGAAATGCTAGGCTATGCCAGAAATTAGAATCCCGGTGGAGAAAACCAAAAACAAAAAGGCGAACCAATGGTTCGCCTTTAATCATTCAATAAACATCAATAAAACTGATGATCATAGATAACTAAGATGGAAACTCGCTAGCTTTCTAAATCAACCATCTGGAATACTCCTCAAAAATAACCAAGTTGGAAACTCCATCACTTCATGGCTAATGAAGGCAGCAGGTTTGGTTAACTAAGTTGAAAACTCTCTTTTCAATAGAACTCTCTCAATTAGAGTGATTGTTCAGTTCGTAAAACCCGAACCGCACTTTACGAACCGCGAGTTTGTAATGAATCAGCCGCTTGTTTGTGTAAACAACTCAATATGCTCAGGGCTTACTTACTTCAAGCTTTATCATCTTTGTTCTGTATAAATCCAGGTACTAGGGCTCGAATAGAGTCAACATGCTCTAGCTCGTGTCTATTCATCAACTGCAAGTTAAAGGCATGCGGCGGCAAAGAAGCATTAGGCGTGCCGTCTACGTGGAGGTCATTGAGCACGTAACCAGCTAACGCTTCGTTGGTTGTAATGTTTCGCACGTATTGACCCTCCATACCAAGATCAATAGCTAGGTCATTTCTATTTTCATGCTTAGAGTGCGGTGCAACACTTAGGACAACGTCACGGTTCCAAAGAGTATCGTCCTCTATAGTCTTGTCGTATGAGCAGTCAGTTTGTTGAGCCTTAAGAATTCGACTGATTCTAAAGCACAGGAATTTACGTCTTTTACTGTCCCAAGCACGGATGTGCCAAGCTCCAAGTCCTTTGAATAGAGAATGAGGCGTCAGAGTTCTAGTCTCGGTGCTAGTTGAGGAACTATACAGGACAGAAATACAGTGCTTATTCAGAATTGACCTTGTGACTTGAGAGACGATATCAATAGATAGTGAATCCAACACCGTCGCAAAGCTGCTTACACCATAAGTTGTTACTGGAATGGAGTTAAGCTCCTGACCCCATGCTATTAACCTCAGAGCTGCTTCTGGGTCATGCTCAAAAGCTGGGCTAAACGATGCTGACCTCATGTATGCTCGCAAGCTTTCGTTGAAAACCGTGTTGTCGGGAAAACGTTCTTTGTAAGCATTAAAAGAGCGGCTTGCTGTAGCAACGGCAATATCACCGTGCTGAATAAGGTCGGAGCGATTAACTTTCCCAAAGAAGCAGAGATAGAAATCGATAAGCCTTAGGCGTTTGGTTTGCGGAGATTCGACACAACGCACAATGATTACCCTTATCAAAATGAACTGTACTAATTTACTCTAACGAATCATTTGATTCCAGTGTAATATGACACTAGTTGACTTTAGCAATGCTGCTTGACGTGTTACTTATGGTATAAATTTCTGGCTGTTGAGGACTACAATGAACGTCAATGATTACTTATCCAAGATCGAAGAAGGCTTGCCGATAAACTTGAAGGGGTTTATTGAGAAGCTTGGTTTGAAAGACCCTGAACAGTGGATGTCCATCTATGAAGCAAAGCGTGTAAGCAAAGGACATGTGCTAGAGGTGTTAGATGAGGAGCGTCACACCTCATTCTATACAAAGGATATTTCAAGTCGAACCGATGGCGCTAAGCAAGGCAAATCACACGCTATTAATACAAGTTTTTCTCATATCCTCTTACTTAACACGACTAGTTTTCCGAATACTCCATATGTGATTGTTTCATCAGAAGGTGGGGTGATTAGTTCCTTACCCAAGCTGAACGCTCAAGCTGTGGTCATTGAGAACATAGAGAATTTTTATCGGTACATGTCTTTTATGGAAAGCATAGGACGTGAAGAGTTGATTGAGCACACTGACTTTTTGTTTGGTGCAGGGACACAAATCAATAACAGCCTAAATTTAAAGTTTCTTACGAACTACAAACGGATCTACGTAGCGGGAGACTTAGATCTAGGTGGTCTGAAGATTTTTAGAACACTAGCAATGAACGTGTCAGATTGCCATTGGCTTTCGCCAGTTGATTGGGGCAAGTTTGAAGCGTTTTTCAATTTGAAGCCCAAGTCTGTTTCTGAGTGGCGACAAGCGATTTCTATTGCCAGTGAGTTAAACCTCGAACAAGAAAAACAATTGTTACATACACATAGAGCATTTTTGGAACAAGAAGCCCTACTACCATAAGGATAAGATGATGGAAGATTTTCGCATAAGTATTTCAAGATTGATTGTTGTCGACTCTGTGGGGGTGGCTATCGCAGAAATCGATCTTAGAAATGGTGGGATCATAATTGCGAAGGGGAATGTTGGTAAAACATCAATACTTAATGCGATTCGGTTGTTTCTACTGCCAGAGACAAACTTCAAGAAGAGCTTTCAAAAGTTTGGGTTCATGAATAACAAAGGTGAACCTTATACGGATGATGAGAGTTATGAGCATTATTTCCCAAGTAGATCGAGTTTCTTGATTTTAGAATGTGAGAATTTTCTTGGCGGCCCAGTTCCACACTGTCAGGTTCTGTATAGAGGTGAGTCTAAGTCTTACAAAAGGATGTTTACATCTCTTCCTTACCAGAACATAAAAGATCTATTTTGGGATTCAAGTGTTGGAGAAGATGGTATAGGAGGCGCAGTACAAAACCTATCGATCGACTATGTAAAGAAAGCATTAAAAGAAAGAGATCCTAAGCACTTTAAGACTATTGAGCGTCCTCAAGCAATCAAAGAAGCGCTGTATGCAAATGATTTACTTGATGTAAATGCTATGCGTTATTGCTTATTTCCATTGAGCAAGTTAGATGATGCCAGTATTAACTCCTTTAAAGCGTTAGTTAAGCTCCTGTTTGATATGAAGACTGGTTCCGATGCTGTTAGGCTGGCTATTGCCAACATCATTGAGTCTACTAAGAAAGAGCGTAAAGATGAATTAAGCCTTGATATCAATGAGTTTTTGAATAGAAACCAGATGCTTGGCGATAAGGAACTTCATCTACAGAAAGTAAAAAATCTAAAACCAAAATTTGAAGAACTTTCTATCTCGTACGCCACTTTAACAGACAACCAAAGTGCAGAAACTAAGTTGCTGCAATTTGATCGTGTGCTTAGAGGGGAGTTGGACTCTAAAGCTAAAGAACACAAGTTGCTTGAAGACCAGATACATCTGGCGCTTGAGCGGAACAAGAATAACCAAAAGTTTCGCGATGACGCACAACGACACCTCAATGAGTTGAAGGGAGCCCTTAAACAGGAAAGTGCGAAATTGGAGAAACTACAACCTCAGCTAGATACAGCGAAAAGGATCATCGATGATTACTTTGGAAAGCCTATTTCTGAAATTGAAGAGATCCTTGCTGAAGAGCTTGATGAAGAGGTATCCAATCTCGACAACTTAAAAGATGCATCTAAAAGGAAGGTGCGCATTGATCAATTGAAGACGTTGATAGCAGATGAAAATAGGCACATCAGAATACTTAATCGAAGCTTAGAGTTAAAAGAATTTTTCTTATCAAAGCAGTTAGAGATCGGCGACTATCAAATACTATCTTCGATAAATAGTATTATTTCCAAAGCTAACCCTGGTCGTAGGTTAACAGAAACAGAGTTAGATCGTTTTAAAGGATTTTTAGCTCTTTTTGAAAGAGATAATCAGCAATATCGTTTCTTTGATAGGACTCTAAATATTGCCAGTTTGATTGAAGAACATTCAACAGAAGAAGAGCTTGAGCAGAGAATTAAGAACTTAGCTGCTTTTGAGGATGAGTTGCATGAGTTAGAGAAAATTGGCAACCAAAGCGATATCCTTACTCAAACTGAAATAGCTAGGTTACAGCGTAAACTAGAACGATATGACAGTGAACTTACCAAAGTTAAGAGCTATGAGTTCAACCTCCAAACTGCTAACTATGCCAATGAGGAAGTACGATCTTTAACCCAACAAGTTGAAGAAGCTGAAAACTCATTATCTAAAGCCCAAAATAGTCTAGACATATCTCAAAGGGATCTAGCTGAATCAAAGGAGAGTTTAAGTAGCTTCAACTCAAATTTAGAAAAACTTAAAGGCTTGAGCCAGAGAGTGAGTAATAGCCTAGCTCGACATCAACTTGTAGATTTTCCACTGGAGAAGCTAAGTGTTGAAAGCGTTGAAGTGTCGGAACAGTTTTTTGAAAGTCTGGAAAATGCACTATTAGCAAAAGTGCAGGCGCGTAGTGGCGTTACATCCAATATACATTTTTTGGTTAAAGAAGGTGTCATCGACAATGATGACGACTTGTTTACCGCGAATCTTTCTGATGAACAAATTCGTCATACATATAAGCAGATTGAGTCAAAATTTGTACATGTGGATGAAGAGATAGCTAATCTGAAAAGGCAGTTTGTTGCCCTTAAGAGTGAGATTCATGGAATCATTACTGAACTTGAGAAAAACCGACAGCTAATTGATAGCTTTGAAGGGTTTATTAACACTGAGTTTAAGAAAGCGACCATAAATGATTTATCGGAAGTAAAAGCTAAAATCGGTGTTAATAGTCGATTCGAAGCACTATTGGCAGAGGTAGCACACATTGACTTATATGCCGATAGCCGACTTTCAACTGAGTTTGTGGATCGACTCAAGACCTTTAGTAAAGAGTTTTTTGATGAAGGCACGGCATCAACTTTAACTATGGAAAAGATACTCACGGGAATCAACTACCATGTTAAAAAACAGGGCGCGAAGAGTCTTGAAACAAAATCTCAGTCCACTTCGACAGTGATGCTAATAAACATCAAACTAGTTGAAGTGTTACTAAAATCTGTCCAGCAATCGAGCTGTAAAGTATTCTTCCCATTAATTATAGATGAGGGAGCTTCTGTAGATCTCTCGCAATTTCAGTGGCTTTTGCCACAACTCAATGAGTCGGGTTTTAGAGTACTAAGTGCATCTACACATTCAGTATCTAGTGAGTTGATATTACTCTTTGGCTACTACTTCAAAATTGACTCGATGAAAACAAGTCTTCCTTATCATCCTGAGCGTCAGATTGCCTTTACTAGTGAACCTGAGTACATCATTAAACCAAGCGTAGCGAAGGAAGATCAGATGTGTATTTTTGGAGAGACTGATGAATAGCCAAGTTCTAGATACACTTCCGACATTTAAGTTAATGATGGAGTATAAAGCCATCATGCTTGAGTCGATAAGGTCAATGGATACATATGGTGAATCGTATGTACGCGAATACGATTTTAATGCAGCTGTATTTAAGTGTCTCAAAACGCTGGAAGGAGATACAACTCAGCAAAATGCTGTCAGAGTAGCTTTTTCAAAGGATAATCTGATTAATTCACATATTTTGTCTGATTTTGATCATTTCGAAGGTGCTGGGAGGCTGTTTTTCGATAAAGCAGTACTGGACATTTTTAGACTGTTTGATAGAAGCTTAATCCAAGAACTTACCCATATAGAGTTAAACACAAGGCTTGTTGCATTAAGGGAGCTAACTGATAGGTTTGACAGTGGTAGCCTTGATTTTAGCCCCCAAGACTTGGACTACAAGGAGGCATTGGGAGCTTTGTTTCGAGCTCTTGCTGCTCTGCAAAGTCTAATTCGTAGAAACCTTACTCGCATGGAAGATGTGAATAGGGACTTGAGCGAACAGAGTGAGAAAGCCCTGAAGGCTACCAACCCTAATGTCGTACAAGCATTACAAAAAGACAATATTGAACATATATCAAACCTTTTGGTGAGACATATCCTACCCACTAGAGCTTTTCTGGATGAGAAAGTGGTGCTTAGAGATGGGGCAAATTTATTGGCATGTCTGGAAAAGCTTAAAAGGTTGTTTGAAGTGCATAGTTTAGATAGTGAAGCTTCGACCATGCTCCGATATGCAATTTCATTTAATGCTTATCATAAAAACATAAGTCGTATATCTACATCTATTGATCAGTTCTTAGCTCGCTCAAGGAAAAGGCTCACCCAGTTTAATGCAATCGAAAATGCATTTTCTGAGTTAGTGGAATATTTAAAAGAAACACAACAGGACTTAAGGCGTAAAAGAATCAGTTCAGATTTTGCTCAAACATCAGGTTTGTTTTGTGGTTTGATGAACCAGCCTCGTCCCAAAGACCTCCGACTGAGTGATTCACAGTCGTACTTTAATAATATAACCACGGACATCACCACGAAGCTTGAAGATTACAAACTTGTTAATCAGCTTGATTTATCTCTTTTACAGAGCTCTAAAGATAATAGTTTAGACACGCGCTTGGAAAGGGTGAAACAGGTTAAGCAACTAATGTATTCGATGAGATTCGAGCATTGTGATGATTTAATAAAAGTAGTGAGCGATAGGCTAGAGGGCTTGTTGGACGATTACCAAATACTTGACCTTCTTGAAGCCCTAATGACTCTAAATTCAGTAGGCCAGTTAAACCTTCACAACCATCTTCCAAGAGTTACTAATATTTTTCATGAGATAACGGTAGGTGGGTATGTGTTTAAGTACAGAAAAATAAAATTGGAGGTACGAGAGACTTATGCATACGACTAATAACCTAATATCTAACACTTTCGACTATGCTGACCTCGAACTCAGTCAGCAAGTCTACTCCCAGTTCTCGTCTGGCAAAGTGATCACTAAGCGCATTTATGAAACATATACTCAGCAGTTTATTGAGAACCCTTTGTATACAGAGCTATATAAGCATTTGGATAGTCATTATAGCCTCCTTTACAAGCACATTGGGTTTGAGCTGGTTTTTAACTCTGGAGGCGAATTTTTTCACATTCGTAAAGATGATAGTTCAGAAGATGCGGACGAAAATGCTACTAAGGTACAAGCATTGCTTTTAGTGATAGCTAGGTTTTGGACTGATAAAAGTTTCGATCTAGATGATTTAGCCAATGAACATTTTGGCCTTAAAGCTAAACATATAGATGAGATCAAACGAAATGAGCAGTATGACCGTATTCGAGGGGCACTAATGCCAAAAGATGACTGGGATGCATGCGTGCGCTTTCTCTTGAATCGTAACTTTATGTACCGATGCGGTGATGGGCATTATGTAGTGAGTTCTGCGGGTATGTTTTTTATTCAACACCATGTAAAAAAATACGAATCTTCTATAAGTAGCCCAGAAAAACCTTAGTAAATAGATCCTATAAGAAAACGCATAACCTAATCGAGATAAGTATTGTTGGTAAAGGACTTCCTATGGAAAAACGAAAGATCAAGAGTATCGAGGAGCTTGAGCAATATTACGAAGAAGGCGGAAATCCTTGGTTTGACGCAGAGTTTTCCCCTCTGTCAAAAAGAATTATTAGTTTCTTAGGTGCAAAGGGTATGCACATGAACAAATGGTGGGTCAGAACACCGATGGATTGGAAGTGTCCTTCATGCTCACGAAACAAAAGCCAAATAGCGAAACTAGACCATCGAGGTTTTGCTTCATGCCATTTACATGAACACCATGACCATATGAAAGATGTGGTTAGAAGAAAGTTTGAAGAGATTTCCTCTGCACGAGACAAGGTTGTTGCAACTACACTCGCTGAAAGGTTCGCTGTTCGAACTTCCTATGCAGCGGCGTTTTTCAAGATAGTTGTCACTATTTGCTTAGTTTTCAAGCAACTTCTTTTTCTGGGTTCAGATGAACTTCTCCGATCGGTTCACAGTTCCTGATATTCCGTGACCAGCGTTCTGGCTTTTGCCTTCGGTGTTCCATCAACACTCTTTCACGATGCTTCAAGATTTCCATATCTTTACCGTTGTGACGCTCCGATGGGGTCACATAGTTTAATCGGCTGTGCTTATGTTCCGTGTTGTACCAGTTAGCGAAGGTCTCTACCCACACACGGCTTGCTTCAAGACTATTAAAACCGCCAGACGGCCAGCTTGGCACATACTTAAGCGTACGGAACAGCGATTCCACATAAGGATTATCATCACTGACTCTTGGACGGCTATAAGAAGGTGTGATCCCCAGCTCTTCCATTTTCGCTTTTAACGTAAACGACTTCATCGGTCCACCGTTATCTGAGTGCAGAACCAGAGGCTGGTTGAAGCACTGTTCACGCATCAGCGTACGTTGTAATAACTGCGAAGCCAGCTCTCCGCATTCACGTTCATGCACCTCGTAACCTACGATTTTTCTGCTGTAGATGTCTTCTATCACATACAGATAATAATATTGCCCGCGGACACCTGACGGGAGATAGGTAATATCCCAAGTAAAAACCTGATTAGGAGCTGTTGCGGTGTAGCTCGTTGGCCTAGATGCCTTTTGTCGACTACGCTGGCGTCCTCTGCGGTTAAGTTGTCCTGCTGCTTTCAGTACGCGATAGAAGCTCGACTCTGAAGCTATATAGTCACCTTTGTCCAGTAACGTTGGTACAATCTGAGTCGGTGGCAGACTTGCGTACTCTGCGTTGTTGCTCACATCGATGATGGCTTGTCGTTCTAGCTCTGTGAGCTTGTTAACTGGCACTGGTCGCGGAGCTATCGGCCGTTGATCTTCCTGAACCTCTCCATCTTGATACCAGCGGCGGTAAGTTCGGAGATCTATCTCAACTTCGTGACATGCGTTTTCCAACCTACAGCCGCTTTGGCGAGCCTCGTGTATAAGTGTGATCAGGCTTTGCCTTTCATAGGTCGAGGTTAATCGTCCTCTGGTTCTTCCCCGTAAAAGGCTCTCAGCTTTTTTCTCAGCACCAGCAAGGCGGCAGTTTCAGCTAAGGCTTTTTCTTTATGGCGGAGTTCTTTCTTTAACTCTTTGATTTCTCTTTTATCTTCTTTGGCTTGTTTCTTCGCTTGGGCTTCTCGTTCCTTACTGGACATGAAGCCTTGCATACACTCACCGCGCCACTCTTTAATCTGCTCGGGATAAAGTCCTTTCTCACGACAGTACTGGCTTAGTTCGTTCTCTGTCATGGAATAAGTTTCTGCCACAACGGCCAATTTAGTTTGAGCTGACCACTGCTCGGAAGAAGTATTACTGTTTGGCACAACGGTTCCTGATTCTCTGAGTTGTTTTCGCCAATTGTACAGGGTTGCTTCATGAATTCCTTCTTCGAGCGCCACTTCTGCCACTGACCGGGAGTACGGAGGTAACAACTTCTTCAGTACTGCTTCTCTTCTTTCTTGGGAATAACGAGCCATTCTTTACTCTGTTACCGCCCCTAACTGGTTAAATTTTAACAGTGACAACTATCCTGCCAGAGGGGGAGGCTTTGCCTTTCATAGGTCGAGGTTAATCGTCCTCTGGTTCTTCCCCGTAAAAGGCTCTCAGCTTTTTTCTCAGCACCAGCAAGGCGGCAGTTTCAGCTAAGGCTTTTTCTTTATGGCGGAGTTCTTTCTTTAACTCTTTGATTTCTCTTTTATCTTCTTTGGCTTGTTTCTTCGCTTGGGCTTCTCGTTCCTTACTGGACATGAAGCCTTGCATACACTCACCGCGCCACTCTTTAATCTGCTCGGGATAAAGTCCTTTCTCACGACAGTACTGGCTTAGTTCGTTCTCTGTCATGGAATAAGTTTCTGCCACAACGGCCAATTTAGTTTGAGCTGACCACTGCTCGGAAGAAGTATTACTGTTTGGCACAACGGTTCCTGATTCTCTGAGTTGTTTTCGCCAATTGTACAGGGTTGCTTCATGAATTCCTTCTTCGAGCGCCACTTCTGCCACTGACCGGGAGTACGGAGGTAACAACTTCTTCAGTACTGCTTCTCTTCTTTCTTGGGAATAACGAGCCATTCTTTACTCTGTTACCGCCCCTAACTGGTTAAATTTTAACAGTGACAACTATCCTGCCAGAGGGGGCCCTTGGTCGCTATGGACGATTGGCTTAGCGTCATTGGCTAAGGCCGCAACAGCCTCTGTCAGCATGTCAGTGACCAGAGGTAAACGCGCATTTTTCGCAACTTTATAAGCCACGACTTCCTGCGTAAACAGATCAACGATTGGTGATAGGTACACCTTTTGCTGCTGAACTTTAAACTCAGTGACATCTGTTACCCATTTTTCATCCGGCTTCGTTGCATTGAAGTCCCGTTTAAGTACATTTGGTGCGGTTGTTCCTGCCTCTCCTTTGTAAGAGCTGTAACGCTTGGGTCTGACCGTTGATTTCAAGCCAAGTACCCCCATTAGACGCTGAACTGTCTTATGGTTAAGCATGACGTCCTGTTTCCTTAACTCCAAGTGAATGCGACGATAGCCATATCTTCCTTTATGGTCATGGTATATTTTCTCAATCAACAGCTTCTCATCTCGATAGCTATCGGCGGTGTTGTTCGACTGCGCATGATAATAGAAGCTACTTCTCGCTAACTGAAGGGCGTGCAAGAGATGTTGTTGTAGGTATTGATTTTTAAGAGCTAGAACTACTTTCGTTTTTTCTTTGTTCGACGATGCTTCTCTTGTTCCAGCTCCTCTAACTTTTTTAGGACAGCATTCTCTGCTCGCAAGTACGCTAACTCCTCTTTGAGCTCTTCCAGTGTTTTCTCATCATCGTGCTTGTCTTGAATAAAAGGGTTCTTGCTCATTGCGGGTCGTCCTCTGCTACGTTCAAGCCCCTGGAAGCCATCTCTTTCGTACTGTTTGAGCCAAACAGCGAGTGTGCCAGAGGAAGAAAAGTTTAAAACCGCACTAGTGTGACTGATAGACCAACCATTCGTCCACATATGCTTCAAAGCTTGCAGTTTAGTATGTGCATTCCTTGCAAAACCATGAGGGGTAAATGCCTGAAAACCATGAATATCGAATACTTGTGCCCAGTAATGTATTTGACGTGGCGGTATGGAATGAAGGCGAGAAAGTTCCTGGCATGAACTTTCGCCTTGTAGATATTGTTTAGCAATTGAGCATTTCAATGCTCGGCTGTATTTGGACATAAAAAGACCCCCAATAATTGGTGTCCAACTATTGGGGGTCAGTTCAATGGTTCGCCTTTTGTTATTCAAGTTAGTTTCCAACTTAGTTATCGGTTTCCAACTCGGTTATCACAGTTTCCAACTTGGTTATCTGTGATCATCAATAAAACTGACGTTTACTCCTCTTCATACTCGGAAATAGACGGGCACGAGCAGATTAGGTTTCTGTCACCGTATACGTTATCGACACGGTTTACAGTCGGCCAGTACTTAGAGGCTTTCGACTGTTTTGACGGGAAGCAAGCCAGCTCGCGTGAGTATGGACGTTCCCAGTCGTCAGATGAAAGATCAACCTGAGTATGCGGTGCATTGACCAGTGGGTTGTTCTCCAGCGGCCATTCGCCTGCCAGTACTTTCTTGCTCTCGTTACGGATAGCAATCATAGCGTCACAGAAACGGTCCAGCTCTTCCAGATCTTCAGATTCCGTTGGCTCAACCATTAGCGTGCCCGCAACCGGGAATGACATAGTTGGCGCGTGGAAACCGTAGTCCATCAGACGCTTAGCGATATCTTCTTCGCTGATGCCTGTCTCTTCTTTAATCGGACGAATGTCGATAATACACTCGTGTGCTACGCGGCCGTTGGTGCCACGGTAAAGCACAGGGTAGTGAGGAAGCAGACGCTCCATTACGTAGTTAGCGTTCAGGATGGCAACCTTAGTGGCTTCCTTAAGGCCTGACTCGCCCATCATGGCAATGTAAGCCCATGAGATTGGCAGGATAGAAGCACTACCAAGGTCAGCTGCTGATACTGCAAACTCTTTGCCTACTACGCCGTTTTCGATGTGACCCGGCAGGAATGGGGCAAGGTGAGATTTAACACCGATAGGACCCATACCCGGACCGCCGCCACCGTGCGGGATACAGAAGGTTTTGTGCAGGTTAAGGTGCGAAACGTCAGAGCCTATAAAGCCCGGAGAAGTCAGCGCAACCTGTGCGTTCATGTTAGCACCGTCAAGGTATACCTGACCGCCTGCCTCGTGAACCATATCGCACACCTGCTGTACCTGCTCTTCATACACACCGTGTGTAGAAGGGTAGGTGATCATAATGCTGGATAGGTTTTCTTTGTGCTTCTCAATCTTGGCGCCCAGATCATCGATGTCAATGTTACCGGCGTCATCACACTTAACCACTACCACTTTCATGGAAACCATAGAAGCGGTTGCCGGGTTAGTACCGTGTGCAGAGCTTGGGATCAGACAAACATTACGGTGACCTTCACCACGGCTCTCGTGGTAGCGCTGAATAGCGATAAGGCCAGCGTACTCGCCTGATGCACCAGAGTTAGGCTGAAGTGACATTTCATCGTAGCCGGTGATTTCACACAGCATCTTCTTCAGGGAATCTGCCAGTGCGGTATAGCCTGCTGCCTGCTCCAGCGGTGCAAACGGGTGAATAGAACCAAACTCAGGCCATGTGACCGGAATCATCTCCGCAGCGGCGTTCAGTTTCATGGTACAGCTGCCCAGCGGGATCATACCGTGAGTCAGTGAGAAGTCTTTGTTCTCAAGCTGCTTCAGGTAACGCATCATCTGTGTTTCACTGTGGTGTGTGTTGAACACAGGGTGAGTCAGGTAGCTGCTGGTACGGCGGCATGACTCAGGAATTGCAGCAAACTCGTTGTCAGCGATTTGAGCTGAAAGCTCGTTAACGTCTGCTTTCACACCAAATACTTTAAATAGCTGCTCTATATCGTCAGTGGTGGTGGTTTCGTCAAAGCTGATACCAATCTTGTCACTGAACTTACGCAAGTTAATGTCGGCTTGCTCGGCTTTTGCCAACAGGTCAGCGGTTTTCGCGCCAGACTCTACCGTGATGGTGTCGAAGTAACTGTTGTGTGCCAGCTCGTAGCCTGCTTTTGTCAGGCCGGCAGCCAGAATTGCTGTCATGTGATGTGTGCGGCGGGCAATAGTACGCAGGCCTTCTGCACCGTGGAATACGGCAAAGAACGCAGCCATGTTAGCCAGTAGCGCCTGTGCAGTACAGATGTTTGAAGTGGCTTTCTCGCGGCGGATATGCTGCTCACGGGTCTGCATCGCCATACGCAGTGCCTGATTGCCTTTAGAATCGATAGAAACACCGATGACGCGGCCCGGCATAGTACGCTTGTGTTTGTTGCTGGTGGCCATAAAGGCAGCGTGCGGACCACCGTAGCCCATTGGTACGCCGAAGCGCTGTGCGCTACCGATAACCACGTCTGCGCCCATTTCGCCCGCTGGTTTCAGCAGGGTAGAGGCCAGTAGATCCGTTGCAACGGTAACCAGTGTTTTGTTGGCTTGTGCTGCGGCAATGATGTCGGTCAGGTCAGTCACTTCACCTGTGGTAGAAGGGTACTGAAGCAGGGCACCGAATACATCCTGCTCAGGCAGGGAAGCGACGGAACCAACCATAACTTCAAAACCGATAAAGGCAGCACGTGTTTTAACAACTTCAAGGGTTTGCGGGTGAACATCGTCAGCCACAAAGAATACTTTACTCTTGCTCTTTCCAGCGCGCTTACAGAGCGTCATGGCTTCACCGGCTGCTGTTGCTTCATCAAGCAGCGAGGCGTTGGAAATCTCCATTCCGGTCAGATCCATCACCATCTGCTGGAAGTTCAGCAGTGCTTCAAGACGACCCTGAGAGATTTCAGGCTGATAAGGGGTATAAGCGGTATACCAGCCCGGGTTTTCCAGCACGTTACGCAGAATAACGTTAGGTACAAAGGTGTTGTAGTAGCCCTGACCAATAAAAGTACGTTTGATCTGGTTCAGGTCAGCAAAGGATTTAATCTTTGCCAGCATATCCATTTCACTTAGCGGGGCCTCTAAGGTAAGAGGGTTTTCCAGCCTGATGGCTTCCGGTACCGTCTGATCAATCAGCTGTTCCAGACTTTCTGCATTAATTGCTGCCAGCATTTTAGCCTGATCGGCTTTATTAGGGCCGTTATGTCTGCCGACAAATTCATTTTGTGTGCTTAGGTGGTGAAGTAGTTCTGTCATTGTCCTTTTACCTTATCTACCCAACTTGCTACCCAACTATCCCAGTAAGAGCTTTGTGTTGGTCTGAGTATAAAGAAGCTGCCCATGTCGGGCAGCTTTTAATGCCTAACCTGAATTACTCGTCTTCAATGCTGTTCAGGTAATCTTCTGCGCTTGTTAGTCCGTCAAGTTCAGATGGGTCGCTTAGTTTGATTTTAGCAATCCAGCCGCCTTCATAAGACTCTTCGTTAATCAGCTCCGGGCTGTCTTCAAGCTCTTCATTCACTTCTACAATTTCGCCAGAAACTGGTGAATAGATATCTGAAGCTGCTTTTACCGACTCAACCAGTGAGAAGCTGTCGCCAGCATCTACTTCGGTCTCAACTTCTGGCAGGTCTACAAACACTACGTCACCCAGCATCTGTTGCGCGTGCTCTGAGATTCCCAGTGTTACTGTGCCGTCGCCATTGTCTTTAACCCACTCATGGCTTTCTGCAAACTTAAGGGTCATATCCATTACTCTTGTCTCCAAAGATTTATTTTATTAATTACTGGTAAAGCGGGAAGCGGTTGCAAAGTTCTTTCACTTGTTTGCGAACCTTCTGTTCTACTTCCGGGTTGCCTTCAGGACTTTCAACCAGTCCGTCCAGTACATCCCCGATCCACTCACCGATTAGTTTAAATTCTTCACGACCAAAACCACGGCTGGTTCCGGCTGGCGTACCTAAGCGAATGCCAGATGTTATCATAGGCTTCTCTGTGTCAAATGGAATGCCATTTTTGTTACATGTGATCCCTGCACGCTCTAATGCTTCTTCTGTCGCATTTCCTTTCAGTCCTTTCGGGCGAAGGTCGACCAGCATCAGGTGGGTATCTGTACCACCAGTTACGATGTCGCACCCACGTTTTTGCAGTACTTCTGCCAGTACTTTGGCATTTTCTACAACAGAATCGATGTAAGTGTTGAACTCAGGACCCAGAGCTTCACCAAAGGCAACGGCTTTAGCAGCGATAACGTGCATCAGCGGGCCGCCTTGCAGACCAGGGAATACTGCTGAGTTGATTTTCTTAATGATATCTTCGTGGTTGGTCAGGATCATACCGCCACGTGGGCCACGCAGAGTTTTGTGAGTGGTGGTGGTTACAACATGTGCGTGCGGCAGCGGGCTTGGGTGTGCACCGGTTGCAATAAGGCCGGCAATGTGTGCCATATCCACCATCAGAATCGCGCCTACTTCATCGGCAATCGCTCTGAACTTAGCAAAGTCGATAACACGAGGAATAGCAGAACCACCTGCAATGATCATTTTCGGCTGGTGCTCTTTCGCCAGCTCAAGTACGGCATCGTAGTCGATTTCAAGAGTGTCTCTGTCTACACCGTACTGAACGGCATTAAACCATTTACCTGACAGTGCAGGGCGTGCACCGTGAGTCAGGTGACCACCCGCATCAAGAGACATACCCAAAATAGTGTCACCCGGCTGAAGCAGAGCCAGTTTTACTGCGCCGTTTGCCTGAGCACCAGAGTGAGGCTGAACGTTTGCGTATTCGCACTTAAATAATGATTTAGCGCGCTCAATAGCTAATGCTTCAACAGTATCAACATGCTCACAGCCACCGTAGTAACGACGGCCCGGATAACCTTCAGCATATTTGTTTGTCAGGCAGGTGCCTTGCGCCTGCATTACAGCTTTAGAAACAATATTCTCTGAAGCAATTAGCTCTATCTGATCATTTTGTCTCGAGTTCTCCTGCTGAATGGCAGCAAATACGGCATCATCAGTTGCCGAAAGGTTGGTGGAGAAAAAGCTCTCTAAACTGTGGTTTTGATATGACTTATGCACGGGAATAACTCCTTCCTTAGCCTGTAGTGGCTGGTTTCACGCTAGTAGACTAGTTTGGTATCTATTGGCACCGGGTTAATTAGTAGTGAGAGTTACCTCTCGTTTATTGGTGCAAAAAATCAAAACTACTCTCTGTTTTTATAACTAGTTTGTAACATAACCATAGTTTTTTAATTAATCAATCAAAAAATTTCCAATAGGAAACATTATCTCCTATGGTTTAATAAAATAATGTTGTTTGTGTTGCAAAAATGTAACCAAAATGTGACATTGGTTTGAGTGATTAATAACCCCCTTAAATGAGAGCTAAGACTAGATATGGCCGAAGATATTTTCGATGAGTACCCCTCCATTAAACTGGAAAAAGAGAACGCCAGTGAGGCGATCGAACCTCTTAAGCTTGGTCAGAAGATAAAAAATGTGAGAACTAAGATGGGGATCACATTAGAGGAAGCGAGCCAGCGTACAGGGCTAGCTCGATCGACCCTGTCTAAAATTGAAAATGAGCAAATCTCACCAACATTTCAGGCTATGCAGAAGTTAGCTTCCGGCCTGCAAATCGATATGCCTCAGCTGTTTGAACCGCCAAAAAGCAAGGTGGCTACCGGACGCAGGGACGTAACGCGTAATAATGAGGGTAAGCCTCATCCTACCCAGACTTATGAACATGAACTGTTGGCGACGCAACTGTCTCAGAAGAAGATGATGCCGTTTAAGAGCCGGGTAAGGGCAAGAAACTTTGAAGATTATAGTGACTGGGTGAAACACGATGGCGAAGAGTTTCTGCTGATACTGGAAGGCGAAGTTGTTCTCTATACAGAATACTATGAGCCTATCACTTTAAGCGAGGGTGATAGTGTCTATTACGACGCTGAGATGGGGCATATGCTGACTTCATCCAGTAAAGAAGACGCACTGATTCTCTGGGTTACCGCAAGGTAACCCTTTTTTTATCTCGTTTGTGGCTTGCACAGAAACCATACATCTATCTCATTTCTTACTTTTTCACCATTTAATAGATGACCAAATGTAAACAATCTGTTATTAATGTTCGCAAAATAGAAAATGTTTACTATTGGAAACATGATGCCGCAAACCTAAAGGAGAAAGCGATGACAGATCTATTTAAAACCCCTTTACATGCACTTCATATTGAAGCCGGAGCTAAGATGGTTCCTTTTGCAGGTTACGATATGCCGGTTCAGTATGCGCTGGGTGTGAAAAAAGAGCATTTACACACAAGGGATGCGGCAGGCCTTTTCGATGTTTCTCATATGGGACAACTGCGCCTTAAGGGTGAAAACGCGGCCAAGACACTAGAGGCTCTGGTTCCGGTAGACATTATTGACCTGCCATCAGGTAAGCAACGCTATGCTTTCTTTACCAATGAGCAGGGCGGCATTATGGATGACCTGATGGTGACTAACTTTGGTGACCATATCTTTGTTGTGGTAAACGCTGCCTGTAAAGAACAGGATATCGCTCATCTAAAAGCCAACCTTCTGGATGGTGTTGAAATGGAGCAGATAGAAGATCGCGCACTGCTGGCACTGCAAGGCCCGCGTGCTGCTGAAGTTCTTGCTTCTATCGAACCTAAAGTGGCTGAAATGCTGTTTATGGATGCGCAAATCATGCAGATTGACGGCATCGAATGCTATGTAAGCCGTTCTGGTTATACCGGTGAAGATGGCTATGAAATTTCAGTACCGGCAGATAAAGCAGAAGCCTTTGCCCGTAAACTGACTGACCATGAACTGGTTGAGTGGATTGGCCTTGGTGCCCGTGATTCACTGCGTCTTGAATGTGGCCTCTGTCTGTACGGACACGATCTGGATACCACGACTACACCAGTAGAAGCCAGCCTGCTTTGGGGTATCAGTAAGAACCGTCGTGCGGACGGTGAACGTGCCGGTGGCTTCCCGGGCGCGGACATTATTCTTGAGCAGATCGCCACTAAAGAGGTGA
Organism: Vibrio sp. SCSIO 43137; assembly: GCF_028201475.1. Taxonomy (NCBI): domain Bacteria; kingdom Pseudomonadati; phylum Pseudomonadota; class Gammaproteobacteria; order Vibrionales; family Vibrionaceae; genus Vibrio; species Vibrio sp. SCSIO 43137. The sequence goes on along the minus strand of NZ_CP116384.1, from coordinate 1,252,411 downwards.
GCCGTAAACGTGTTGGTCTGGTTGGTCAGTCGAAAGCACCGGTTCGTGAAGGTAGCGAGTTGTTTGATGCTGAAGATAATAAGATTGGTGTGGTAACCAGTGGTACAGCGGGACCTTCTGCGGGTAAACCTGTTGCTATGGGTTATGTACCGAAAGATTTGGCAGTCATTGGTACTGAAGTGTTCGCTGAGGTGCGTGGCAAAAAACTGGCAATGACCATTGAGAAAATGCCGTTTGTTCCTCAGCGTTATTATCGCGGATAAAAGGCAAAACCTGAAAATCTGACATACACTTTACTGATGAATAAGTAATTAGTCTTTTGCAGGAGTTATCGATGATAACTCCTGCTTTGACAAGTTAAGCTTATAGGTCGGTAAGGTATGAAAAAGATATTTGCGACACTGCTTCTACTCGTCTCTGTATCTCACACTACAACTGGTGCAGAGATGAGCCCTTTTATTGTAAATGGCTCAGACACCTCTTCTGCGACTTACCCCTCTTTTGCCAGCATTTACACTTTTATTAATTACAGTGACGGCTCTTTTCAGGTCGGAAATCGCTGTGGTGCAACAATTCTGGATGCCACTTATATATTAACGGCGGCTCACTGTGTCGCGGCGGCTGATATCAGCGAAGTGAACCGGCTGTTTACTATTGTTCTTCCGCAACTGGATAATGAAGCTGACTTTAACAGTGTGTCAGAATTTAATAGCACCACCAAATACTGGGTGTCAGATATTTTCGTCCACGAGAACTATAACTCCGGAGCTATATTAAATGATATTGCAGTTCTGAAATTAGAAACGCCGCTCTCTGTCCCTTCTTCTGCCTACGCTCAGTTTGTCGCCAATGAAAGCCAGTATCGTGGTGGCTCAGGTGAGGTCTATACTGCGGTGGGTCATGGTAATACCCAGACCGGTATCGACAATACAACGGTACTGCAGAAAACCGAGCTAAGTATTGTTGCCAATGCCAGTTGTGGTTATGACGTGGGAGGCGCACCGGCAACGCAGCTCTGTATGGAGGGTGCCAATGTCGGCGGGTTGGAAAAAGCTACTTGTCAGGGGGACTCAGGCGGGCCTCTTTACTGGACCAGTGGTACGACTTATCAGGTGGGCATTACCAGTTATGGCCCGGCGACTAACTATGGCTGCGGTAGCACTACTTTCCCCGGTGCAACGTCTGTATTTACTGAAGTGGTCGATTACGCGGCGTGGATAACTTCAGCCAAGAGCGGCGGCAAAACGGCTGAGTATTCGCCTTCAGAATCAGACCGTAATTATTTTCGTCAAAACCGCTCCCTACCCGGAGACAGCGTCTCTCCGGTAGCCGGTAGCGGAAGTGCTCTATCAACGCAATGGTTTATGGTGTTAATTGTAGCGGCGCTGGTACGAAGATTCAGGCCTTAGTTCTTAATTGCTTCGGATACTGGTAATGGGTTTACGCGCCGTTTGCTTACATTTGTTTTCTAGTGCCGGAGTATAATTAATGATATAAAGAATAATTATTTTAGTTTGATGAGTGATCTGAACTGTAAATAATATAGTAATTATCGATATTTTATTATTTAGGTATTATTAATGAAATTGATCCCGGTTATAACCGCGTTATTGGGGTGCGTTGCCCTCTCCGCTAATGCGGCCGATAAAGCGCCTTTTATTGTAAATGGTAGTAATGCCAGCGTCAGCGGGGTCGGAGGATTTCCCTCCTATGCCGCTATATACACCTTTGCCGATTTTGACAGCGGCGTTTACTCTTACGGCCAGCGTTGTGGCTCCACCATTATAGATGAATGGCATGTATTAACTGCAGCGCACTGCGTCTCCAATCAGGATGTTGCTGAAGCCGCCAAAGAATTTACTGTGATAGTGCCTAAGCTGGAGGATGAAACAAACTTCAATGAAGTTGCCGAGTTTAACGCGGCAAATGCCAAGTTCTGGGTAGAGAAGATTTATGTTCATAGTGGTTATAACAAATCCTCACTGATTAATGATATCGCCATACTTAAGCTGGAATCAGCGATGACGCTTGTTGCTGGAGATAAAATAAATCTGCCAGTATCAGAGGCGAGCTACAATACGATTACATCGGCGGCCTTTAAAGCCGTCGGGCTTGGTTATACTAGTCCGGGCACAAGTGGCAGTACTCATCTATTGCAGACAGACTTAAAGATCTATCCTAATCAGTCCAACTGTGGTTATGGAGCTAATCCATCAACCCAGTTATGTATGTATAGCGACAATATTGTCGGCAATCTGGAAAATGCTATCTGTTCCGGAGACTCAGGTGGTCCTCTATATTGGAATGACGGAGCAACACAAAGACAAATTGGTATTTCCAGCTATGGCCCTGCGGTTGGTTGTGGTAACGCCACGGTGAATGCTGCAACGTCGGTATTTACTGAGGTGAATGACTATAAAACCTGGATCAACAATATTGTTAGCAACACGATTAACGATGCCGTGGTTTATACCACATCCAATGTAAAACGGGACGCTTACCGGGCGGATAAGTCTTCATTTGATAGTAATATTGCTGCCTTTAAAGCCGCGAATAACGTAACGCCTAGTTCCGGTGGTAGCAGCGCAGGCGGTGGTTCAGTACCGCTATGGTCATCCCTACTGTTACTCTCAGCAGCACTACTAAGACGGAGAAAGTAAACTAAAAAATATGGAGCCATTGGCTCCATATTTTTTATCTGTTTAACCTAATATAACGCTGAATATTAGAGCTCGTACTTTTTAATCTTACGGTAAAGGGTTGCAATACCTATTCCCAGCTCCTGTGCCACCAGATTTCGGTTCTTTAACCGGTTAAGGGCTTCACTGATGGTGTTCTTCTCAATCTCTTCCAGTTTCAGGGCATGAGAAGGGCCGCCATTATCAGACAGGCTTTCATAAGCAGGAGCAACAGGTTCTGACGCTACCGGAGGCGGAGTGCAGGCTTCAAAATGAGGCGGCAGCAGGTCGGTATCAATCTGTTCACCTTCCGGAACCACATTCACCAGATACTCCACCAGATTACTCAGTTCACGGATATTGCCCGGCCACTGGTAACGGTTCATTAGCAACAGAGCTTCGCTAGATAATCTTGGTGCTGATACGCCGATTTTCTCTGAGTGCTTCTGTAAGAAATGATCGGCCAGCAGCTCGATATCCCCTCTGCGGCTTTTTAGTGCAGGCAGGTAAATAGGGATCACATTCAGACGATAGTAAAGATCTTCCCGGAACTGATTACTGACGATCATTTCTGAGAAGTGACGGTTGGTCGCGGATATGATGCGAATATCAATGGTTTCAGAAACATTAGAGCCTAACGGCATAACCTCGCGGGTCTCCAGTACCCTGAGTAGTTTGGCCTGCAGGGTCAGGGACATATCACCGATTTCATCCAGAAACAGGGTGCCGTGGTTAGCTGCCTGTATTAAGCCCAGCTTTCCTTTTGGCAGGGCGCCGGTAAAGGCCCCTTTTACGTAACCAAATAGCTCGCTCTCCAGCAGCTGCTCCGGAATAGCGGCGCAGTTAATGGCGATAAAAGGGCGATCTTTACGGTCGCTGAGTTTATGTATCGCCCTTGCGACTACCTCTTTGCCTGTTCCGCTTTCGCCGTTTATTAAAACACTGGACGGGCTGGAAGCGATCCTGGAGATCAGTTTTTTCAGTTGCCTTATTTCCGGACATTCACCAATAAGGTCTGAAAAATCATGTTGCGCCACACTCTCTGTATGCGGCTCCTTATTCGGCTGATAGTAAGCCATTAAAAACAGTTTATGGTTTTTTACATTATGCAACTGACCAACCAGCAGCTCCTGCCTGTCAGCAATGGAAACAATATAATTCTGATACTTTTCATGCTGTTCATTAGTATCAGATATCATTTCAATACTAATTTCCAGATCATCCAAAATATTCTGATTTATATTTAAACTATTAAATGCTGTCAGGTTTCCGTGAATAGCTCGGTTGTTTTCATCCAACACCAAAACACCCTGATCCATATTATTAATCAGGTTGTTTAATATTTTGTCGAAGGTATTATTTTCATTTGTCTTATTGACAAGTTTTGAAATAACGATCTGACTCACATATCGGATGTAGTTGGAAAATAATTTGGAATTTTCCTGAATTCGTTTTTGAGACTCTTCAGTAAAAGCCACGATACTTATAATTCCGATACATTTATTGTCAATTAATATCGGAATTCCTAAAAAGGCCGTTTCGCGGCAGCTCTGTTTATTCTGGCAATTCTCACATAAAGGGTCATGGCGGGATTTAGTGACTACTTTTTCCTGTTGAGATTCCAGTATGTGATTGAAAATTTTAGAACTGGCGGTGAGCTTTTTGCCGAAATACTTTCCGTACGGGCCAGTTCCTGCAACTCTGACAAGATCGGAATCAACCACCTCAACGTCGATTTTCAATACAGCAGATAGCATCTGTGTAAAGCGTAAAATGGTGGGCTGGATTAACATTAACTCCGATGTCATCGCCATAGCTTGCCTTATTCAGTTGTCAAGGCAACTAGATTAATAAATTAGCCGCTTTATGGGGTTGATACGTATCACATAATAAATGTAACTAACTAGATATTTAGTTAAATTAGGTAGGGGTCACACGACGTATCATAATGATATACCACTTTAGATAATCTTTATCATTTTGAATGATAGCCTGAAGCCCTTGAAACTAAAATGGCTGCGGTTTTTTATCGTTATTTTTATCAGAATTAACTGCGGGTTCTTTTAAAAACTGGCTTCGCAATGTGTTAACTGAAAATGTTGTTCAATTGGGCATGGTTGTTGCTTTTAGGAAGAATATTCAATTCACCAACAAATAATATAAATGCGAATCTCTAGCATTTAATGTCCAACATATAAAATTAACAAAGATGGTATAAAAATGAAAAAGAGCATTGAAACACTGATCCAGGAAATAAAAGAACTCGACTCTGACCTAGCCAACAAAGACTTTTTACTGACATGGGAGCAAACACCGGAAGAACTTGAGAGAGTTCTGAAAACCGCTAATGTTCTTAAGCAGATGCGTAACGAGAACATTGCAACTAACGTATTTAAAAACGGTTTAGCCGTTTCTCTTTTCCGCGATAACTCTACAAGAACCCGTTTCTCATACGCTTCAGCGATCAATATGCTGGGTCTGGCGCAGCAGGATCTGGATGAAGGCAAATCTCAGATTGCTCACGGTGAAACGGTTCGTGAAACGGCCAATATGATCTCTTTCTGTGCTGACGCTATCGGTATCCGTGATGATATGTACCTTGGTGCGGGTAACGCTTATATGAGAGAAGTAGGCGAAGCGCTTGATGACGGTGTGAAAGAAGGCGTTCTTCCTGCCCGTCCTGCTCTGGTAAACCTTCAGTGTGATATCGACCACCCAACTCAGTCTATGGCTGACCTTGCATGGCTTGAAGAGCACTTCGGCAGCCTTGATGAGCTGAAAGGCAAGAAGATTGCTATGACATGGGCTTACTCACCAAGTTACGGTAAGCCGCTCTCTGTACCTCAGGGCATTATCGGTCTGATGACCCGCTTTGGTATGGATGTAACCCTTGCTCATCCGGAAGGTTACGACCTGATCCCTGAAGTGGTTGAAGAAGCGAAGAAGAATGCCCGCGCATCCGGTGGTAGCTTTACTCAGGTTGCTTCAATGGAAGAGGCGTTCGAAGATGCTGATATCGTTTATCCGAAATCATGGGCTCCTTATCAGGTGATGGGTCGTCGTACCGAACTGTTGCGTGCCAACGACCATGACGGCCTGAAAGCACTAGAGAAAGAGTGCCTTGCAGAAAATGCCAGACATATTGACTGGCAGTGTACTGAAGAGTTGATGAAGAAGACTAAAGACGGCGAAGCGCTGTATATGCACTGCCTGCCGGCTGATATCACAGGCGTATCTTGTGAGCAGGGTGAAGTAGACGAAGCTGTGTTCGAGAAATACCGCATCGCCACTTACAAAGAAGCGAGCTGGAAGCCTTATATCATCGCAGCCATGATTCTGAACCGTAAGTATGAAGAGCCGGAGAAGATTCTTACTGAGTTGTTGAACCAGTCTGAAAAACGCGTGAAATAAATATTATTACTATCCGGGGGTGCTCAGCTCTGAGCCCCCCATTTCAGGCCAGGCCTGAGTTATTTGTAAGGATTCAATATGTCTACATTTTCGCTCAAAATGCAGGTTGCGAAAAACAGTCATTATAACGGTCAGTTATCTCCGCTGTTTACCCGTGAAGAGGCATTAAAAGCCAGTGCTTTTCACTCTAATGTGGAAGGCTATCAACCAACTCCGTTGCATTCACTTTCTTCTCTTGCTGAAGAGATTGGTGTCGGTAAAGTTCTGATCAAGGATGAGTCGTGCCGTTTTGATCTGTCTGCATTCAAAATGCTGGGTGGTGCTTATGCTATCGCCCGTCTGCTTTGTAACGAGTTTGACTTAGATATCGAAGCGTTTGACTTCGATAAGCTTAAAAACGAAATTTCAGAAAAAATGACCTTTGCTACCGCTACAGACGGTAACCATGGCCGTGGTGTTGCATGGGCGGCTGAAAAGCTGGGTCAGAACGCAGTTATCTATATGCCGAAAGGCGCTGCCGTTGACCGTGTGGAGAACATCCGCGCTTTAGGTGCTGAGTGTATTGTTACCGACCTTAATTACGATGACACCGTACGTCTGGCGATTAAAACGGCAAACGAAAACGGCTGGAAAATTGTTCAGGATACCGCTTGGGAAGGCTATCAGGAGATCCCGACCTGGATTATGCAGGGCTATGCCACTCTTGCAGTAGAAGCTGTCGGTCAGATGAAAGAGATGGGTATTGATGCCCCGACTCATGTATTTCTGCAGGCTGGTGTTGGTGCCATGGCGGGTGGTGTGCTGGGTTATCTGTGTGATGAATACGGTTCAGGCGCACTGCAGTCAGTGATTATCGAGCCAGATCTGGCGGACTGTATCTATCGTTCCGGTATCAGTGATGGCGGTGAAATGGTCAATGTTGATGGCGACCTTGCCACCATTATGGTTGGTCTGGCGTGTGGTGAGCCTAACCCGATTGGCTGGCCGGTATTGCGCGACAACGCCACTCACTTTGTTTCCTGTCAGGACAGCGTTGCTGCATTAGGCATGCGCGTGCTGGGCAACCCGCTCAATGACGATCCCCGGGTGATATCTGGTGAGTCAGGTGCCGTAGGTGCCGGTATGTTAGCTGCAATTCATTACCATCCTGAGAAAGCTTCTCTGATGGAACAACTTAACTTAAACAAGGACTCGGTCATTCTGCTGATCAATACCGAAGGTGATACGGATCCTGTTCATTATCGCGAAGTGGTTTGGCAAGGAAAACATCCGACACTTTGATCGAAAAAATTTAACCTCTACTAAGGAGTACAAAATGAAAATTCCATTCGCGCAGGTATTAGAAAAAGCGAACGAATACAAAGCGGATATGAGCCGTTTTCTACGCGACATGATTGCCATTCCAAGTGAAAGCTGTGATGAAGAAAAAGTAGTATTACGCATCAAAGAAGAGATGGAAAAAGTCGGTTTCGATAAGGTTGAGATCGACCCAATGGGTAACGTGCTTGGCTGGATTGGTCACGGTCCGCATCTGATTGCTATGGATGCACATATCGACACTGTTGGTGTGGGTAACATGGATAACTGGCACTTCGACCCGTATGAAGGTATGGAAGATGATGAAATCATCGGTGGTCGTGGTGCATCGGATCAGGAAGGCGGTATGGCTTCTATGGTTTATGCCGGTAAGATCATCAAAGACCTTGGCCTTGAAGATGAGTACACCCTGCTGGTAACCGGTACGGTACAGGAAGAAGACTGTGACGGACTGTGCTGGCAGTACATCATCGAAGAGAGCAAGATTCGCCCTGAGTTTGTGGTTTCTACAGAGCCTACCGATTGCCAGATCTACCGTGGTCAGCGTGGCCGTATGGAAATTCGTGTCGATGTAAGCGGTGTGAGCTGTCACGGTTCTGCTCCTGAGCGTGGTGATAACGCTATCTTTAAGATGGGTCATATCCTGAGCGAAATCGAGCAACTTGCTGGTAACCTTGGTGATGACCCATTCCTTGGTAAGGGCACACTAACGGTATCTGAAGTCTTCTTCACTTCACCTAGCCGCTGCGCCGTCGCTGACAGCTGCGCTATCTCTATCGACCGTCGTCTGACATGGGGCGAAACATGGGAAGGTGCCATCGAAGAGATTGCCCAACTGGAAAGCGTTAAGAAGTTTGGTGCTAAGGTTTCAATGTATAACTACGACAGACCAGCTTACACCGGCCTTGTTTATCCGACGGAATGTTACTTCCCGGCATGGAAGATCGAAGAAGAGCATATCGCTACTAAGACTCTGGAATCGTCTTATCAGCTGCTGTTTGATAAAGCTCCAAATGTCGACAAGTGGACCTTCTCTACCAACGGTGTATCTATTATGGGTCGCTACGGTATTCCGGTAATCGGCTTCGGTCCGGGTAAAGAGCCTGAAGCACACGCGCCGAATGAGAAGACATGGAAAGACCATCTGGTGACATGTGCTGCTATGTATGCGGTTATTCCGGGCGTCTATCTGGAAAAACTGAAGTAATAACCATACCCAAGTAACGTCTAAGTGCTTGGGTATAGCTTCAATCCACTGCGTTCAGTCATCAGAGCGGCTTCCCTCAGCGGCTTTGCTGGCTGAACGTTTCACGTTTTAGTTAATCCCGTACGGTACAGGACAGAGACCATGATTCAGATCCCTCCATCAGATACTCAAGTCGCCAGTTCACTGCTGATTCGTCAGGGCACCCTTGTTGACCATAAACAGACGCAAGTGGCTGATATCCTGATTAAGGAAGGCAAAATCTGCCAGATAGCAGAACAGATTGAGCCGGACGGGCACACCAGAGTCATTGAAGCTCATGGTTTCCTGATTATGCCGGGCGGAATCGATGTTCATACCCACTTTAATATCGATGTTGGTATTGCCCGCAGCTGTGACGATTTTTATACCGGAACCCGTTCAGCCGTTTGCGGCGGTACTACAACCATTGTCGATCATATGGGCTTCGGGCCGAAAGGCTGTAACCTGCATCATCAGTTGGCTGTCTATAAAGAGCATGCGGAAAAAAGCGCGGTAATTGACTACAGCTTCCATGGCGTTATTCAGCATATCGATGATGAGATTCTGGCGGAGATTCCTTCCATGGTGGACGAAGGTATCACCAGCTTTAAGCTCTATATGACCTACAACTATAAGCTGGATGACAGGGCGATCCTTCAGGCCTTGACTCAGCTAAACCGCTGCAACGCGTTAACCACGGTTCATCCGGAAAACGATGCAGCCATCGCATTGCGCCGTGAAGAGCTGATAAAGCAGGGTAAAACCTCGGCCAGATATCATGCAGTCAGCCGCCCTCTTGAGTGCGAGGCAGAAGCCATTTCCAGAATGATCAATCTGGCTACGCTGGCAGACAATGCTCCCCTCTATATTGTTCACCTTTCTAATGGCTTAGGGCTGGAATACTGCAAGCTGGCGCGGAAAGAGAATAAGCCGCTATGGGTAGAGACCTGCCCTCAGTACCTGTTGCTGGACGAGAGTGCCTACGAGAGAGATGATGCAGTAAAATATGTGCTGAGCCCGCCGCTGAGAAACAAGGAAGAGTGTGACAAACTCTGGCAGGGGCTGGCAGACGGCGATATAGATACCATTGCCACCGACCACTGCTCTTTCAGTTACCATTCACAAAAACTGATTGGGGTAAGTGACTTTACCCGCTGTCCGAACGGTATTCCCGGAGTGGAAACCAGAATGCCGCTGATTTTCTCGGAAGGGGTATCCAAGCAGCGGATAAGCCTGAATCAGTTTGTCTATTTAACTTCCTACAAACCAGCCAAGCTGTTTGGTCTGTATCCACAGAAAGGCTGTCTGAATATCGGTTCTGATGCCGACTTAGTCGTGTTTGCACCAAGACGTAAGGTGTCTGTTCAGCATGAGCAATTGCATGACAACTGCGATTACACGCCTTATGAAGGTATTGAGGTAGAAGGCTGGCCGGTAATGACCATGAGTCGCGGTGAAATCGTGGCGGAAAATGGTGTGTTTAAAGGTGAAGCCGGAAGAGGCAACTTTATCCGCCGTGCACGCTTTGATCAAAGTGAAATAGAACAAGAGTGATAAGTAAATTCTCTACAAATAGATAAGCTCTCTGCAAACAGACCGGTAGACACTATAAAGGCGCGTTAATTCGCGCCTTTATAGTGTCTACCGGTTGCTGACCGTGGCAGGAGAGGGAAATTACTTAACCCCAGATCAGGTTACTTGCTTAAATAAAGCATAGCCTCAAGTACCCCGCCGCCTATAGCACGGGCTTTATCTGATACGGTACGGAAGTCCGCTTTTTCACCCCGTGGGTCGATATCAGCGATCTTAAACCCTTCAGTTACGGTCAGCCCGGAGTTGAGCAAGCCGCGTAACATACCGTCAAGGCTGGCAATCACAGGCTTATCGCCGACATGGGCAATAACGTCACCTTCTTTAACAATATCTCCCAGTTTGTATGGGCTGGTAAATGTTCCTTCTGCCGGAGCGCGGATAACCCGCTGGTGGGTATAGCCGGCAATATTACCGGGAACGCCGGTATTTTCCATGGCGGTGCCCTGATAAATAATGCTGCCCAGATAATGGCCGCGATTGGTTTCAATCACTGCGTGACAATCTTCTCCGGCGGTAAAGCCGGGGCCAAGGGCGATGGTCACCGGAGCCATATCCTTTTTGGTGCCGAGATTGCGTTTAGCCAGAATGGCGTCAACCACAAAGGCCGGTTTAAGGGTTTTGATGGACTGACATTCACTATCGACAATAACGGCTATTTTTCCGTCTGCCATCAGTTTTTCAGCCATTCTGGCATCATCAGCGCGAGTGGCTGTGATACCTTCAATGGTGACCGAACCGTCATACAGGCACTGGCCGAATGAGACAGAGCAACGAATCATAGTAGGTTGCTCAATATCGCACATCACCACACGATAGCCGGCATTAAATAAGCGGCTGGCAACGCCCGTAGCAATATCACCGGCACCGCGAATCATCACCAGATCCTTTGCTGTACCTGCATTAGAAAGGGTAAGTTGTTTACCAGCTCTGTTATGTTTTACCTGCAGCAGTTCAGCAATAACACTGACGGCTATCTCTTCCGGGTTTTCAGCGCCGATATCCATGCCGATAGGGGAGTAAATGGCCTGAATACGCTCTTCGCTGACTCCTTCCTGCTCCAGATAACGGAATAACTTAACTACTTTTTTCTTGCTGGCCATCAGGCCGGTATAACGGGTTTCAAGGCGGGCAACGGCAGCAATAGCACTTTGATCTTCATGGTTAGTGGCGATGACCACAAAGCTGTTGGTAGTGATATTGACCTGATTGATACCATCTTCGATAGTGTTACCTAATACCTTTTTCACTTCAGGTGAGAAGTATTCCTCAGCAAGACTATCAGGGTGAGAATCGATAACGGTGACGTCAAAACCGACTTGTAAAGCCAGTTTGGCAACGGCGCGGTTAACGTGGCCGGCACCAACCAGAATCAGTTCAGAACTGATGCCAAATACATCGATAAATACTGTCATCTGACCGCCACAGTCCATATCCATGGCGTGAGCCCCGGTGCGGGTCATGCTGCCTGTGATAACCCGCTTTTTCTTTTCTCTGATAGCTTGCTGACTCTGCTCAATAACATGCCGTTCAATCATGCCACCGCCAATGGTTCCGGCAATACTGCCGTCTGACAGTACGATCATCTGCCCTGAGTGACGGGGCGTTGAACCTCTGGTATCGACGATACTGGCAAGAGCGAAAGGGGTGTTTTGCTGTTGAAGTTCAGCGGCGTAAGCAAATATGTTCATTCAGTTGACCTCATTGGACAGGCGACGGCGATACAGGTTTATCCCGTTTTGGCTGACGCTTGCCTTATTCTCTAACAATACGTTTTATCAGCGTTTGTTCAGGCTGCATGCTGGTCAGCCACACCTCATCGGGTTGTTCTGTATGTTGCAGTAACTCTGATGCCATTGAGCAGAAAGCATCGGGGTCTGCTATCTTGTCCATTTTGTTGAGCTGCACTATTTTCTTTGCACCGCGCGGGGCCGATTTAAACATGCCCATTGGGTGATCAATCAGTTTGCTTAGCTCTGATATACCGGTTGTTTGTCCATCACACATATCTGTAATGGTTGCAAATTCATCCCAGCGGTGAACCTGCTTGCGGTTTACTGGCTGGTTGAACATCTCAGCCCCTGCAACTGCAATAACCGTGTCAGAAAGCTCTGATAAACAAGGTTCATGCTCTGCAGGCGCTTTCAGCGCCAACCCTTTTGCTCCGTCGGATTCTATTAAGATGACGTCAAAAGGTGAGTGCCGCTTTAAATGTCGGATTTCTGTTAATGAAATACCGGTAACCTTATTTTTTGCTTTTATTGATTGCCCACTTTTTATAATACCTGAGAAATAAAAAGTGATACTTGAGTCAGATATATCTTTAAAGCTATTAATATATTTTGATAAGTTAGATGAAGATCTTGTTTTTTTATCCTTAGAGATAAAATAATCTATATCACTGTTATCAGGGTAATACATTTTTGTACTGGTGGTTAAACAAACTTTTAATCCACATTGCCTGAAATAAGATGCAAGCCAGAATGCAGTGGATGTTTTACCACCTCCGCCAACGAATGAGATAACAAAACAATCAGAAGTTTGTTTTAAATCAAGGAAGCTAAGTTTATCAATATTAGATGTCATATATAGTCCTGTTTCTCAGTTCGTTATAATAAAAACAGTAAGGAAAAAATGTGATCAGTATTATAGAACCGGTTGATTGTATTATTAATGCTGCTGGCCTCTCATCCCGTATGGGCGAGTGGAAAATGATGATGCCTTATAAAAATGCAACCATTCTTGATACAAGCATAAATAATGCCTTGGGCTTTTGCCGCAGAGTGATACTGGTAGTGGGGCACAGAGGAGAAGAACTGGAGCAGAAGTACGCTCAACACCCGGACATTCTGTTGGTAAAAAACGAGCAGTATCGTCAGGGTCTGATGGGGTCGGTTAAGTTGGGTATACAAGAGGTAAAAAGTAACTATTTCTTTATAACTCATGGGGATATGCCATTTATTTCTCCTGAGACATATCAGAAGATGTGGCAGAAAAAATCAGACTCTGTTCTCTTTCCCGGTACGCCGGCAGAGGCCGGTCATCCGGTACTTATCCCCGCAAAATATAAAACGAATTTAATAGAAGATAGCCGTCACTCCTCAATGAAAAAACTATTGATGACCTTTCCGGTTAACTATTTATCTCTCGATGATAAACGAATACATCTGGATATAGATACGCAACAAGATTATAAAAACTGGTGTTGCTAATTTCTGCGACTATCAAAATGATAATTTCATATCAAAATGATTCATTTTCGAGAGTTTAAAAAATAAACCTCTAACTGAGAATGGTTTTCATTTTTAGCTTCTATCATGATGATAGCTTTTTTATTTTGATAGTAGTTATCTGATAAATTACTTTAGTTTTTCTATTTTTCTATCGATATAAAGATTAATAATTAAGTGATTCAATTAACGAAAACAGGTTGAAATAAGACTTGGTTCTCATAAATTGATTAACAAATCTCCTTGATTTAGAAAAAATATAAATCTGGCTTGTTAGTTGCTGAATAAACACCAGTAATTGACGAAATGTGACCTTTGTCAATTTTAAATTGAATTATAGAACACTTATTCGTAAGTCGTTTCTATCGGCATAAATTAAGAAGACAGAGCCTCAGGGAGATATATTATGGGAGACATCATGCGTCCCGTTCCTTTCAATGAACTGCTATCAAGAGTTTTTAGTGAGTTCAGGCAGAACAAATCTATATTTGGTATACCGGTAAAGCAGTTTTATAAAAAAGAAGATTCGCAAGGATTGTCAGTATGGGGTGAGCACAGTGAAACCCCTGTCGGTCCGGCAGCAGGCCCGCATACGCAGCTGGCGCAGAATATCATCACCTCCTGGCTGGTTGGTGGCCGCTTTATGGAGCTGAAAACCGTACAGAAGCTCGACCAGCTGGAAATCGCCAAGCCATGTATCGATGCAGAAGACGAATGCTTTAACACTGAGTGGTCGACCGAGTTTACCCTGATAAAAGCTTACGATGAGTATTTGAAAGCCTGGATGGCGCTTCATCTGATGGAGGCTGTGTTTAAGCCGGAAAGCGAAGAGAAATCCTTTATCTTTAATATGAGTGTCGGTTATGACCTTGCCGGTATTCAGACGGAACCGATGCAGAAATACATCGACGACATGATGGACTCAAGCCAGCATCCTGACTTTGAACGCTACCGCGCAGAGCTTAAAGAGTTTATCTACTCTGATGCCTTCCGTGATGAGCTGAAAATCGCTGGTGGCCCGGATCGCTTTGAGAAGGTGATTGATTCTATTTCACCTGTTATCGCCCGCGGCGTTACCCTGTCTACCATGCACGGTTGTCCTCCGCACGAAATTGAAGCCATCTGTCAGTACATGATCGAGACGAAGGGCATCAATACTTATGTGAAGCTGAACCCGACTCTGCTGGGTTATAAGCGTGTTCGTGGCATCCTTGATCAGTCAGGCTTTGATTACGTCAAACTGAGTGAAGAGTCCTTCAGTCATGATCTTCAGATTGAAGACGCAAAAGCCATGCTGCATCGTCTGGTTGATCTGGGCAAAGTGAAAAACATTGGTTTCGGCGTTAAGCTGACCAACACCCTTGGCACTCTTAACACTAAAGGTCGTCTGCCGGATAAAGAGATGTATATGTCTGGTCGTGCACTATTCCCGCTCTCCATTAATGTGGCTCTTGAACTTTCCAGAGAGTTTAATGGTGAGCTTCCTATCTCTTATTCGGGTGGCGCAAGCCAGTACAACATCCGTGAAATTTTTGAAACGGGTATCCGTCCTATCACTATGGCAACGGATCTGCTTAAGCCGGGTGGCTATCTGCGTCTGACTGCTTGTGTTAACGAGCTGGATAAGAGTGACCAGTGGAAGATGGATAAGATTGATCTGGTTAAGCTGGAAGCGCTGGCTGAGAAATCACTTTATGCTGAGTATACCCAGAAAGATTGGCGTGGCCCTGAAGAGATTAAGATCGACCGTTCAGTACCGCTAACCGACTGCTATGTAGCACCTTGTGTCACAGCATGTCCTATTAATCAGGATATTCCCGAGTATCTGAGACTACTAGGTCAGGGCAAACATACTGAAGCACTGGAAGTGATCTACTCCCGTAACGCGCTGCCTGCCATTACCGGCCATATCTGTGACCATCAGTGCCAGTATAACTGTACCCGTCGTGACTACGATGGTGCACTGAATATCCGCCAGATGAAGAAGGTTGCCCTTGAGAAAGGCTGGCAGGGGTATCAGGAGAAATGGCATAAACCTGAGCTGGACAGCAGCAAACCAACAGTAGCAGTAATCGGTGCCGGTCCGGCGGGTTTGTCTGCTGGTTACTTCCTTGCCAGAGAAGGTTACGCGGTCACTATATTCGAGAAAGAGAAGAATGCAGGTGGTGTGGTTAAGAACATCATTCCTCAGTTCCGTATCCCTGCCGAAGTTATCGAGCACGATATCAAGTTCGTTGAAGACCACGGCGTGATGTTTGAATACAGCTCAACACCGACCGTTGAAACACTGAAATCGAGCGGCTTTAAGTACATCTGTGTCGGTGTTGGTGCGGACAAAGGTAATCCGTTCCGCGTAGAAGGTGATAACGACAATGTTTATAAGTCACTGGACTTCCTTAAGCGTTTTAATGACGGTGAAGCCCTGAAACTTGGCAAGCAGGTTGTCGTAGTGGGTGCAGGTAATACCGCAATGGATAGTGCCCGTGCTGCGCTGAAAGTAGAGGGTGTTGAGAAGGTGACTGTGATGTACCGCAGAACCGTCGCTGAGATGCCAGCCTACAAAGAAGAGTACGATGAAGCGGTTCAGGATGGTGTGGAATTCTTGTTCCTGACTAACCCTGAGAAGTTTGACAGCAATGGCCAGATCACAGCACGTCTGATGAAGCTGGGTGATCCTGATGAGAAAGGCCGCCGTCGTCCTGTGGCAACTGATAAAACCGTTGAGGTTCATGCCGATGCCATTATCAGTGCGGTAGGTGAACAGTCTAACTGTGAAACCCTGACCAAGATTGGCGTGCCTATGGGCGAAGATGGCTGGCCGGCAGTAGACAGCGAAAGCTGCGAAACCACCGTTGAGAACGTGTTCCTGATTGGCGATGCTCAGACAGGTCCTTCTTCTATCGTTTCTGCTATCAACGGCGGCCGCAAAGCCTCTGCAACCATTCTGGTTAAAGAAGCCCAGCAGATGCAGATGCCGGATGTCAGCATGCGTGTTGATGTGAAAGATGTTTACGCCCGTAAGGGTGAGCTGCATACCAGCCAGATCGATATTCATAATAAAGAGAACTTTGATGCTGATGCGTTTGTTTCTCAGGAAGCGAGCCGCTGTCTGGAATGTTCATACGTCTGTAGCAAGTGTGTGGATGTCTGTCCTAACCGTGCCAACGTGGCTGTGCCGATGGCCGGGTTTAAAGACAGCAACCAGATTGTTCACCTGGATGCCTTCTGTAACGAGTGTGGTAACTGTGCTCAGTTCTGCCCTTGGGACAGCAAGCCTTACAAGAACAAGTTTACTCTGTTCAGCCTGAAAGAGGACTTTGAAAACAGCACCAATCCGGGCTTCTACGTTGAAGATGAGATGGTCACCGTAAGAACCAATGAAGGGGTTCAGCATTGTCACCTGCGTCTGGACGGTACGGTTGTGATGAACGAATCACAAGCGAAAGAGCAGACACTGATTAACCATATTCTTGCCGAGCATAAGTATCTGCTTGGTGAAGTTAGCTTGTAAGGGATTCCGGAAATGTTGATTTTAAAGAACGCAACAGCAGTACAATTTGAACCATCCATGCTTCGTCATGATGTGGATATCGCCATTCAGGGTGATCTTATCCATGAAGTAGGCAGTAATCTGGTGGCCAAGTATCCCGATGCGCAAGTAAAGGATATGAAAGGCAAGCTGGTTACCCCGGGAGTGGTTTGTTCTCATAACCACTTCTACTCCGGACTATCGCGCGGCATTATGGCGTCGATACCGCCAAGCCCGGATTTTGTCTCTATCCTGAAAAACCTCTGGTGGCGGGTAGACCGCGCACTGGATGAGGAAGCGCTCTATTACAGCGGCCTTATCTGCTCGCTGGAAGCGATTAAGAGCGGTTGTTCATCTGTGATTGACCACCACGCTTCACCAAACTATATCAAAGGTTCGCTAAACACTCTGCGCAGCAGCTTCTTAGAAGCCGGCCTGCGCGGCATGACCTGCTTTGAAACCACGGACAGAAACAGTGGTGTGAAAGAGATGCAGGCGGGAGTGGAAGAGAACATCGCCTTTGCCATGGATATTGACCGCGACAAAAAAGAGGGCAACAAGCCCTACCTTGTTGAGGCGCATATCGGTGCTCACGCGCCGTTTACTGTGACTGATGAAGGTCTGGCTATGCTGTCTGAGGCCGTGAAAGTGACCGGCCGTGGCCTGCACATTCATGTGGCAGAAGACCGCTATGATGTGACCCACAGCCATCATCACTACGGGCAGGATATTGTCGAGAGACTGGACAGCTTTGGCCTGATCAACGAGAAGACATTGCTGGCTCACGGCCTGTTCCTGTCGGATAAGGATATCGAAATCCTTAATGCCCGTGACGGCTTCCTGGTGCACAACGCCCGGTCAAATATGAATAACAACGTTGGCTATAACCACAAACTGGCGGACTATAAAAATGTCGCGCTGGGTACCGATGGCATAGGTGCGGATATGCTGGAAGAGCTTAAGTTCTCCTTCTTCAAGCACCGCGATGCCGGAGGTGCAATGTGGCCGGATAGCTTCCTGCGCTTCCTGTGGAACGGTAACACCCTTCTGGAGCGTAACTTCGGCGCCAAGTTTGGTTGTCTGGAAGCGGGCTACAAAGCTGACTTAACCATTTATGACTACACCAGCCCGACACCGCTTCAGGCAGAAAACTTTGCCGGTCATGTTGCCTTTGGTCTTAATGCCGGCAACGTAGACAGCGTGGTGGTTGAAGGACGTTTTGTTTATGAGGACAGAGCATTCCCGTTTGATATTCAACCTATCTACGAGAAAGCGCAGGGTGTGGCAAAACGTGTATGGCAGGAAGTAGACAAAATTAAATAGGAAGCGCGATATGGATACGGTAAATCCCCGCTTTAAATGGGATGAAGCAACAGGAAAAGCGAAGTTTATTGCTGATCGTAGTTACCAGGGATTATTGGAGGGGATATTTTACCGATCCACATCTCCTCGCGGGCAGATACTCTCGGCATCTCTCCCCGAGTTGCCGGAGGGGTATTACATCTTCGGAGCAGACGATGTTCCGGGGCGAAATGTACTGCCGATAGTAGAGGAAGACTGGCCGGTATTTGCAGATAAAGAGGTGTACTTTATCGGCCAGATTATCTATCTGCTGGTGGGGCCGGACAAGCAAGTCCTGCACGAGCTGGCCAAACAGATAGAGATAACCTATCAGGAAATCGATCCGGTGCTGACGGTGGAACAATCCCGTCAGTTACTGGGCGGTTCTATCAGGGGTGACGATAACCTGCTCGACCACAATATCATTCGCAAAGGTGATATAGATAAAGGGTTTGAGAAGGCCGTTACCATTATTGAAGATACCTGCACCACCAGTTATCAGGAGCATAACTATCTGGAAACTCAGGGTATGGTGGTTTACCCGCAGGACGGAAAAATTGTTGCGGAAGGGTCGATGCAGTGTCCCTTCTATGTGCATCACGGCATGAACGTAGCCCTTGGCCATGAAGATGTCCGGGCGGTGCAAAGTACTACCGGCGGCGGCTTTGGTGGTAAAGAAGAGTATCCCGAAATTCTCGCCGCACCAATGGCAGTAGCGGTGGAAAAACTGCAACAGCCCGTCAGGGTTATCTTTGACCGCGTTGAAGATATCGCCGTCACTTCTAAACGCCATCCGGCCGAATTTAAATACCGCACCGGTGTAGACGCTGACGGCAACATAGTTGCTATGGATGTCAGTATTGAACTGAACGGCGGTGCTTTCCTGAGTCTGTCGGGCATCGTGCTGCAAAGGATGCTCACGACCTGTACCAATGTTTATGACATTCCCAATGTCCGTGCCAGTGCCAATGCATGGGCAACTAACACCCCGCCAAACGGGGCATTCCGTGGCTTTGGTTCCCCACAGAACTGCTTTGCCATCGAAACCCATATGACCCACATCGCCAAACAACTTGGTGAAGATCCGGTCAGCTTTAAGCGCCGCCATCTGCTGAATGACGACTCCACCACCATGACGGGGGCGCCTATCTTCGGCACTCTGGTGCTGGACAGTATGTTAGATCGCATTCTTGAACTGTCAGAGTACAGCCAGAAAACCGATATCAACTTCTATCAGAAACAGGTTCATAAGCTGGAGAGCGGAGACTACGGCGATAAGCGTCGCGGTATCGGCCTGTCACTGTTCCAGCACGGCTGCGGTTTTGCCGGCGATCTGGAAGACACCTTAGTTAAAGCCAAAGTAAAGCTGGTGAAAGATGAGCAGGATGAGGTTTATATTCTGGCGTCTAATACGGATATTGGTCAGGGCATCAGCCTGACGTTCCGTAAGATTGTGGCGAAAGAGCTGGGGCTGAACCTTAGTCAGGTGCACTACGTGATTCCTGATACGGATGTAGTGCCGGATTCAGGCCCGACTGTGGCTTCCCGCTCTATTATGATTGTCGGATTTATTCTGGAAAATGCCGCCCGCAAACTAAGAGAGAGGTGGTGTGATGGCGTCGCTGACACCATCGAAGAGGCTTATAAGAAGCCCGATTACCACAAGTGGGATCAGGAAAAGTTCACCGGCAACGCCTATCAGGCCACCAGTTACGGCATTAACGTGGTTGAAGTGGATGTCGATATGGTCACCTGCGAGACTACCATTATCGGTGCATGGGCGGTTTATGATATTGGCCGTGCTATTGACCCGGATGTGTTTAAAGGTCAGATCGACGGCGGTTTTGTTCAGGCACTTGGCTATGGCAGTTGTGAAAAACTGGAGCTGAATGAGAAAGGCGAGTTCTCGCAAAAAACCATGGCGGACTACGTTATTCCGACCTCACTGGATGTGCCTGTTATTGTCAGTGAATTGATAGATAACCCTTATAAGTACGGCCCTCAGGGGGCAAAAGGCGGTGGTGAGCTTACCCATAACGGCGCAGCGGCAGCCTTTGCCTGTGCCGTAGAAGACGCCATCGGACAGCCTGTCAGCAGCCTGCCTGTCTCACCTGAAAGTATCTTTGAAACCTTATATTGTTCCGGGGAACAGCTATGAAGATTGAATTTAGCCTGAATAACAGAGCCGTTACCGTAGACGTTGATCCTATGCAGTCTCTGCTGCAGACCCTGAGAAACCAACTTGAGCAGACGGCTGCCAAGGAAGGGTGCTCTGAAGGGGAGTGTGGTTCATGTTCTGTAATCTGCAACAATGTACTGGTTAATGCCTGCATGATGCCGACAATGCAGGCACAAGGGGCGGAGATAATGACGCTGGAAGGTATCCGCGAATCTGATCGGGGTATCTGTCTGATGGATGCCATGGTGGAGGCTCACGCCATTCAGTGTGGTTTCTGTACTCCCGGAGTGGTGATGGCTCTCTATGCACTGCTCTCTTCTAATGCTTACCCGACGGAAAATGATATCCGCTCAGCGATATCCGGTAATTTGTGTCGTTGCACCGGTTATACCGCCATCATTGAAGCGGCTCAGATAGCGATGAGAAAAGGGGAGGGGCTATGGTAAATATACACAGAAGTTCCGATCTTGAATCGGCGCTGAAAATATTACAGCAAGGTGAGATGACGGTTATTGCCGGCGGAACCGATGTGATGGTTCACTATAATTCAGAGCATGGCGTTCCGGACAATAAATATAGCAACGTTGTATCTATTGATAATATAGATTCATTAAAAGAAATTGATATTATCGATATTAACCTGTCAGAAAATAATAATAGTGAAAATCATTTGCAAATAGGTGCGATGGTGACTCTGAGTCAATTAGAGAAGCATCCATATGTCCCTAAAATTTTGCAGCAAATCATTCCTAAAATGGCGGCACCGGCGATTCGTAACCGGGCAACCATTGGCGGAAATATCTGTAATGCGTCACCGGCTGCCGATACCCTTCCGGCGCTCTATCTGCTGGATGCCAAAGTGGTGCTTTCGTCTTTTAACCGGGAAAGAGTTGTCCCTATTGAAGACTTTATTCTGGCTCCGGGGAAAACCGTATTGCAGGGCAATGAGCTGCTAACCAGCATATTGATCCCTCAATATGATACGCCGCTGCACTTCTATCATAAGGTAGGAACAAGAACCGCTAACGCATTGACAAAGCTGTCCGTTTCCGGCGTAGCTAAGATAGAGAAAAGCTGTACCAACGAGTGGATTCTCAAGGACTGGCGGCTGGCGTTTGGCGCTGTTGCACCGACGGTTGTCCGTGACAGAACGCTGGAAAACCTGATTGTCGGTCAGCCTCTGGACAGGTTGACTCACCCGGATGTGACTGAGCACCTTATCTCATCTTATGGTCAGAAAATCTGCCCGATAGATGATCAACGATCGACAGCTGATTACAGGCGTAATATCGCTATCAAGTTGATGACGCGCTGGATAAGGCAGTTGGCCATGACCAGTAGGGTAAAGGGGTAAAAGTACCCTATATACGGAGTCACTTTGGCAGATATCGAGCACAAACTCGCATAAACACGTCCATGTGGCTCCGTCGTGCCATTCCTGGCGCGGAGGGCTTGTTTATCGATATCGCTTAATGACAAAACCTGTAGCAAAACTAACCAGACAAACGCCGTGAAGGATTAAGCAACCACAATTATCAAAGTGATAAAAGCGTACAGTATTGATAGTGATAAACTGAAATTCAGCTGCCGGTTTATCACTTTTTTTATAACTGATTTTGATAGTTTTAATAATTTGCCCCTGACCTATGTCACGTATTTTAAGAATATTTGAAGCTGTTCACGGATATAAACTGAACATTAATTTCGTATATATATTGGCTTAGATATTGCCTTATTAAGGGACAAACTAATTCGGTTATTTACTTGTAGTAAGAATTTGCTAACTGAGTGATAAAAAATAGAAGGTATTATCATGATAGAAGTGTACTTGAGACCTGAAAGTGTCAGTCAAGCACTAGAGATGGCTAGTGAACATTCCGGTAAGGCAGTCTGGTTTGCCGGTGGATCCAAAATTAATGCAGCACAGATTAAGTCTGATAAAACCGTGGCAATTTCTCTTGTCGGGCTGGGTCTGAACAGCCTTGAGTTCAATGCCTCTTCCCTGAGAATCGGTGCCATGTGTACCATTCAGAGCCTGATTGATCACAGTGATGTTCCGGGCGCACTTAAACAAGCAGCCGGTTTTATCTATTCCCGTCATATCAGAAATCAGGCCACTCTGGGGGGAGAAATTGCAGCCCGTCAGGAAGAGTCTCTTATTCTGTCGACACTGATTGCTATGAACGCAACGGTTGAGCTGGCTGACGGACAAGAACTGACTGTTGAACAGTACCGCCATGCGGCACAGCCGAAACTTATCACTCATATTAACTTGCCTGATGCCGGTCTTATCTGCGCTAACCGCAATATCACCCGTTCAGCCGCAGGTCTTTCTGTTCTGACTGCGGCCGTTTCACTGAGTAAGACCGGTGAGAAACGAGTTGTTCTGGACGGACTTTCTGCACTGGATGATCTGACGACGAATCCGCTCAGAGCCCTTGATATTGAGCAGAGCCAGCTTGACGGAGAAGCGTTGGAAAAAGCGGTTTCTGAGTGGGTAGAGCCTTGTGAAGATATCCGCGGAAGCGTGGCCTACAAGCGTTATATCGCGGGTGTGGTTGTTGCAGATTTAATGGCTGAATGTCAGCAGTTGGCAGGGGAATAAAGTCGCTATGAAAATTAATTTTACGCTAAACGGAAAAAGTAAGACTATCGATTGTGCTGCCGGTAAAAATGTACAGAAAGTACTGTTTGAATCAGGCCTGCATTCAGTAAGAAACAGTGATGACGGCTTTGGCTTTGCCGGCTCGGATGTGGTTCTGTTTAATGGCACTCTGATTAACGCTTCGCTGTTAATTGCTGCTCAGTTGGAAGGCGCTGAAGTGAAAACGGCGGAGTCTCTGGGAAGCTGGAACGAGCTTAGCCTGGTTCAGCAGGCGATGATCGATGTCGGTGTGGTGCAGTCCGGTTATAACGATCCGGCTCTGGCTCTGATCTTAACTGAGCTGTTAGAGCGCATTCCAAACCCTGCTCGTCATGAAATCGATGATGCACTGTCTGGCTTGTTCAGCCGTGATGCCGGCTATCAGCAGTTCTACGAAGTGGTAGAACTGGCTTCTAACCGCCTGAATGACAGCAAGTTTGATAAACAGTACGCCCCGGAATTTCGTGATGATCTTGTGGTGGTCGGTAAGAACAGCCCTAAGTCTGATGCCGCGAAAATGGTTCAGGCCAAGCCTTGCTATGTAGAAGACAGAATTGCCGCTGATGCCTGTGTACTTAAAATGTTGCGCAGCCCACATGCTCACGCATGGATTGAATCCCTTGATGTCAGTGAAGCTGAAAAGCTGGAAGGTGTGGTCTCGGTTATCACTTATAAAAACTGCCCTGATATTCCGTATACACCGGGCGGACAGAGTGCACCGGAGCCTTCTCCACTTGACCGCCGTATGTTTGGTCAGAAACTGCGCCATGTGGGTGACCGTGTTGCAGCGGTTGTGGCAGAGTCAGAAGAGATTGCAGCAGAAGCACTGAAACTGATTAAAGTGGATTACCGCGTCCTTAAGCCGGTGATCTCTATTGATGATGCCATGGCGGAAGGCGCGCCAATCATTCATAACGAACCTATTGAATATGGCGTTGGTGCTCCGGATGATCTGGAAGAGCAGAACCGTAACGCTGACCCTAAAGAGGGTAAGCTGATTGTTAACTTCCCAATTGGCTGCTTCCCGCGTAAGAACATTGCTGCCAGTGTCCGTGGTCATATTGGTGATCTGGCTAAGGGCTTTGAAGAAGCCGATGTGATTATCGAGCGTACCTATGAGTCGAAACAGGTTCAGCAACTGCCGGTAGAAACTCATATCTGCTACAGCTATATGGACGGCGACCGGGTCATTCTGCACGATTCAACTCAGGTGCCATGGCACGTTCGCCGTCAGGTAGCGCGTATCCTTGGCGTTAAGCAGAATAAGGTTCATGTCATCAAAGAGCGTGTCGGCGGCGGCTTCGGTTCCAAGCAGGATATCCTGCTGGAAGATGTCTGCGCATGGGCAACCTATACCACAGGCCGTGCGGTTTACTTCCACCATACCCGTGAAGAAGAGTTTATCTGTAACTCCAGCCGCCACGTAGCCAAAGTAACGGTAAAACTGGGTGCGACCAAAGATGGCAAGCTGACGGCGATTGATATGGAGTTCCGCGCCAACACTGGCCCTTACGGTAACCACGCATTGACGGTTCCTTGTAACGGCCCTGCGTTATCACTGCCACTTTATCCTTGTGACAACGTGGACTTCAGGGTAACCACTTATTACTCCAATATCTGTCCTACCGGTGCTTATCAGGGTTATGGTGCACCGAAAGGTAACTATGCACTGACCATGGCCATGGCAGAGCTGGCGGAAGAGCTGGGCTTAGATCATCTGGATATGGTTGAGAAAAACCGTGTGGTTGAAGGGCAGGATCTTAAGATTCTGGCGGCCATCGGTGAAGGCAAAATGCCGACGTCACCACCAAAAGTACACAGCTGTGCACTGGAACCCATCCTTAAGCAGGGTCGTGAACTGATTGAGTGGGACTCTCCGAAAGAAGCTAAGGGTGACTGGAAGACCGGCCGCGGTGTTGCCATTATCCAGCAAAAATCTGGTATCCCTGATATCGATCAGGCTAACTGCCGCCTGAAAATGGCATCGGACGGTACCTTTATTGTTCACTCCGGTGGTGCTGATATCGGTACCGGTCTGGATACGGTTGTCGCCAAGCTGACGGCAGAAGTGCTTTGCTGCCCGCTGGACGATGTTACGGTTATCTCCGGTGATACCGACCACGCTCCGTTCGATAAAGGCGCTTACGCTTCATCAGGTACCTGCTTCTCAGGTAATGCTGCCAAGAAAGCGGCGGAAGCCATGCGTGAAGAGATCCTCAGCTACGCTGCAGAACTGCTTGGTGAAGAGCAGGACAAACTAGAGCTGCTGGCGCCGGGTATTGTCAAAGGTGAGTCTGGTGAAGTCACTTTCGCGACTATCGCCCAGAAAGCAGAGAGTGGTACAGGCCGCGGTCAGCTACTGACCAAAGGCTGCTTTACCACGCCTGAGTTTGCTTTCCCGTATGGTGCTAACTTTGCCGAGGTAGCCGTTAACACCCGTACCGGTGAGATCAAGCTGAACAAGTTCTATGCACTGCTGGACTGCGGTACGCCTGTGAACCCGAATCTGGCTCTGGGTCAAATCTACGGCGCCAGTATGCGTGCCATTGGTCACTCCATGTATGAAGAGCTGATCTACGACGAGAAGGGCATACCTCAGACCCGTGATCTTAAGTACTACGGTGCACCTAAGATTGGTGATATTCCTCTGGACTTTAAAGCGATTCTGGTTCCGAGTGATGATCCTGTCGGGCCATACGGAGCTAAGTCTATTTCAGAGATCGGTGTAAACGGTGCCGCTCCGGCGATTGCCAATGCAATCCATGATGCCTGTGGCGTCTGGCTGCGCGAATGGCACTTCACGCCAGAGAAGGTGCTGAAAGGGCTTAATAAGCTGTAAGTTCGTTACTTAAACCGAAACCAATAACACAGGGCATTCATTAGGCGGTTGTACCAGTACAACCGCTGACGGGGGAGAGTGTCCGCAAAAAAGGATGTTTGGTATGAAACTCTTGTTCAATGTGGAAGATAAGCCTTCATTAGGCGTCTCTCTTCTTCTTGCCCTGCAACATATGCTGGCTGCAATGGGGGCGATTATTGCGGTGCCTTTAGTGGTCGGCAGCGCCATCGGGCTTTCCAGCAGTGAAATGGTGGTTCTGGTTAACGCCGCTCTTATGGTTTCAGGCATTGTGACCATTGTTCAGTGTAAAGGTGTCGGAGAGGTGGGTATCCGCCTTCCTGTGGTCATGGGAACCAGCTTTACCTTTGTGGCCATTGCGATTTCCGTGGGGCTGGATGCCGGTGTTTCAGGCATCTTTGGTGCTGCTCTGGCTGGTTCGTTGGTGATGATTGTCGGCAGTCGCTTTATGCCCCAGATCCGTAAGCTGTTTCCGCCAGTGGTGTCCGGTACCGTCGTTATGCTTATCGGTCTGACCATTTTGCCCGTTTCGGTAGACTGGTTTGCCGGCGCTTATGTTGGTCAGGAAGAGTACGGACAGCTGAGTAACTTGCTGCTTGGTCTGCTGGTGCTCGCAGTGGTGGTGGTTTTATCGCAGTGGGGTAAAGGTCTTTTGTCCGCTGCCGCAATCGTTATCGGTATGTTTGTCGGCTATATCGTCAGTGTGATGCTGGGAATCGTTGACTTTCAGCCTATGTACGATGCGGAGCTGTTCGCCCTGCCGGAGCTGCTGCCATTCGGCATTACTTTTACCCTGAGTGGGGTAATAGGAATGTCCATTGCCTATCTGGTCACCATTATGGAGTCAACGGGGGATTTTCTGGCATTGAGTGACGCCACTCATACCAAGTTGACAGGTAAGAAGCTTTCCAGAGGCATCTTATGTGATGGTCTGGGTAGTGCCTTTGCATCACTGTTCGGTTCTACGCCATTTTCTTCTTTCAGCCAGAACGTCGGTATCGTCTCCATTACCGGTGTTGCAAGCCGTCATGTGGTCGCACTTACCGGTGCCCTGATGGTATTGGCTGGTCTGTTTCCTAAGCTGGGTGGCTTGGTAGTGACCATTCCTAATCCGGTACTGGGCGGAGCTGGTCTGGTGATGTTTGCCATGATCATTTCTGCCGGAATTAACATCCTTTCCAGAATTAATTTTACTAAACGCAATATGCTGATAATCGCGGTAGGGGTTGCCAGTGGGCTTGCGGTAACCGTTCGGCCAGATGTCCTTAACCATCTGCCGGATTCATTGAAAGTTATTTTAGGCTCAGGAATTACAACGGGTTCGTTAGTGGCGCTTTCACTTAATCTGCTGTTGAAAGTAGATATCGAAGATGAACTGGAAAGCGCTAACGAGAAACGAGAAATCCTTGAAGCCCATATTAAAGAATGTGAAGAGAGCCGCAGAGCTGCTCAGAGCCGGGAAACAGAGGCCGTGAGCTAGTCTGCGTTATTCAAAGAATTAGAAATTAACCGATATGCTAAAGAGGCAATCATGACGGAATGCAGTTCAATTAAAGTTATTCGGGCATCATTTTTAGATATAGCCAAGGTAGTAGAAGATCAGAACGAAATTGAAGAGAACGTTCGTTATATTGAAGATGGATTAATGCTGATCGAGGGAGGCCATATAAAGTGGCTCGGCGAGTGGAGTGAAGGAAAACATATGATTCCTGATTCCGTGCGTGTTCGCAGCTATCCGGGCAAACTTGTTGTCCCCGGCTTTGTCGATACCCACATTCACTACCCTCAGGCAGAGATGGTCGGTGCCTATGGCGAACAGCTACTTGAATGGCTGAACAACTATACCTTCCCTACCGAGTCGCGCTACAAAGATAAAAACTACTCGAAAGAGATGTCTAGCTTCTTTATCAAGCAGCTATTGCGTAACGGTACAACGTCCGCTTTAGTGTTTGGTACGGTTCACCCTCAGTCCGTTGACGCCCTGTTTGAAGAGGCAGAGAAGATCAACATGCGCATGATCGCCGGTAAGGTGATGATGGACAGGCATGCACCGGATTACCTGCTGGATACCGCAGAAACCAGCTATCAGGAGAGTAAAGAGCTGATAGAAAAGTGGCATAAAAAAGGACGCCTGCTGTATGCCATTACCCCGAGATTTGCCCCGACTTCAACGCCGGAACAGCTTGATGCTGCCAAGCGTCTGAAGCAGGAGTACCCGGATACCTATATTCATACCCACCTTTCTGAAAACCTGAATGAAAAAGCCTGGGTAGAAGAGCTGTTCCCAGAGCAGGATGGTTATCTGGATGTATATCACCACCACGGTTTAACCGGCTGTAAGAGTGTTTTCGCCCACTGTATCCATCTGGAAGACAAAGAGTGGGATCGCATTAAGGAAACCGACTCTGCTATCTCATTCTGCCCGACGTCTAACCTCTATCTGGGCAGCGGATTATTTAAGCTACAGGAAGCGTGGCGCAGAAATATTAAAGTCGGGCTTGGCACTGATATTGGTGCCGGTACGACGTTTAATATGCTTCAGACACTTAATGAAGCGTACAAGGTTATGCAGTTACAACAACACTGTCTGTCGGCTTTTCAGGCATTTTATCTGGCAACACTGGGTGGCGCTAAGTCGCTCTCCCTTGAAGATAAAATTGGTAACTTCGACATCGGAAAAGAAGCAGATTTTGTTGTGTTAGATCCCTGTTCGACTCCACTGCAACAACTCAGGTTTGATAATTCTAAACGTCTTATTGATGAGTTATTCGTAATAATGACTCTTGGTGATGACCGCAGTATTTACCGTACCTATGTGGACGGACAGCTAGTATATGCCCGGGGCTAGAACATACGCCCTTTAACACGTGTAAAGGAATAAGTATATGTCTGTACGAAATGAGCAATCCTTGGATCCGGATCATCTGGAGACAAAGCAAGAAAGTAGTAATGGGTTAGATGGATTTTTTCGCATCAGTGAGCGTGGTAGTTCGGTAAAACAGGAGTGCATAGCGGGGCTGACAACCTTCCTTGCTATGGTGTACTCCATCATCGTTGTGCCGAATATGCTCGGTGTGGCCGGCTTTGATCAGGGGGCGGTGTTTATCGCGACCTGTCTGGTGGCAGCACTTGGTTCCCTGTTAATGGGGCTATGGGCCAACCTGCCAATGGCGATTGGCTGTGCTATCTCACTAACAGCATTTACGGCGTTTAGCCTGGTGCTGGGGCAGGGTATCAGCATTCCTGTGGCCTTAGGTGCGGTCTTTTTAATGGGTATCGTATTTACCGTTATCACAGTAACTGGTGTGAGACAGTGGATACTAACCAACCTTCCTTTTGGTATCGCACACGGCACAGGTATTGGTATCGGTCTGTTCCTGCTTCTGATTGCAGCGAACGGTGCTGGTCTGGTGATTAAAAACCCTGAAGCAGGCCTGCCTGTTACTCTGGGTGAGTTCACCTCATTCCCTGTTCTGATGTCAGTTATCGGATTGGCAGCCATTCTTGGGCTGGAGAAAAAGCGTGTTCCCGGTGGTATTTTGCTGGTGATCGTTGCTATCTCGATTATCGGGTTGATTTTTGACCCTAAAGTGACTTATCAGGGGCTATTTGCCATGCCGTCTTTCGGTGGTGAAGATGGCGGCGGCCTGATGGGCAGTCTGGATATCGCTGGTGCCCTGACTCCTGTGGTTCTGCCGACAGTGTTTGCACTGGTAATGACTGCGATATTTGATGCAACAGGTACTATCCGTGCGGTTGCCGGACAGGCGAACCTGCTGGACAAAGACGGCAATATCATCAACGGTGGTAAGGCACTAACCTCTGACTCCGTCAGTAGTATTATGGCGGGCTTCTTTGGTAGTGCGCCTGCGGCGGTGTATATCGAATCGGCAGCGGGTACGGCAGCAGGTGGTAAAACAGGTTTAACCGCCACAGTGGTTGGTGTTCTGTTCCTTGCTATGCTGTTCTTATCTCCGGTGAGCTATCTGATCCCTGTATACGCAACAGCTCCTGCACTGATGTACGTTGGTCTGTTAATGATGAGCAATGTCAGCAAGCTGAAAATGGAAGACTCAGTCGATGCCCTGTCAGGCCTGATCTGTGCAGTATTTATCGTTCTGACCAGTAATATTGTTACCGGTATTATGCTTGGCTTCGGTGCATTGGTAATTGGCCGTGTCGTTTCCGGCGAAGCGAAGAAGCTGAACCTTGGAACCGTACTAATCACAGTTGTGCTGGTGGCCTTCTATGTAGGCGGCTGGGCTCTGTAAACCTTTATTAACTAAGATGTTCAGGCGTACACACTAGTGATGGTGTGTACGCTTTTTTGTTTTGGGGTTATGGAAGGTCTGCGAGAAAGGGGGCGCAACTCTTTTTTGGACAGGAATGAGTCAGTTATATAACTAGACCAGAATGTAACGGATTAGCTTGAGTATGGAAAAGTAAACGTCCTATTAGATACCGAAGCCAAAAGACCGAATTGAATTTACAATTTCTTTGGGGCTAAAGCATAGATACCAAAAAACAATCTTTTCAGGATAACTTGCAACTTTATGGTGAATTCGAACCCCTTTCCCTACAAAAGGAATTAGCCCATACGCCTCAACACTTTCAACATCTTCGGGTTTGAAAACATACTTACCCAAAAATGTAACGCGTAAATCCAGTTCTGTTTTGGTAACTTTGAGTTTCGCAAAAGGCCAAGTTGCGTTCATTGAGTCAATTCTAGCGCCGCCGCGCCACTTTTTTTCTGATGATTCCATGGTTGCACCTGACGATCACTTATACATTAATTTCGATTGTGCCCATGCTCTTTAGTAAAGAGCTTTTTTTTCCAGAGCGATTCCTTATTAATAACCTCTTCTTTGGTTGAAGATGACGAGAGCACCTCAAGTAGACAAAACTTAAAGTTCTCACGGAAATAGGCTTCACTCTTATTATTGAAGAGTTCTACAAGATCATCATTTGAACCATGAAAGTTATTTACATAGTTACTCCACCTCCCCCATATCCCTGAGCTTCCATAGGCTGAACCTACGTAGTGTTTCCCGGTTTTTTTATCTGATATAAGATAAATTCCATAGATGCTGCTTAATGCAACTTTCCAGTCTGGGAGTGAATTCTTAATAATGATTTCAATTGCGTTGAAGCTGTGATTAATCTCTTCATAGGATCTAAAAGGCTCCCCCTGAAAACGATGCTCGTAGATTCCAGAGACTTGCGAGTTTTCATATATGTAGCTTGGTTTGAAAACCGTAGCCATAGAATTATTCCCAGTGAACTCAAGAATAAGTCGACCAATCAACTCAGCATAATCACGTGTATATTGAACAGAGTACTCCTTTGATGCTCGGCTGGTTATTTTAAATACACCACCGAATAAAAACCGATTTCCGGAAATTTGAGCAAAACTGACGATATAGTTGACAGGAAATCTCTCTTTCGCATTCCCTCTGTATCTTTGCCAGCTAAGCCAATCTTCTTTGGATTTTGTGAGTGCATCTAAAGGGCGAGTTCCCTTTGTAGAAGGCTTGGCAAGATGAAAGCGATATTTATCATCACTTACCAAATCATGCATTATTGTAACAAGATCCATTTTTACTACACTCCTTCAGTCTGGGGTTGCATAACGCCTAGCTCACCGAGCGAGCGTTAGCGAGTCCGGTGCAGCTACTTGTTACGTGTATTGCGCTCGAACTCTGCAATAAGCCTTTGGCCAACCTCAGCAATACTAGTGCATTGATATTTTTTGTAACGATCACTCGTAGATAGTTGTTTATTGGCGCGAATAACATATTTCTTGGCTTTGGTGTTTGTGATTGATGAAAGCTCTGACAATGGTAACAACCATGCTCGTTCAGTCGAGCGAAGGTCTTGGCTTAATAAGATACAAAGCAATAATGCATAGCGGTCTTCTCGGTGAGTCGCTTTCCTTACTTCAAAGTGTACGGTATTGCCTCGCTCTTCTTTCCCAGCCTTTTTGATAGTGTTTGTTCTTGCCTTGATTTGAATAGGCAAAGCACCGCCGGTAACTTTGTCATAAACCAATACGTCGATTCCATCATCGTCAGCGATTGGCTGAAATGGAGATAACCTACCATCGGATTCAATCATCAGCTCATTCGCAGCCAAATTTTCAGCGATAGCACCTATTTGTGTTGATGTTAGCTCCATTCTTCCTCTTTACATGTAACATTCTTAATAACCGGCCTGCTCGTTTTTTTGCCTGCGGAACTTTCAATCAATCTACCATAAGTCTATAAAAAATAAAGCATAAATGTCGAATTTGGCATTCTCCCATCACGTAGAAACGAGAAATATTCATAAAGAAAACCATACATGGATAGTTTTGTCGTGTCTGAGCCTTTCGCCAGAAAGGCGAGTTACAAAACGGGGGGGTGAATAAGCCCACAGCAAAGAGAAAACCAACGCCTTTCTGGTTACTTTTGCAGCCGCAGGCAGAGATTACTCGCCCGGGCAGGGGCGAAAGCAAAGCCTAAGTCAGAAGTGATAATCTCGGCTAATGTCCAATACAACTAAGCTCTGGTATGCATTGCCACGCAGGAGCATGGCAACGACAGCATGAAGTATACACTCCCACGTCGATAAAGTGACCCCAATAGCCGGACAACCAATTATTATGGGTCTTTTACGTCTAAATTTAGCAGAGAGCTAAAATTCTAAATTGCGAAGAAATATCTTGAGGGAATCAGTCCAAGAGTTGCAGAAGTGGTTGCATCGGATGGGTTAGTTGATAAGTTGCTCTGAAATATTTTTGAATGAGGTAAAACAGGTATCAAAGTCATGTGGTTCTGTGCTGTACACCATTGGAGCTACAAATGCTTCAAAACGTTCACGGAACTTCTCGTTGGTTTCTAGCTCTTCTAATCCTAATTTCAATTCATTGCGCGGGTCGGCGACAAAGTCTTGATGTTGATTACCATATCGCGCCTTGTCCTCTTCCAAAACGGTATCAAATATCGGCTTTAATGCGCCTATATCAATCGTATGCTGGGCATTAATACAGTGAACATCGTAGATGTGACGAACCAGTGTTTCGTCATCCTTACGCTGTGGATTACGCTTAACTGACATGGTGCGGCGCAACATAGAAAGTACTTTTTCAACCAACGTCAAATCAATGGAAATGCATGACATTGCGTTTACTTCAGCAGGTTGATTGTAGCTCTGCGCAACCAGCGATGATATAGAGCGAGGTTCAACGCCCTGAAACTCAATGGTCTCGATAAGTTCCAGTTTAATATAAGGCCTTAGACATGGTGCTTGATGGTATTGTTGCGGGTACTCTATTTCGATTTCGACATAGCGATAGCTATCGCGTACCGTTCTTTTACTATATTTCAGATAAGCGTGGTCAACCAACCTTGCTATGAGGTTCTCAACTAACGCCTTGCGAGCTTTTCTCTTTGCACCTGTACCTTTATTGAGAAATTCCTGATTTGGAATTAATTTTATGTCGACGTCTTCGGACATGCGCAGAATCTTGATGTTGGACTTGGCCAGAGCTGTTCCACCTGAAAAAACAAGTTGGTGGTGTTCACTTTCCACACTTTCTAACATGGCAAGCAGGGATACCACCCAATAGTCCTTTTCCGTGATTGACGGGTTACCTAATTCGATTGCATCTGATACTTCAAGAAATTGCTTTTTTAGTTTAGGTATACTCATTGTCGCTCGTTCAATACTCGGTTACCGACCTTAAGGCTGCGGTTGAAATATTTGGAGTTCCACTTATACCTGATGGATGCCGGTATTTGAGTGGACTGTCCATTGAGGCTCTTCAATGACATAGCATCCAGCTCAAAGTCTACACCACGCATTTTTAGAACCTCTCGCATGATTGCGTCAGTACCACCCGGGTTCGTAGGCATGGGTTTATTGGTTAGGCTGTTGATTGTTGACTTGGTGTATAAGCCATATCCGATTTTCATCAGTACGCCTTTATCTACAAGTTGTTTTAAGACGCGTCCAATCTGGTCATAGCTAGCATAGTTGTCGAAATCTTTACGTTCGAACACATAGCGGCGAGAGCGCTTTATCTTTTGATAAATTCGATCAGTTGCAGTCATGATTCACCCTCCCAGACAATACTTGAACCTAGTATACTTGAAGCTCTTCGGAATTTGAAATAAATACGGCATGTGCGTAATCAAACATCCGACATTAAGTTGAGATGGATCTGTTTTAACATAATGAATATAAATGATTTATTGTGTAACTCATAGTTTATTAGCTGTTTTCAATTATATAAGCGACCTGATTTCATATCTAGCCGTTTTATTGGTGTGTGTGAGTAGTTATTTCCCCTATGTAGTTGTTTAAAGGCGGGTTCAAATGTATCTCTTAATTCAACGTGACGGGCAATGGTTGGATTACGGATTATTGAAAGTCACTTCAAGAATATGGGAGTGAGATTAGGTAGGGGGGAATAACAAATCAGACTAATATCGACGGTAAATTTAAGCTCTGGTATTCACTCCCCCGTAAAACATGTAAGCGAGAGGTTAGGGGCTTCTATATAAAAAAACAGCCACCCTATAAAGGTGGCTGTGTTCAATCAGGGAATAAGAATCAGAATATCATATGCGCAATACCAGCGATAACCGGAAGGGTAATCAGAGTACGCAGGATAAAGATAATAAACAGCTCAACGATGTTAACCGGAATGCGGCTACCCAGCAGCAGAGCACCTACTTCGGACATGTAGATAAGCTGGGTGACAGACATAGCAGCAACAACAAAGCGGGTAACTTCACTGTCTACCGACGAGATAATAATCGCAGGCAGGAACATATCGGCAAAACCGACCACCATGGTTTCTGAAGCGGCTACGGCTTCTGGAATTTGCAGCAGTTCAAGGAATGGTACAAACGGCTGACCAAGGATGGCAAATACTGGCGTATATTCCGCAACCACAAGAGCAAGAGTACCTAAGCCCATTACGACAGGAAGAACACCAAATACCATATCCACGGCGTTCTCTACGCCATCCATCACAATACGCTTAACGTTGGTTACAGAAGAGGCTTTTTTAAGCGCCAGCTTCATACCCCATGAAAAAATAGAGTGTCCAGCCGGGATTAGATCCTGATCTTTGTTTGGCTCAGTGCCGTCTACATACAGGTCTTTTTTTCTGCTTAGCGGAGGAAGTCTCGGGATAATAATGGCGGCAACAATACCCGCCAGACAGATAGCACCGTAAAACGGAACAAAGTACTGCTCAAGCTTAACCTGTGCCAGAACCACAAGGCTAAAGGTAATAGAAACCGCTGAGAAAGTAGTACCTACTACAGCCGCTTCACGCTGAGTGTAGAACTTGTTTTCGTACTGCTTAGTGGTCAGCAGGATACCGACACTACCGTCACCCAGCCATGAAGTAATACAGTCAATGGCCGAACGTCCCGGAAGGTTAAATACCGGACGCATCACTTTACTTAACAGAGTACCAAAAAGCTCTAACAGGCCGAAGTTCAGTAGCAGGGGAAGTAGCAAGCCGGCAAAGATAAACACCGCAAACAGGGTCGGAAGCAGGCCTTCCAGAACAAGACCGCCGGTGTTTTCATTCCATATCGCTTCAGGGCCAACCTGAAAATAGCTCAGGGCAACAGCGATACCACCGATAACACGGACAAGCAGCCAGAGCGGTGACGGGCTGAACAGGCGGTGCAGAAAAGTGTTGTTAGCAATAAAAGGGGGCTGAACGGCTTTATAGAGTAATGAAGCCACTGCCATAAAGCTGATAATCAGAGTAACAATGGTTACCAGATAATCTTCAATGACAGAAATCAGTGATTTCGCCAGTACGGCAACCGGTATGGTCATCCCACCATCGAAGGGGATAGGAGTCATAAAAAGGAATAAGCCAACTAATGACGGAATCAGGAACACCCAGAAGGTGCTTTTACTCTGCGGTGTCTCTGTGGTCTCTGAATGATTTTGCATCTGATATCTCTGTTAACAGCTTGTTATATTGGCCAATTCCGTTGGCAGAAGCTTTTTCTATGTTGTCCTTAAAAAATCCGAGGGCGAAGATTAACTGTAATCTCATCTTAATGCAATACTATTCACTAAAATGCGAATATTATGCATGGGTAATAATCGGTCATTTCATTCTGATGAACAATATATGACCATATGTATTCTAATAAGTTCAGTGAAGATTACCTGAGAAACTATTCATAAAGTTATTGATAATACAGCAAAAAGCCCTCTTTTATGTAAGGGTTTATCTGACGCCTGTGCGGCTTTATGTGCATAAATCAAAGCATAAAAATGAATAATCACTCCCGGTGGTTTCCCGTAAACTTAGTGAGTTCATCTTATAATCGGATGTTAATAGCTGCATAACTAGCCAGTTTCTGCTGAATAACAACGATTTTCTGCACACAGCTCTATGCATAATTCACCAGGTAAGGGAATAACAAGCATATCTACAAAATGTGACAAAATTCAGAGATATAACATATTCTGAATGTGCTGCCTTGCTGGTTAAACTCTCCACTAAAACGAGATTGTACCAGTTATAAATGCTATTTCTGTGAGATTGTCTGGATTTAAAAACTGTTAATATATTATGTAATCGATTGCAGGAAATATGGTCTGTTCTTTATGGCATTTTTATCAATTATAATAAGATCCAGGTCTCATTTTTTATGAAATAAGAAGAGTGTGCAAATGCTGGACTATAAAAATAAAAGTGTTGGATTTCAACTGA
The DNA here is from genome assembly GCF_028201475.1 of Vibrio sp. SCSIO 43137. Classification (NCBI taxonomy): domain Bacteria; kingdom Pseudomonadati; phylum Pseudomonadota; class Gammaproteobacteria; order Vibrionales; family Vibrionaceae; genus Vibrio; species Vibrio sp. SCSIO 43137. The sequence continues at coordinate 1,215,675 of NZ_CP116384.1, read as the reverse complement.
AGTTGGTTATTGCATTGTGTCTTATCGTTGCTTTTAGTGCTATCGGGGTTATGGCTTACCAGAACGCATCTAAAGCATTGCTTGATAAAACATTAAAGGAGCAGCAACATCGCATAGAGGCACTTGCCACTTTGCTGGAAGGTGAATTTGTCACTATTCTTGATGGTGCTAAAAGTCTGGAATCGGCTTTCCGCAATGGCTATCTTGCCGGAGTTTATCTGGAAGAGAGAACCGTCGATTTTGCCGGAAAGCAGGTAAGGGATATCACTCAGTTTGGTGAGTCGCTGGTGGGTGATACCAAACTAGTAGATGCGTTTACCAGGGATACTGGCGCAATCGCTACCCTTTTTGTTCCGATAGACAATGACTTTATTCGTGTCTCCACTTCGCTGAAGGATCAGTCAGGTAAGCGGGCGGTCGGAACCATGCTGGGAGCTAGTCACCCCGGCTATCAACAGTTAAAAAGTGGTCAGCCATATTATGCAGAGGTGACTCTGTTTGGTATGCCCTATCTGACTTACTATCAGCCGATTGTGACCTTTGATGGCTCTCTTATCGGTATCTCGTTTATCGGCCTGCCGGTCGAGAAAGCAACGGAGCAGATCTTTTCTAAGTTAAGTGCAATGAAATGGGGTGATACCGGCTTTACCAGCATTGTACTGAACAAGGGTAAAGAGAGAGGTGCTTATATTCTCCATCCGGATAAGTCTTTTGAAGATGCTCCTATTCAGGATGAGAGAGATGCCTCAGGCAATGCCGTATTAAAGCCGGTGTTTGATAATGACAACGGTGTCATTCTCTATTCGATGAAACAAGACAACGGCGCCCAGCGCTATCTGACCTATGCAAATGTTCCGGGCTGGCAATGGAAAATTCTTGGCGGCACGCTGGTTTCAGAAGTGACGAAAGAGAGTCTGGAGTTACTGAAAACCATTGCATTGATTTCTCTGGTCGTTGGTGTACTTACTTTTATCATCGTCAGTGTGTTCTTGTCACGCCTTGTGAAGCCTCTGGAGAAGCTGTCCGGATTTATGGATCGCTTCGGTAAAGGTGAAGTGAGCCTGACCATAGCTAAAGGGACAGATTCTTCCAGCAACGAAGTGGTTCGCCTGACTAACGGTATGAGCGATATGGCAGGTCAGCTGAACGGTCTGGTTGGTGACATCCGTGCCACCAGTGATGATGTTTATCAGCAGGCGCAGAGCGTTTATCAGGATGCACAGAGCGTTTATCAGGATGCACAAAACAGCCTGCAACAGTCGGATGAACAGCAGCAGCGGGTAGAGCAGGTGGTAACGGCCGTTGAAGAGATGGCGACCTCAGCTCAATCTGTAGCCGAACAGGTAGAGTCTATCGCTTCCAGTGTTCGTGAAGCCGATAGCAACAGCCAATCAGGGCTGGATATTGTGGAACAGGTTCGCACCGATATGGCAGCCCTGAACGGTTTGCTGGAACAGTCTGCTATTGCTATTGACAGTGTGGCTAAAGACAGTGACGGTATTCAGGACGTTACCCGTATGATCGATGAGATTGCCGAGCAGACAAACCTTCTGGCACTGAACGCAGCCATTGAAGCTGCCCGTGCCGGAGAGCAGGGGCGTGGTTTCGCTGTGGTTGCAGATGAGGTAAGAACGCTGGCCCACAGAACCCAGACCTCGGTACAGGAAGTGGTTTCTATCATCAATAAACTTCAGCAATCAACTTCTGGTGCTGTTGCCCTGATGAACGACAGCCAGAGCAATGCCAATCAGGTGATGGAGCGGACTGCACAGGCAGGAGAGGCACTGCAGTCTATCGCGGAGCAGGTGAGTGATATTTCCGGTCAGTCGGAAACCATTGCAGCAACATCCGAACAGCAGGCAATGGTCTCGCAGGAGATCGCAGAAAGTGTCTCTGATATAAGCAAGCTAAATAGCGATACCAGAAATGTAACGGCGCAATCAGCTGAAAGTGCTAAGAGTTTGCAGACTCAGTCAACAGAGCTTAAGCAGCAGGTGGATTTCTTCCATTAATCTGTGTTTTAGAGCACTTAGTATGCAAAACCGGCTGAAAGGCCTGTCTCTTGATCACAAGTCCTGCTCAAGAGACAGAGCGAGTTCGTAGCCTTCAAGGATGGCTTGTAGTTTGAGCCATCCTTCCCAGAGCGTCTTAACTGACGCTCTTCCATTTCTTTTGCTGTCTTTCCAACCGCCAAGTCTTGCGAGGTGTTCATAAGCCCATTTTGCTGTTGGAACCTCCTTTGGAAGTGGTGTCTTTACTCTTTTCAGCCAAAGCAACTTCCATGCTCTTGAGGACAAGATTTTCTCACAACTAACGTCTTCGATTTGCTCATTGGCAAATTTCAATTGGAAAATTCTTACTGCTAAAAACGCATAAATTGTTGCTAACCTATCTAAGTTATCTTTACTTTGTAACCGAAGCTCTTCAACTCCTGTCCCTTCAGTTTTCCAGACCTTGTGATACTCCTCAATCAACCAGCGTTTTTCGTAGTAACCAATAATTTTTAATGCATCTTCTGCACTATTAACTGGCTCATTAGTTAAAATATGCCAATTGAGCCTCTTTTCTCCATCACCGATTTCGGAGCAGCCAACATAGTTGAGAGAAATAGGAGCTCCTTTTTTGTTTGAGGGTGTTTTTAAAGTCACTGCTGCATATTTTACATCCAGAGTGACTTCACGAGCTTTCCGGCCACCCCTTTGAGCTATTTGGATTTGACGTTGCTTCACACTTTGAAGTTCTGATGCAAAGTGATAAAGCTTGTCTGAGCCTTCTTCTATATGACGGCTCATCATCGACCGCACAACAAAACGTTGCTGATTCGCCATTTTATAAATGAGGTAATCGTAGATATCGGCCTCGCGATCGCAAACTGATATTACGTTAACCATCGAGGTACCTAAACGGGCTGCCATATTGCGTGATGCTCTTTCCCATTTATAACCTTCTTTTTCTTCATAAGGTCGTTTCAACCCCTTACGACGGATACCTCGAGTCTTGATATCTCTCGTCCATCGTTGTTGTTCAACTAACCCAATAACGTCGAGAGTTTCAGGAGCAAACAGCAAAATACTATGGGCAAACAACCCCCTATAACGATTACCTTGGTTTACATGTCCTAAGTCCGCTCTAATAGAGCGATGTTTGTAGCTTAAGGTAGTTGTATCTTCTAACGCGAGAAGGAGAGGGTAACGATGAACTTGATCTGCAGTTGCTTTAAAGCCTGCTTCGGCAATATCGTCTGATGAGACATTGTCGTTCCGAATAAATCGGTAAGCGCCCTCCATACTTGCTGGAGAATGAGATGATTTCACTACCGATTTACCTGGATGCTGAGCTAAGTCTGATGCCATTTTTACAAGTCTAGCCGTTCTTCTTGGGTCTCCAAGTTTAGCATGACCAAATTGCTCTTCAGCCCAATCACTATTGCTTTTAATCATCTCAAAACCCTCAACTAAGTCCGTTAAAGATCTGATCGTGAACCAAGAATTAAGTTCAAAAAAAATCCCTCACATTATGCGAGGGACTTCTGTATAAAAGACAGGCTGAAAGGCTGGTTTTTTTATGCGCGGGGTAAAAGTTTGTAAAACCTTTACACTATAAACAGTACAAATTGTTATAATATATCATTTGCTCATTTATTGACCTGTGCTGTGCGAAAGCGACAGAAAATAGGGTAGACTGAGCAACGGCCGGAACGCCGGAATCAACGAACGCTCCGGCTTTGTGTTAAAAATAGCTTTATTGGATTTTCTTGTGTTTACAAAGCGAACTTCTCCTTTTTCAAAAAAAGCCGCGCTTCTCGCAACTCTGCTTCCTATTGCGGCGATTGTCTATTTCTCCGGTTCGACAACGGACTTTTCTGAGCGAAAACCCATTCCTCTGGTCTTTAAAGAGATGCCGAGCTATCAGTCGGCAGAAGAGCAGGCAGAGCAGAGCCGGTTTGATTCTGTTCCGGACTTTAACTATCAAATCCAGAAGGGCGATAACCTTAGCGCCATCTTTTCCAGATTAGGATTTAACTACAATGATCTGATGAAAATCATGGAGACCGATCTTAACTATCTGATGCTGGATACCCTTAAGCCGGGCAATACCTTGATGTTCTGGCAGGGGGCGCAAGAAGGTGAACTGTCCAGAATGGTTTTACAGTTCAATATTGCCGATAGTGTTTCATATTCACGCCTTGAAGACGGCAGCTATGAGTTTAAAGATATTTCCATCCCCGGTGAGTGGCGCATGCAACCGGTTATCGGTGAGATTCAGGGCAACTTCTCAATTTCTGCTAATAAAGCCGGTGTTGGCAACAACGAAATCGAGCATATCAACACGCTGCTAAAAGATAAAATTAACTTTGCCCGTGATCTTAGGGCTGGTGACCGGTTTGAAATTATCCAGAACCGTCAGTTTGTCGGTGATGAGCTTACCGGTAAAAAAGAGATTGAAGCAATCCGTATTCACAATCGTGGAAAGGTAGTAACTGCTTACTTACATACCGATGGTCAGTATTATGATAAAAACGGTAACAGCCTTCAGCGGGCCTTCCAGCGCTACCCGACCAGTAAAAGATACCGTATATCTTCGTCCTTTAACCCGCGTCGCAAGCATCCGGTGACAGGGCGGGTTTCTCCTCATAACGGCACCGACTTTGCGGTGGGAATCGGCACTCCGGTTTATGCCACCGGGGATGGTAAAGTGATACTGACCAAGAACCACCCATACGCCGGTAAGTACATTGTTATTCAGCACGGCAATACCTATAAAACCCGCTTTTTGCATCTGAGTAAGATTCTGGTGAAGAAGGGGCAGAAGGTCTCTCGTGGGCAGAGAATCGCCCTGTCAGGTAATACCGGCCGTTCTACCGGACCTCATCTGCATTATGAGTTTATTATTAAAGGTCGTCCGGTAAACGCTATGACGGCGAATATCCCTATGGCAAGTTCGGTACCGAAGAAAGAGCTAGACGCCTTTAAAACCAAGATTGCTATGTATAACGAACTGTTAGGCAAACAGGAAACTCTGCTGTCGTTGGCAAACTGATCGGCGATTAGTGTACAATGCCGCGTTCTAATCTGGAGTATCCGTATGTTACAAGAAGAGTTCGAGGCACTGGTTGTTGCCTTATGCAAAGAAGAGACACTGCCGAAAGCGCTGGAACTGTTAAAAACGTCTGAAGATGAAGAGGTTGCAGAAGCGGCGGCATCACTGGCTGGTCAGTTTTCTCTGGCAGAAATCGACGGTGAAAAGCGTATCTACCATGTCACTGTTCAGCAAAACGAGCAGGGCGAAGACGAAGAGTTTGTCGAACATGTTATGAACGAAGGTGATGACATTATTAAGTTTGTCTCCTGGTTCTTCTACGCCATGTTTGATGTAAAACAAAAAGACGTTTATAAGATCGCCGGAAAGACATATAAGCAACCAAAACGCACATAGTCTCTCCTATAGTTAGTGAGTTAAGAACTCATTAAAGGAGTTATTTATGAAGCTTATCCTGCTTCTGTCCGCCGCGCTGTTTCTGGCGGGATGTTGCAACGGTTATGGTCCGAGAGCATCGGCTGAACCGGTTAATCAGCAAGCCTTACCGGCAGAAGAAGTGATTTCCGCATAATGAGAAAAGGGAAACCGTGAATGGTTTCCCTTTTTAGTACCTGATTGCCGCTGCTTATCAAATCTGAGTGGCACTTTCCCCTTCGGTCAATAGCACTTCTTTTGCTTCTGACTCAGGCTTTAGCTTGCTGATGCCCAAATCATCCAGAACAATCAATACGCACGGAACAACAATAGAGGCAAGCAGAGTGGCCGAAACCAACCCGAAAGCGATACTGGCGATCAGGGGGGTCAGGAACTGTGCCTGTGTACTTGATTCCGTCAGCAGTGGCAACAAACCAGCAAAGGTGGTCAGCGAGGTAATAAAGATCGCCCGGAAGCGGTCGTGAACAGCGTTGCGGCAGGCGTCAAACAGAGACAGCCCTTCACTGATGTTCTGCTTAATAAAATTCACCAGCAGAATATTGTCATTGACTACGATACCGGCAAGGGTAGCAAAGCCAACCAGACTCGGTATGGTTAAATCCAGACCTAACGCTGTGTGTCCCCAGATAACCCCAATCCAGCCCATAGGAATAGCCAGCAGCACGGCCAGCGGCTGGGCATAGCTCTGGAACAGGAAGGTCAGGATCAGGTAGATACCGATAATGCCAAGGGCAAAGAAACTGACCAGAGATGAGCCCGTATCGGCGCTCTCTTTATCCTGCCCCTGAGACACAAAACGGATATCCGGGAACTTGCTGTTAATCTGAGGCACAAACTCCTTATTAAAGCGGTTCATAATCTCTCTGGCATTACCAACGGCAGTGTTGATATTACCCTGAACCGTTACCGTATCGATGCCGTTAACCCGGTGAATGCGTGAAAATGCCTGCTGTTCACTAAACTCAGCCACCGTAGAAAGAGGGATTAACTGACCATTTGAAGCTGTTACCGCAAGATCTTTCAGCCCCTGCAGGTTAGCCATATAAGTGAACTCACTAAGGCGGACAGAGATATCAACAATATCGCCCTGCTGAAACACTGTCAGATCTGTGCTGCCTTTAATGGCGCTTCTCAGGGTTTGCGCTACCTGCGAAGCATTGACCCCCATTACTCCGGCTTCATCTTTCAGGCTGACCCTGAACTCATTGCGGCCATAGCGCAGATCGTCGGAAAGATTAAATACACCGTCAAAGCCTTTAAGCCACTTAATCAGTGAGCGGCTGACTTTTTTCATCTCTTCCAGTGAGCCGCCCTGAATGCGGATATCAATACCGTTTCCGGCAATGCCACGCTCTTTATCGGTAAACTTAAGGGAGACAACATCAGCCGTCGGGCCGACCTTTTTCTTCCAGCTCTGTACCAGATATTTAATGCTCTCTTGTCTGAACTGCGAAGGAAGCAGGTCAGCACTGACGGTGGCCATATGCGGGCCGGACTCGTTAGCGTCAACATTAGAGTTGTACATAATACTGGTGCTGTTAATCAGAGGCGCTGAACCGGGATATTTCTCAGCATACTCTTCACCAATTTCAGCCAGCGCGACGGCGAGCTTGTCCACCACCTGTTCTGTCTGATTCAACAGGCTGCCCTGAGATAGCAGAATACGCGCCTGAAGGGTATCACTCTCTAAAGCCGGCATAGCTTTAAACTTCATCAGGCCGGCAGGAAGCAGCGCTGTTGAACCCAGTACCAGCATGAACAACAGGCCGAGAGTGAAGAAGGGAAGTTTCATTGCCCGTATAGAGAAGGGAATAAAAAAGCGATCCCGTGTTTTTTCGAACAAGCCGATAAATTTACTGCGGATAGGGTTCGGCTTGCTGTTCAGGTGGCTGTGCGCCAGATGAGCAGGCAGGATCAGAAATGCCTCAATCAGGCTCACCAGCAGGGTGATTAGCAGAATAATAGGGATATAACGCAGAACTTCCCCCATTTTTCCGGACAAAAACATCAGCGGCCCGATCACCATCAGTGTAGTGGCAAATGAAGCCAGCACGCCGGGAAGAACTTGCTTAGTTCCGACAACGGCTGCCTGTATATCCGACATGCCTTGCTGTTTTTTGGCGGCGATGTTTTCGGCGATGATCAAAGAGTCATCCATTAGCAAACCGATGGCAACAATCAGTCCCACCATGGTCATCATGTTCAGGGTGTAACCAAGCAGGTGCATCACAAATACGGAACCAAGAAAAGAGACCGGCAGACCCATGGCCACCCAGAAACTGAAACGGATATTAAAGAAGGCCCAAAGCATAAGAAATGCAAGGATAAGCCCCTGAATACCATTGCTGGTTAGTATGCTCAAGCGCTGTTTAATATTGACGCTGGAGTCCTGAGTAACGGTAAGCTCAGTACCAAAAGGCGCAGTAAGCCGCTCTTTTTCGATAAGAGCCTCCATGGCAGCGCGCACTTTAAGGGTGTCCTGAGAATAGGTTTTAGAAACCTGTAGCAGGGCGGCCCGCTGGCCGTTGAACAGCACTTTCTCTTCATCCAGTACAAATTTCTGCTGTAAATCAGCGATATCGCCAAGGCGTATTTTGCTTCCTGACGCGCTGGACTTAACCACTATCTGTTCCAGCTTACTGACCTGAGTATGCTTGTTATCGAAACGAACACTGATGGACTCCAGATCATTGCTGAATGTGCCGGCAGGAGTACTGATGTTCTGCTGAGAAATCGCATTGGCTAAGTCAGAGATACTGATGCCGTACTGGTTTAATTTCCATTCCGAGATACGTACTTCAATTTCCTGCTCTGAAAATCCGTCGATATTTACTTGTGCAATCAGAGGGTGCGCCTTAAGGCGGTTTTTTACCTGCTGGGCATAGTCGTACAGTTCTTTGTCGGTCATATTGCCGGTAATAGCAACACTGGCAACGGAGGCGGTTCTGTCCAGCTTAGTCACGGTTACCTGTTCCACTCTGGCAGGAAAATCCCCGATGGAGTTTACCTGTTGCTGGATATCACTGGTAAGCAGGTCGATATCTTCGCCATCGGAGATTTCCGCATTAGCAATGGCAAGGTTTTCCCGTGCATCACAGCTGAGCTCTTTAATACCGTTAAGCTTATCAAGGGCGTCTTCCACTGGTGAGCAAACTTCTTCCGCCACTTCTGAAGGAGAAGCCCCCGGGTAACTCACCCTGATTTCGATATTTTTGGTCGGCGTGACCGGAAAGGTATCCTTCTGCAGTTTAGGCAGGGCGAAAAAGCCCAGCAATAACACTGCAATCATCAGCACATTGGCGCCGGTAGCGTGTCGGGTAAAATAAGTGATCATTATTTACCCTCCTTCTCTGGTTTTTTTACCTGAGTGAAGCCGGTCTCTTTATCCAGCCAGCGGACAATTTTTTTATCTGGCTGAGGCTTGAGTGACATACCTTCAACCGCAGGAGAAAGCTTGCTCAGCACCACTTTATCTTTGGCTTCAACTCCGGAAGAAACAACAGCGATCTGCCCCTGAACAAAGTCAATTTTCACCGGCTTGATAACAAGCTTACCTTCAGAACTAACCGTATAGACCTTGTTATTGTGAATGGCATTTACCGGCAGCAAGATCTGTTTTTTCAGTACAGGTGCTTTAAGGGTTACTTTTACAAAAGTGTCGCGGATAAGCGGTGGTTTCTGGCCGGGCTGAGCCTGCTGATAAGGATTGTCAATTTTGACCACAATGCTCTGGCTTTGTGTTTGTGCATCAATAAGGCCGCCGGAGCGATCCACAGAGGCGTCCCAGCGGATTAACTTACCACCGGCGTCCAGTTCAACCACAGCTTCAAGGGTGGAATGAAGTTTGTTGTCCACTGCGGATTTATCTTCAGTGCGGCGAAGGGGGCGCATTTTACCCAGAGGGAACTGAGCACTCACTTCAACCGCATGGGTGCTGTCGGCTTTTAGCAGCACTTCGCCTTTGTTTACATACTCAGCAAGGTCAGCCATTTTCTCAGTAACCCTGAGGTTAAAAGGGGCGACGATACTGGTATTGGCGAGATCCCGTTGCGCCAGCGCCAGCTGAGTAATCAACACCTGCTGCTCAGCCTGATTAATCAGCAGATTGTTCTTCAGGGTCTGCAACTGCTGTTGGCTGTTAAGCAGAGAACGGTTGGCGTTATCAAGCTCATTCCTTGAAAGGTGTCCGGTCTTATTTAAACGGACTGAGCGCTGATACTCAGAACTTTGTAAATCAAACTCTTTTTCCGCAATAGAGACAGAGGCCTGAATGGTTTTGTCTTTCAGACGGGAGACATCAAGTTCTGCCTGCAAGCGCGCAACGGAAAGTTCATACTGGGAAGGGTCGAGTTGCAGCAGTTTTTCGCCTTGATTTATGATGGCTCCGGCCTTTAATTGAGGAGAAACCCAGACAATGGCACCTTCAACCTGAGAGGCTGCTTCCCATTCCGTTGCAGGTTGGCTGTGACCATAACCTGTTGCGGAAGGTTGGATTTTCCTCGGTACCACGCTCAACACGCGAACCACTTTTTTGCCACTGGTGTTGGTGGTTTTGGGTGGCTCTGCTTTCATAGAAGGTGCCAGCAGCAGAAGAGCGATGCCAATGATTAACGGGGGAAAGAATAGTAAACGTTGCTTCCAGCCAAACTGAGACATAACGGACATCCTGTAGTGGAGCAGAGCACAAGACCCTACTGATGATTAAGTAGATAAGGCCCTGATTAAAAGGGCCTTATAAAGTTAGAACAACATATGCAACAAGGTGTGACCTAAATCTGACTTTGCCGTGGACCCTGACAGTTTCCTTTGCGTTGACCTTTGTTAAAGCCCTGTTTGCCTTTCATTCCATTTTGCCAATTGCCTTGTCTGCCATTTTGCATGGCTGCGCGGGCTGAGTTTTTATGAGCAGTAAACTCGTCTTCACTGATAAAACCGTCACCATCGCTGTCGTAAGAACCGAACTCTGTTGAACGGCTTATGTTCTGTAGTCTGCGACCTTGTTCAGCACGTTCTGAGATGCGCTGGGCTTTAAAATCGATCAATTCCTGACTGGAAATGAGCTTGTCACCATCTACGTCTATCTGACTGAACACGGGTTGTTGAGGAGCTGAACCGTTGTTCCATTTTGAGTTCATACCGGCTGCACTAACTGAAAATGCGACGACTAAACTGGTTAAGGTAATAGTAAGTGTTGTGCCTTTCATAATGACGTCCTCCGTACTGGTTTAATATAAGTATATTCTAATGTACGTAAGAGTACGTCAGGTTATGTAAATCTGTGTAAAGGAGAGTGGAGCAGGGTTGTAAAAGCAAAAACGTGCGCAAAGGGCGCACGTTCTAAAGGGAGAGAGAGGAAAAAGATTAACGCATCTTAAATTGCTCTCTATGGAAGCGTTCAGGGTCAAAACCGAGAGCTGTTAAGCCGGATTTGAGTTGGTCTGCAAAGGCGTGCGGACCACAGAAGCTGATATCAAACTCCAGTTCTTTACCTGCGTTGTAAACCCTTTCTGCACCGAGTAATTCTCCTTTTTCTGCATCAACCAGTTCAAATTTTATAAAGTCGAGCCGGTTGAGCAGGTTACCGATTAGTGAGGTGATTTCGTCCCTGAAGAAAGCCTCTTTCTCAGAGTTAACGCAGTAAAACAGGTGAACGGACTGAAGTTTATGCTCTCCCTTTGCTGCTTTACGGGATAACCAGTAGAGGCGGGATATCATAGGAACAATACCGATACCTGCGCCTATCCAGACTTGCTGTGGCGCTCCGCTGATCTGAAAGTGGCCGTAACCCCCTTCAACGGTTACCTTCTGGCCGTTTCGTAACGTGTTAACCAGTTTATGGGTATAGTCGCCTAAATCCTTTACTCCGAAATCGATAAGCTTCTCTTGTTCCCGGTAGTTAAGAATAGAGAAGGGGTGAGGAGCTTCGCCGTCATGAAAGTTAAGGTAGGCAAACTGGCCTTCCTTGTAACCAATGGTTTCATCCAGCCTGACAGAGAAACGAATAATATTGCCCTTCTCCGGGCTTTCGAACAGTTTTCTGCTGGCGATAACCTGACCTGATGAGCGGTTGCGGCGGCCGATTTTGCCACTTAGTGACCAGACCGAACAGTAACTGGCAATCATACATAAACCGGTAACCGCAATATTCATGGGCAGTGCGGCGATATTCCAGTCGAGCAGAAGCATGGTATGGAAAACACCCGCCAGCATAAGAACGCCCCCGATCTTGTGTACAAAACGAAAACGCTTATAACTTATAGCCTGAACCAGACTGAAAATACTAAACAGCAGGAAGATTTTAAAGGAAACATCACCAACACCTTCAGCAATACCGCGCCAGTCGACTCCTGTCTGTTCCGGGCGCGGGCCTCTGTCGGGCATGGCTATCATTCCTGAATCAATAAGCCACATGGCACTTTTTACCATCGCCCAGTGGCTGATAAGGGAAATAAGCGCCGCAATGCCGAGACTTTTGTGTAGCGCGTAGCCCTTATCCAGCTCTTTTACTATCTCTTCAACCCAGCGAAACCTGACGGCCAGAAGGACGGCAAGGCTCATATAGGCCAGTGCCAGAAAGCCAGTCAGCATAGTGAGCTGGTGTCTCCAGAAGAAGAAGTCACCTGCCGCCTGTGGCTCTGAAATTAAGGTGGGAAGAACAGACGGAAGCCAGAGCAGGGCAACCAGCAGGGTAATATTTTTTACTGTTATCTTGGGCATAATCATTCCCGTTAGCGGATTAATGAAATAGACGCAAGAATAGTAAGGATTTATTGAGGTGTTAGGGAGCAGCTTTGCTTATCTTTAAACTGCTTTACATAGATTTACTTTGTGTATGGTTTCGTGTGGTTTTATTAATATTTATTAGATGATGTTGGCTGTTCTAAGTGTATTTAACTTACAAAATTGTGATGTCATGCAATTTATATAACGCAGCATATAGGCTTATTTTTAAGGTAACGAATTTTCATTTATATCAGTCACCATATTGTAAATCAGTCACAAAATATCTGCTCGTAGATTCACACTGAAAACATACCCTTTCATTAATTGTAGAATGAAAGGATTTTTACGAAATATTAAGTAAATGTATTCCAGAATAAGCAAGGTGTCTGGACAACGGAGATCTCTCCCGTCTATGTTTTCCCTGTGATGAACAAAGAGGGTGAAATTACTGGCTGGGAACGCCGCGTATATGATGATGTGGTTACCCTTACTGCGAAATAACTTATTACCCGCAAATTAAACTGAAAAGTCCTCCGGTTCGCCGGGGGACTTTTTGTTTGCCTATTTACCATCCATCTTGTTGATTGTTAAATAAAAACAGATAGGATGACTTTTATTATAATGATATAAATAACGGCATGTAGCTAAGCAAGAAAAGCCAGTAATAACAACGCTTATGAAATTAATATATGATTTTTCACCCGAGTTGATAGCACAAGTCTATGAACTGTATAGCCATAGCTGGTGGGGCAAGGAAAGAACGCTGGAGCAAACGACAAGTTGTGTACAAGGCTCTCAACTTTGCATAGGGGTTCTGGATAATGATGATCAATTGGTAGGTTTTGCGCGTGTTATCAGTGACTTCACCTTTAAAGCTATTATCTTCGATGTCATTGTTCATCCGTCTCAGCGTAATAGTGGTTTAGGCACTAAGTTAATACAGGCAATTCAGAACCACGACAAGCTAAAGCCGATTAAACACTTTGAACTCTACTGTTTGCCTGAAATGGAGAGTTACTATCAGCAGTTTGGCTTTAGTGCTGACGTTGGCGGAATAAGATTAATGCGTCACGAAAATGCCTGATAAGGCATAAGAGGATCAGATGGTAAAAAGAGTTAACTATGAGGGGCTGCCTCAAATATCAGGGCCTTATGTCCATGCAACAAAACATAATCAAACGCTATATATATCAGGTTTAACTGCCTATGGAACTGAGGCTCAGTCAGAAGATTTGATTACTCAGAGCAGTGAGATTCTTAGTCAGATATCTCAGATACTTAACCATGAGAAACGCAGCAAAAATGATTTAGTAAAACTGACGATATTTGTAAAAGATATTGGTTTGCTGGCAGATATTCGTGACCAGTTGTTTGAGTTTTATGATGGCAACTTGCCAGCTTGTTCCCTTGTTGAAATATCGAAGTTGATTCACCCTGATTTACATATTGAAATCGAAGCGGTAGTAGCTTTATAAATCTCAAAACAGTGCTGGCTAAATAACCGCAGCAATACCTTTCTGCTCGATGATATTGAGCAAGCGTAATGCTGAGCCTCTGGGCTTAGTTTTTCCTTGCTCCCATTTTTGCACGCTTTCACAGCTCATATTAAGTATTCCTGCCAATACGGCCTGACTGATATGCTCTTTTTCACGAAGAGATTTAATACGCGCAGCGTCCATGACTTCTAATTTTGCATTTAATACCAGCATATCTATCTGGCGCACAGTTAACTGATTAACGGAGCCATTAGCTCCGAAGCGCTTGGCCATTGCCTGCATTTTCTCTAAACGGTCATCAATCATTTTTCAACCTCTCTTAGTAGCCCCTCATCAATGTTTTGCTGAATCTGTTGTGGGGTAAAATCATGAAATGCTCTTGCCATAAGTTTGTAAGCATTCAGAAGCTTGTCTGGACATGCACCTTAATTAATGAGCAGAGGTCGATTTGAACATAGCTCTTCAATGTTTGTCGCTTGCCATACATTTAACTTAAGCCGAAATCTCAGAATTGGCTGTCGAATGAGTTAGTTATACAGTATTGGTGTTTGACGGTGATTCCAATTGTTTGAGGAAGAGTTATCAGAAGGAAGTTAGGGTTATCGGGACAGGCACTTTAAGTTCCGCGTATATAATGATGTGGTTACCCTTACTGCGAAATAACTTATTACCCGCAAATTAAACTGAAAAGTCCTCCGTTTTATCGGGGGACTTATTCTTACATGAAATCTGAGAACTAAATCTGAATCGCTTTTTGCATCATTTCCCTGCCTTCTGTCTCTACATAATTGAGAAAAACTTTTGCTACCGGAGACAGAGACTGATTCCTTGTCCAGGTAAAGGACCATTTGGTTTTAATCGGCAGGGATTCAACGTTAATCACCTTAACATCGTAAATGTTTCCGAAGGCGAGAGTATGTGCAGAGAGAATGGATACTCCCAGCCGAGATAACACGGAGTGAATAATGGCTTCGTTGCTGGCTATAGTCATTTTTATATTTGGTTTATATTGCTGTTTGTTAAAAAATGCTTCAGTGGCATATCTGGTGCCGGAGCCAGCCTCCCGAATAAGAAAATCTTCCTGACAAAACTCCTGTAGTGAAACCTTGCTTTTGGTTGTAAATGGGTGGTTAGCTTCTGCAATAGCGACCAGATCATTTGACATAAACTCTATGACTTCGAGATCCAGTTCTTCGGGTAAATGGCTAAATACATAAAAGTCATCAGCTCCGTTTTCAAACCGTTCGATAACCTGTTGCCGGTTGGCTATTGTTAGCTGAATATCTATTCCCGGATAACGTTCACGAAACGGCCCCAGTAAGTGAGGGGTAAAGTACTTTGCTGTGGTGGTGACGGCAAGCTTTAAAGTACCGGATTCCAGTCCTCTAAGGCTGGAGAGCTGCATATCTAACTCTTCACAGCTTAGCAGTATTTTCTTAGCGGTGGTGACTGTTGCCAGACCTGCATCGGTAAACTGTAGTTTTCTGCCTACCTGTTGATAAAGGGGTAAACCGATAGCTTCCGCCAGCTTTTTTAACTGCATTGACACTGTTGGCTGAGTCAGGAATAGAGCTTCTGCTGCTGACTTGATGCTACCCCCCTGATAAACCGCGAGTAAAATCTCCAGTTGGCGGAAAGTCCCTATATGTGCATGTAGTCTGGATGGCATAGCTTCTCTCCGGTTGTATTTCATTTGGAATAGATTTTTATCTAACTAATTTATAAATGATATCTATTTTTATCTATTTGGTTTTAAGCATAACATTTTCTGAAATTTTTAGAGAGATGATTATGAGATATCGAAATATAGCTTTGCCACTAATCACTACCGCTATGTTATTGGCTTTTTATGCTTTAGGCCGTTCAATTGGCTTTAACGCTTTCGGGTTTGCTGTTTCTGCAATTGTGCTTACGTCTCTGACTTTGCTAAATACCTTTAAAACCGGACATAACAAAACAACTGGCACGCATCGTTTGCTGG